>NZ_SOFR01000076.1:0-78664 GCF_004402735.1 Cryobacterium sp. MDB1-18-1 | reverse complement strand
GGAAACCGGCGTCGTGCTCTCGATGGGACGCGACACCTACAAACCGCCCGCGGCTTTGAAGAAGTGGCTCGAGGTGCGCGATGAAACCTGCACCTTCCCCGGGTGCCGGCGCTCCGCCAAACGATCAGACCTCGACCACAGTGTGGAGTGGCAGCACGGCGGGGAGACCGACGCGATGAACCTCGCCCACCTCTGCCCGTATCACCACGCGGTCAAGAGCTACACCCGGTGGTCGCCCAGGCACCTCGGCGACGGCCGCATCGAATGGACCTCACCCGCCGGGTACAGCTACATCGTCGAACCCTCCGCCGACATGAGACCACCCCGGAAACCGAAACCCGCACCGAAACCATCGGTCCCGATCGTGGACGTCTGGAACCTCGACCCCACACCCGAAGACCCCGACGACCCGACACCGTTCTAGAACCGGCGGGTCCCCCTCACTGGACTGCTACATTGTCCGGCCGCCGCAGCTATCGCTACGGCCCAAAAGCCACAGCAGCCGATGCGGGGACCGACCAGGCGACCGACAAGAACGGGATCATGGCCGGAATATGTGGATGGCTTCACGGACCGCGTAGTAGACGATCACATAGCCGGCGAGTGGATCGGCCCACCACCAGCCGAGGACGAGGTCGAGGACCAACCCCGCGAGTACGGCGACGGCCAGCACACCGTCGATCAGAGTGACTCGGCCTTCCGTGACGAGCACGGGATTTCCGAGGGCGCGGCCGGTCCGGGCCTTCCCGAACGCCAGTGCGAACATGACAGCGGCCGTTATGCCCGTCCAGACGATTCCGGCGACGCTCGGCGACGCATGGTGGTTCGACGCCAGGGCCACGGTCGATTGCACGGAGAGGTATGCGGCGAGCGCGACGAACGCGACACCGATCATCCGCAGCGCACGCTGCTGACGAGTCTCCCCCGTGCCGGACAGTTCCCAGAGCACGACCGTACTGGCACCGATCTCGATGAGGCTGTCGAGTCCGAATCCGACCAGGGCGACAGACGATGCGGTCACGCCGAGCACGGCCAGGATGGCGACCCCAACGACGTTCCAGCCCAGGGTGACATATTCGAGTCGTCGTCCTCGCCGGAGGAGAACCACCTCGGTGTCGACGGCTCCGGTTGAACGCATGCCGTCCAGCGTAGAGTGAATGTCTGGGCAGATCACAGGCTCAGAGGGTCGGTGCTGCGCACAGCGCTCCGCTCCCGAATCTCCCGAACCTCCCACATCGCCATCGAAGCCGGTCGGGGTGATGCCTGGTTTCGCCGACTGGACCTGGACGGTCGCGTCGTCTCGATCGAGGAATTCAGCGCATCGACCGCGCTGCACATCTCCCCCGAACTCGTCACCAGCTAAGGACCCACCCATGACAACCTCCCTCGTCGACACCATCAGCATCGCCCGCTGCATTGACCACACCCTGCTCAAGCCGGAGGCCACCACCGCCGACGTCACCGCCCTCGTTACCGAGGCCATAGAACTCGGCACCTACTCCGTCTGCGTCTCTCCCTCCATGCTGCCGCTCACCATCCCGGAAGGGGCCGACCTCAAGGTCGCGGTCGTCTGCGGTTTCCCCAGTGGCAAGCACCACAGCATCATCAAGGCCGCCGAGGCCGCCCTCTCCATCGCGCAAGGCGCCGACGAGATCGATATGGTCATCGACATCGGCGCGGCCAAGGCCGGCCGCTTCGCCGACGTGCAGGCCGGTATCGCCGCCGTGCGTGCCAGCGTCCCAGCACCGAAGGTGCTCAAGGTCATCATCGAATCCGCGGCGCTGACCGATGCCGAGATCGTCGCCGTGTGCGAAGCGTCCGTGGCCGCGGGCGCCGACTTCGTCAAGACCTCCACCGGCTTCCACCCCGCCGGCGGGGCCACTGTGCATGCGGTGCGCCTGATGAAGCAGACAGTGGGCGACCGGGCCCAGGTGAAGGCGTCGGGCGGAGTCCGCAGCTTCGACGACGCCCTCGCCATGATCGAAGCGGGCGCGAGCCGCCTCGGCGTCTCCGGCAGCGCGGCGCTGCTCGCCGGCGCCATCCCGACCGGAGCTGCCGGGTCCTACTGACCCCCTCTCAGGCAAAGAATGACCCGGACTTCCGACGGAGTCCGGGTCAGTGTGGCGGGAGCGGGAATCAAACCGACGACGCCTTCCGAGCTTCCCGGTCAGCTGAACTGGCCGGAGAACTTATATGTGAGCTGCGACCAGGATCAAGGCGCGAGTTCTTGCGATATGCACGTCAGCTACCGCCCGACAACGAAGTGGACGACTTCCCCGGAACAATGCGCAACAAAGGCTTTCCGCTCCGGCATCGCTGACTACGCTTTCACAAAGTCCGCCAGCCGAGGCGGCTTACCCCCATCGTGAAGGACGCATCCATGACCGTTCTCGAAGAAGTCCTGTCCGCAAACAGCGCATACGCCGAAGCATTCGGCGACAAGTCAGAGCTCGCCCTGCCGCCGGCCAGGGGCTTCGCGATCCTCACCTGCATGGACGCGCGCCTCGATCCGGCCAAGTACGCGGGTCTGAGCGAAGGCGACGCGCACGTGATCCGCAACGCCGGCGGGCGTGCCTCCGACGACGCCATCCGCTCGCTCGTCATCTCCTACAAGCTCCTGGGCACCAAGGAATGGTTCGTCATCCACCACACCAACTGCGGGATGGAATTCTTCACCGACGAAGTCATCCGTGGACTGCTCGCCAACAGCCTGGAGACGGCCGCCCTCGGCGAGGCCGGCTTCTACGACGTCGGCACCGGCCCGGGTTCGGCGGAGGCGAAGTACGTCGACTGGCTGACGATCTCCGACCAGGCGTCGAGCGTTCTGCAGGACGTCGGACGCATCAAGGCGCATCCGCTCGTTCCCGCGGGAATCCCGGTCTACGGCTACATCTACGACGTGACGACCGGCCGGCTCGTCGAGGTGCCTGCGGCCACGGCAGCCGGCTCGGCGCACTGAGGCGACCCCTGCCCGGCTGAGGCGCGGTGCCGGGGCAAGCCTGCGGGCGCGAGCCGGCGATGTGCGTCTACGGCGCCGGGGCGAGCATCCAGATGACTTCGCAGGCGTCCGCCGGCGAGGGGTTTCGCCAGCGATGCGGATCCCTGCCGCGGAATGTCATCGCGTCACCCGTGGCCAGGAGAAAGACGTCTTCGCCGATGACCAGCTCGAGAGAACCGGCCAGGACGAGCACGAACTCCGCCTCGCTTTCCAGTTCGTAGAGGTCCGGGCCCGCCGAACCCCCCGGCTGGATGCGGGAGTGGATCACCTGCATATGGGTCTGCACCCCCGGCGTCAGCAGGAACTCCTCGGCGCCCTGGCCCCCGAAGTTGATCGGCGCCCCCTCACCGGCACGGACGATCTGGGTGGCCGGCGCCTCGAAGAGTTCTCCCACCCGGAGACCGACGACATCGCAGATCGCGACGAGGGAGGAAACCGAGGGCGACACCTGGTCGCGTTCCATGCGGCTCAGAAACCCCGAGGTGACTCCCGCCGCGGTGGAGACCGCCTCCAGGGTCAGGTTCTTGGCCTGCCGGGCTGCGCGGAGCCGCGCTCCAATCGGAATCTGACGTGCCATTTCAACGTCCCTACGGTTCGAGCCGAATCGCTACCGCTCGCACCGGAGCACCATCTGCCGCTTCAAAAGCTATCGGAAGAAGCGAGATCACCGGCGCAGGGAAGTCGATTGCCGCGATATTCGTCAGATTCTCCCCGATCACGCCGTCGACGTCTGAGATGAGGTGATGCACAGGGAATCCCTCACCCGGATGGGTCTCATCGGGGGTTTCATCGATGTTGATCGCGTCGATCGCGAACGTTCGCACGCCGAGCCCGATCAGGCGACGGCAGGCATCCGCATCGAGAAAAGGGTTCTCGAAATACCGGTCGGTGCCGTAGTGCTCGCTCCAGCCGGTGTGCAGGAGGATGATCGAGCCCGGTCGCACCTGGTCGGCGACCGGCTCGATGAACTCCCAGCCGATGCGGCCGCGGGGCCCTGCGGCCCGGGCGTCGACGATGACGCCGCGTCCGACGAAGCGCTCGAGCGGGATCTCGTCGATCTTCAGGCCGGTCTCGCTGAAGTGGAAGGGGGCGTCCACGTGGGTGCCGGTTTGGGACCCCATGGACACGTTGAGCAGATTGAAGCCGTCTCGCTCGATGGTGCTGTGCACGGAGAATTCGAGCACCGGATCCCCCGGGTAGACCTGCGTACCCGCACCGACGGGGACGGAGAGATCGACAATCGATTGTTTCGTCATGGTAAATAATTCTTGCATATCTATCAATTTTCTCCCAGTGAACGTAATGTCATCTCAACTTCTTCTGCGCAGTCGGAGACCCCACCCGCTACGAAAGACAAGGCGTTCACCATGACCAGCAGCAACACTGGCGCCGGCGATTCCGGCACCGCCGTGCTCAATGCCCGCCCCAAGATCACCGAGGTCGAAACCCACGGGATCGACACCATTCCACACCCTGACCGCACATCGACGTGGGTCGACCTCCTCCGCATCCAGTTCGGTGGCGCCAACACCTTCGCGACCGTTCTGCTCGGCACCTTCCCGATCGTGCTCGGCCTCTCGTTCTGGCAGGCCGTGCTCGCCACCGTCGCCGGAGTTCTCGTCGGCACCGTCTTCCTCATGCCGATGGGCCTTTTCGGCCCGCGCACCGGCACGAACAATGCCGTCTCGTCCGGCGCGTTCTTCGGCGTTCGCGGCCGCGTCGTCGGCTCCTTCCTGTCCCTCCTCACCGCGATCGCCTTCTACTCGATCTCGGTCTGGGTGAGCGGTGATGCCCTCGTCGGCGCGCTCAACCGCCTGGCCGGCATCGAGGACTCCGTCGGACTCCGCACCCTCGTCTACGGCGTCATCGGCGTGATCGTCATCGTCGTCGTCGTGTTCGGCTTCCAGTTCATGCTCCTCGTCAACAAGACCGCCGTGATCGCAAACACCGCCCTGATCCTGCTCGCGTTCGTCGCGTTCTCCGGCACCTTCGACGCCGGATACAACCCCGGGCCCGATGCCCTCGCCCTCGGCGGCTTCTGGCCCACCTTCGTCGCCTCCGCGCTCATCGTGATGGCGAACCCGATCTCCTTCGGCGCGTTCCTCGGCGACTGGTCTCGCTACATCCCGAAATCGACGCCGACGAGCAAGCTCCTCCTCGCCACCTTCCTCGGCCAGGCCCTCACCCTCATCCCGTTCCTGTTCGGCGTCGCCACCGCCACGATCGTCGCGGGCCAGGCCGACTACGTCTTCGCCCTCATCCAGGCCTCCCCGATCTGGTACGCAGTGCTCCTGATGGTTGTCGCCTTCATCGGCGGACTGTCGACGGGCACCACCTCGCTCTACGGCACCGGCCTCGACTTCTCCTCGGTCGTGCCTCGCTTCAGCCGGGTGCAGGCCACCATCGGAATCGGTGTCATCGCTTTCCTGTTCATCCTCACCGGGCGTCTGTTCTTCGACCTGCTCGGTGCCGTCAACGCGTTCATCGGGGCCATCATCGTGACCACGACACCCTGGATGGTCATCATGGCGATCGGCTTCATCGTGCGTCGCGGACACTTCGATGCCCGCAACCTGCAGGTCTTCAACAAGGGCGAGACCGGTGGCATCTACTGGTTCAACTCCGGCGTCAACTGGCGCGGCATGGTCGCCTGGATCGGCGCCGCCGTGATCGGACTCCTCTTCGCGAACTACCCGCCCGTCATCGTCGGCCCGTTCAGCGCCCTGGGCGGCGGCATGGACCTCAGCCTCGTGACGGCCGTCGTCGCGGGAGCCGTGCTCTACCTCGGCGCCCTCTGGATCTTCCCCGAACCCCGCTACGTGTTCGGCGAGGAAGGCCCGCGGCTCGTTCCCTCCTCGAATGCGCCGCTCCAGGACGTCGTGACCGACCACGCCTCGAGCGCGGCCCGCGTGCACGCCAGGGCCGCCGCACGGCGCGCCTCATGAGCAACGACGTGGCCGACCCCGGCACCCCGGCCGCCGACGCCCTCGCCGCCGCAGACGCGCTGATCTCCGACTTCGGAAACCATCTGCGGGACGCGTACTTCTCCCGGTTCGCCCCTGAGGCGACGTTCCTCTTCCATTCGGCGCCCGCGCGGCTCGAATCCCGGGCCGCCTACGAAGAGCTGTGGGACGAGTGGGAACAGCAGAACGGCTTCCGGGTGCTCTCCTGCGTCTCGAGCGAGCGTCGGATCCAGGTCTTCGGCGAGGTCGCCGTGTTCAGCCACGACGTCGCCAGCACCGTCACCTTCGACGGCACCGTGGAGACCCTGGCCGAGCGCGAGTCGATCGTTCTGGAAAACCGGGGCGGCACATGGCTGGCCGTGCACGAGCACCTCTCCGCGAGGTCGTGAGGTTCCCGTAGGAGCCGGACACGACATCCGCCCATGACCATATCGACACGCGTCCACACCCAGTCACCGAAAGAAGCATTCATGCACGAGATCGATTCCACCCTCGAGATATCCGACGGAAAGTTCCACCGGCTCCTCGGACCGGAGGCCCTCCCCGCGTTCGGCGACACCGGGGAACTCGAAGCGACCTGGGGACGGCGCTGGGGTGCCGCAGACGAGGTCGGCCGGCTGCGCTCCGTGCTGATGCGACGGCCGAGCCAGGGCCTCGCGAATGTGCGGGCGAACACCTACAACGAGGAACTCGGCGCCCTCGTCGACCCGGAACTGCGCTGGTACTGGACCGGGCGCGACACCCCGGACCTCGACCTCCTCAACGCGCAGTACGACGACTTCGTGAGCACCCTCACCCGCAATGACGTCGAGGTGGTGTTCGCCCCCGAGCTTCCCGCCACGTTCACGAAGTCTGTGTACACCCGCGACCCGTTGATCACGATCCCAGGCGGAGCGATCATCGGGCGCCTCGCCCCGCGGATGCGCCGGGGGGAGGAACAGTCGATCACCGCAACGGTCGCCGCTGCGGGGATGCCCATCCTCGGCACGGTCACCGGCTCCGGCCTCGCCGAAGGCGGCAGTTTCCAGAAGGTGCGGCCGGACACGGCGTTCTTCGGCACCTCGGTGCGCTGCAACCCGGAAGGGTACCGGCAGCTGGCGAGGATCCTCGAGGAATTCGGCATCACCCTGAAGCGGGTCACGCTGCCCGGATACCTCATCCACCTGGACATGTGCGCCGTCATGCTCGACGACGACCTCGCCCTCGTCAACCCGCGGCTGGCGCCCTACGACTACATGGCACAGCTGTGGGACCTCGGCATCGAAACCATCGAGGTCGATCCCCGCGAGGAATGGGCGTGCAACATGCTCGCCCTCGATCGCCGCAAGGTGATCATGCCCGACCACTTCCCGCGGACGGCCGAGATCCTCAGCGACCGGCACGACGTCGAGGTCCTGCCCGTCGCCTACCGCGAGATGCTCAAGAACGGCGGCAGCGTGCACTGCTCGACTATGGAACTGCAAAGAGACTGGAGCTAGACGATGACCACGAACACGATTGTCGACGCGAACACCGAGGCGGATGCCGCAGCACTCCTGGCCGATTTCCACACCATGTCCGAATTCGGCGCTACCAGCGGCGGCGGCGTCGACCGTCAGGCGGCGAGCGCCGCCGACGGCCAGACGCGGTCCTGGTTCTCTGCCTGGCTGGCCGACCGCGGCTTCCGGGTGGAGGTCGATACGATCGGCAACATCTTCGGCCTGCTCGAGCTGGTGCCCGGCGCGCCGTACGTGCTGTTCGGCTCGCACCTGGACAGCCAGCCCCTCGCCGGGCGGTACGACGGCGCATATGGCGTGCTCGCCGCCGGGCACGCCGCGCACCGCGCACACCGCGATCTCGCGGCATCGGGAATCACGCCCCGGTACAACATCGCCGTGGTCGACTGGTTCAACGAAGAGGGCTCACGGTTCAAGCCGAGCATGATGGGCAGCGCGGTCTTCACCGGCCGACTCGACCTCGAGGTCGCCTTGGCGACGACCGACCCGAGAGGCACGAGCGTGCGGGAGGCGCTCGACGCGATCGGCGGTCGCGGCGGCTTCGTCGGACCCGATGTGGCCGGCTACGCCGAGATCCACGTGGAACAGGGCCGCACGCTCGAAGACGCCGGGGTACCGATCGGAGTCGTCGCAAGCACCTGGTGCGCGTACAAATACGAGATCGTCGTACTCGGTGAGCAGTCCCACACCGGCTCGACCCTGATGCGGGACCGCCGCGATGCCCTTCTCGGTGCCTCCAAGCTCGTCGTCGCGATCAACGAGCTGGTCCGCGAGTTCGACGACGAGGTGCTGCACGCATCCGTCGGCGAGTTCACGGTCGGGCCCAACTCCCCCGTGACCATTGCACGCGAGGTTCGGCTGCTCGCCGACCTGCGCGCCCGGGAATCCAGCATCCTCGCCAGCGCCTTTGAAATTCTGCAACAGCGGATGCGCGCCATCGAGTCGGAAACCGGCGTGCGCATCGAGGTCCTCGCCTCGAGCGTCTGGGAGAGCGGACCTTTTCTCGAGACCGGGCTGGCCATCACCGAGACGGCCGCCGAGCAACTCGGCCTCGACAGCATGCGGGTGCTCACCCTCGCCGGGCACGACGCCACGAATCTGAAGGAAACGGTCCCCGTCATCCTCATCTTCGTTCCGAGCGTGGACGGGGTGTCCCACAACGAGAAGGAATTCACCCACGACACCGACCTCGTCGCGGGCGCCCGAGTGCTCACCGAGGTCGTGAAGCGCCTCGCGCTCGGCGACTTCGCGGGGTAGTCGCGGCGGCGCGGTTGAGGCGTCGCGTCCGGGATCGGTCCCCTAGCATGGCCACATGGGCGAGATCGAGGCTGGGCAAGGCAACGTTTCCGAGTCAAACCGCTCGCGTCGGGTGAGCGTATCGATGGTCGTCCTCGGCGCCGTGGCGGCCGTCATCGGACTTGTGCTTCTTCTTCTGCCGAGCAATCAAGCGAGCTTCGGCTGGTACGCGTATGCGCCGCTCAGCGATTCGACATTCCTCCCGCCGGGCGGGCTGTTCTCGCCACAGAATCAGATCGGGACGGTGGTGTTCATCGTCGGGCTGGTCGTGCTCGCCTTCGGTGCCGGCTGGATGCTCGGGCAACGTCACGATGTGCGCCGTGCGGAATAAACCAGAACATCGAACTAGACGATGAGTCCGCGGCCCGAGGGAAGGGGCGCCGATAGTCGTGGTGATCGACAGCACAATCCAAAGTGCGGGGTTTGTGCGGGGTTGAGCCTCTGGATGGCACGAAGAAGCCCCGGACTTCGCTGAAGTCCGGGGCTATGTGTAGCGGGAGCGGGAATTGAACCCGCGACACCACGATTATGAGCCGTGTGCTCTAACCAACTGAGCTACCCCGCCACGACCTGCCGGCCTCACGACCGCCCAAGCCTGAGCCCCCTGTGGGAATCGGACCCACTACCTCTTCCTTACCAAGGAAGTGCTCTACCAATGAGCTAAGGGGGCAGAACTTCTCTTCAGAAGTTGCGCCCTGAATTTCGGCAACCGGTAAACATTATCATCTCCGCCGCCCTCCCCGTGACCGTTTCACCCAACGGGCACGAGCACCCCGGGAAGCGCCCAGGCCGTGAACGACGGGCCGGGCGCTGTGAGGCGGATGCCGTCGGTCGCGCCTACGAGCTCGGCGTCGCCAAGAAGCCGCATCGCGGCATCCGCTCCCGCCAGCGTTCCGGCCGGCAGGGACACCGCACCGGGCGCCCGTGCCGCCAGCACGAGCACGGACTCATCGCCCGTTTCGCGCACGAAGACGAGCACGTCGTCGTCGACGTGCAGCCAGCGCATCGAGCCTCCGTTGAGGGCCGGGTGGCCGGTACGCAGGTGGATCAGGGCGGCGTAGAGGTCGATCGTCTCCGCGACCGCCGGCTCCCCCGCGCTCGCCCAGGGCATCGGCGTGCGCGAGTGCTCGCCGTCGTCGCCGGTGAGGCCGAACTCATCCCCAGCGAAGACGACCGGGATACCGGGCAACGTGACCGACAGCCCGAACGCCACCGGCACGGCTCCGTCCAGGGCGTGAGTGCGGAAGCGAGGTGTGTCGTGCGTGTCGAGGGCGTTCATCGTGGCGAGCCGCGTGCGCCAGGGGAACCCGGCGGTGAAGCGGCGATGCGCCTCGACGAACTGCACCCCGGTGTACTGCGGGATCGTGCCATAGGGCAGGCCGAAGAACGAGGAGGGACTGTTCGGCTTCGAGAGCCAGCCCCAGACCGGCCGGGTGAAGTTCGCGTAGGTCATCGCGCCGTGCCAGGCGTCGCCCTGGAAGTCGCTCGCGGCGTCATTGGTGCTTTCACCGAGCAGGATCGTGTCGGGGTTGACCTCGATCATGGTGCGGCGGATGGTCTGGCGCACCTCGGCGTTGAGGTCGTCGCCGAGCATCCGCCCGGTCATGTTGGCGACGTCGATGCGCCAGCCGTCGAGGCTGTACGGCGGCTCGAGCCAGTGCGCGACGACGGAGTCGGGGCCCTCGATGAACCGCCGCCGGAGCTCTGCCGAGGCCCAGTTGAACTTGGGCAGGCTGCGCGCGCCGAGCCAGGAGGCGTAGCCGTCGTGCTCCTCGTCGAGCCAATAGTAGAAGGCACCCTCGGGGGCCGCCGGGGCGCGGTGCGCGGCCCGGAACCAGTCGTGGCGATCGCCCGAGTGGTTGGACGTGAGGTCGCCGATCACCCGGAGGCCGTTCGCGTGCGCGGCACCGACGAGCCGGACCAGGGCATCGTCGCCGCCGAGCAGGGGATCGACCTCGCTGAAGCTCGAGGCGTCGTAGCGGTGGTTGGAGGCACCGGGGAACACCGGGGTCAGGTAGATCAGGGTGATGCCGAGCCGGGCGAGGTGGTCGAGGTGGTCGACCACGCCGTCGAGGTCACCGCCGTAGAACTGGTGCGAACGACCGGGCTGTTCCCTGTCGACGCCGTCGCTCCAGCCCGCCGGGATGCCCCACGCGGGTGCCTCCCGCCCGTCGGCCCTCGCGGACCGGCCGAACCGGTCGGGGAAGACCTGGTACATCACGGTCGACCGCGCCCACTCGGGCGGCGGAGCAAACGTGACGAGCTTGAAGTCCTCCGAGTCGAGCGTCTCGATGGAATGCACGCCGCTCGCGTTCAGCCAGGCGTGGCTGCCGTCGACCCGCGTGAGGAGGAACCGGTAACCGTGCACCGGGTTCTCCACGAGCACCTCGGCCTCCCACCACTGGGCGCCGTCGACCCACTGCGTGCCGTCGACCGTGCCGAGCAGGTGCGCCGCATTGAATCGAGGCTCCCTGTCGGGGTTGGACCGCGCGTAGACGGCACTGACACAGCCGAACTGCCGGGGAACGCGCACCCGCACCCGCACCCTCTCCCCGAGCGCGGGAGTCTGGGTGGAGACGTAGAGCGGTGACCCGTCGTGATGAGGCTCTGCAGAGGGCTGCGGGCGCATCGTGCCGATTACTTGACGGACCCGGCGGTCAGCCCGCCGACGATGTACTTCTGCAGGAACAGGAACAGGGCCATCACCGGCAGCGCCGCGAGCACGGCTCCGGCGGCGAACACCGAGTAGTTGCTCGAGAACTCCTGGGAGACGAACTGGTAGAGGCCGACGGCGAGCGTCTGCTTCTCCGGCGTGATGAGCACGATGCTCGCGATCACGAACTCATTCGTCGTGCCGACGAAGGAGAGCAGGCCGACGACCGCGAGGATCGGGGCGACGAGCCGCAGAATGATCGTGAAGAAGATCCGGGCATGGCCGGCGCCGTCGATCTTGGCCGCCTCGTCGATCGAGGCGGGGATCGTGTTGAAGAAGCCGTACATCAGGTAGGTATTCACGCCGAGGGCGCCGCCGAGGTAGACCATGATCAGCCCGATCTGGGTGTCGAGGCCGATCGCGGGGAAGATGTCCGAGATGCCGCTGAGCAGCAGGAAGATCGCGACGACGGCGAGGAGCTGCGGGAACATCTGCACGAGGACGAGCATGAGCAGCCCCGCCCGACGCCCGCGGAAGCGCATGCGGGAGAAGGAATATGCGGCGAGCGCTCCGAGGAAGACGGTGCACACCGAGGTGATCGTTCCGATCAGGAGCGTGTTGCCGTACCAGGCGGCGTATGGCTGCTGCGGCAGGTTGAACAGGGTCGAGTAGCTGCCGAGGTCGACCTCGTTGAAGAGGCCGTTCGCCGTGATCAGGGTGCCACCCGGGTGCAGCGACGCGGAGAGCACGTAGAGCAGCGGGAATGCGGAGAACACGACCATGACGGCGCCGACGAGGTGCCGCCAGCCGGTGCGGGAGAACCACCGGCCGAAGTTGAACGGTCGTTTGGTCGGGATGTACAGGTCACTGGTTTCGGGGGCTGCGATTCGCATCTCAGTTCAACTCCTCTAGCGCCTTGGTCTGTTTGAAGCTGACGATCGACACGAGCGCGACCAGCAGGAAGATGATGATCGAGAACGCGCTCGCGAGCCCGTAGTCCCGGCTCGCGCCGACGAAGGCCACCTTGTAGACCATCGAGATCAGGATGTCGGTGGCCCCGACGTTCACGCCGGCCGTGACATCTCGGGGACCGCCGCCGGTGAGCATGTAGATCAGGTTGAAGTTGTTGAAGTTGAACGCGAACGAGGAGATCAGCAGCGGCGCGACCGAGACGAGCAGCAGCGGGAGCTTGATCAGCCGGAACACCTGCCAGGGCCTCGCCCCGTCCACGGTCGCGGCCTCCTGGATCTCGGTCGGGATCGACTGCAGAGCCCCGGTGCAGACCAGGAACATGTACGGGAAGCCGAGCCAGAGGTTGACGAAGATGATGCTGAACTTCGCGAGCCATTCGTTGGTCAGCCAGGGGATGTCCGCCCCGCCGAAGAGCACCTGGTTCACGAAGCCGAATTGCGGGTTGAGCATGCCCGCCCAGACGAGGGCGGAGAGGAAGGCCGGGAAGGCGTACGGCAGGATCATCACCACCCGGTAGACGTTCCGTCCGCGCATCCGCAGGTCGTTGAAGACGATCGCGAGGAAGAGCCCGAGCCCGAACGTGGTCAGAACCGAGAGCAAGGCGAAGGCGAAGGTCCAGAGGGTGACGCTGATCAGCGGCCCGCGGATGGACTCGGAGCCGAAGGCGTGCACGAAGTTCGCGAAGCCCACCTCGACCTTCCAGCCGGGGAGCAGTTCCTCGCCGCTCGGCGCCACGAAGGAGCCGGTCTTGCCGTTGTCGGCGTAGACGACGCCGGTGCTGCTGTTCGTCATGGTGCCGTCGGCGGCGGAGTAGACCAGGTCGGAGACGTAGAGGTAAGCGCTCGACCCGTCGGGGGTGCGGAGGGACCCGTCGTTCGGGTCGTCCGAGACGGGGACGGAGAGCGCGGCGATCGCCTGCTGCTGGGCGACGATGTCGGCGAAGCGCAGCGACGTGTAGCCGGCGAGGCCGGTGGCCTTGCCCGTGGCATCCGTCGTCGCGTCGGTGACGACCCGGAGGGGGCTCGTCGCCGAGCCGACGCTGATGGTGCCGTCGGGGTCGGTGACGAGGAAGCTGAACTCGCCGGACTGTTCGAGCACGGTGAGGCCGTAGCTCGCGGAGTCGGGAACCCGCTCCTGCGAGGAGACGATGAGCGCGTTGACCGCGTCGGCCTTGGTGCTGTTGTGACCGGTGCCGTAGTTGGTGAAGGCGATGTAGCCGGAGTAGCCGATCACGAAGATCTGGAAGATGAGCAGGAAGATCAGCCCGGGCGCGAGGTACTTGGCCGGGAGCTTCTGGTGGCTGAAGTAGATCCAGTTGACGACCAGGGTGACGAAGGCGACGAGGCCGACGACGACCCAGTCCTGCTTCATCACGAGCACGAAGAGGGCGTAGACGCTGATCGCGTCGACGATGCCCAGAAGCACGATCTTCACGAGGAGCACCTTGACCCCGGCGGAGGCGGCCTCGGCGACCCGGGCGGCCCGCCGGGAGCGTTTCGTCTGCCGGAGCTGCGCCGCGTCCTGCTCGGTGCGTGGTGTGGTCATCGTCGTCCGCTTTCTCGGGTGCAGGTTGTGCTGGTGAGCGGATGCCCGTCCTCGGGGGACGGGGACGGGCATCCGTCGTGCTGTGGTGCTGTGGTGCTGTGGCGCTGTGGTGCTTCGTTACTTGATGGCGGTCTGGATGTCGGCGGTCATCTTCTGCCACAGGGCGACCGGGTCACCCTTCTGGGAGATGATCGCCGCTTCGGTGACACCCCAGAACTGCCAGACCTTGCCCATCTGCGGGATGCTCGGCATCGGGACGGCCGTGGCCGCAACCTTGCCGAAGCCGGCGGTGATCGGGTCGGAGCTGGCTGCCTCGAAGGCCGCGGTGTTGGCCGGAGCCCGCCCGCCGACCTTGTAGAGGGCGGTCTGGACCTTTTCGCTGCCGATGTAGTTGACCAGGAACTCGTTCGCGGCGAGGGCGTTCTTGCTCTTGGCGCTCACGACGAAGCCCTGCACGCCGACGAACGGCTGTGCGGTCTGGCCGCCGGCCGAGGGGATCGGGTCGACGGCGACGGTGATGCCGGCCTTCTGGGCGTCGGGGACGTTCCACGGGCCGGTGATCAGGAACGGCGAGGCCCCGGCGAGGAACTTCTCCTTGGCGATGTCGCTCGTGACGTTGAGGCTCAGGTTGCCTGCAGCGCCCTGGGCGCCGAGCCAGGTCGCGAAGCCCTCGCCACCGGCGTTGCCGATGGACAGGTCGTTCGCGTTGTAGCTGCCGTCGGCGTTGGTGCCGAAGACCGGGGCGCCGAAGGAGGTCTGGAACGGGTACAGGTGGTACGGGTCGGCGTCCGGGCCGAGCTGCACGAGGTACGGGAACTCGGTGCCGGCGGCCTTGCCCGCTGCGACCATGTCGTCATAGCTGGCGGGGGCGGCCGGGGCGAGCGCGGTGTTGCGGAGCAGCGCGATGTTCTCGATGGAGTACGGGACGCCGTAGGTCTTGCCCTCGACACTCATCGCCGTGACCGCGACCTTCTGGTAGTTGGCGGCGGTGTCGCCGAGTTCGACCGGCTGCACGACGCCGTTGGCGACGAAGTTGCCGAGCCAGTCGTGGGCGGCGATCGTGATGTCCGGGCCCTTGTCGGTGGGGACCTGGGCGATGAACTCGTCCTGGATCTTGGTGAAGTCCTTCTGGACCAGCTTCACCTCGACACCGGTCTCCTGGGTGAACGCTGCGGCGGCATCCTTGAGCACGGGTGCGCGGTCGGCGTCGACCCAGACGGTCAGGCTTCCGGAGCCGGCGGCGGCCGTGGAGCTCGCTGTCGAGGCGGCCCCTCCGCCTGAACAGCCGGTCAGGGCCAGTGTTGCGGCGGCCAGTACGGCGCCGGCGGCAAGCAGGGCTTTCTTCTTCACCATCATTGGTGTGCCTCTCATAGAACGAACAAATAAAAGTGCAAGCGTTTACATGTTTAGTCGATCGGCTGTTGATTGGCAATTCAAAGCACGATGGTATTTGAAAGTTTGTCGGAATCGTTTAAGCATAGATTTCTGCAAACGCTTTCATGAGGGATTCCATGCAGTAAAGTTTTCGTCATGACAGGCTCCGAATGGTGGCGTACCGCCGTTATCTACCAGATCTACCCGCGCTCGTTTGCTGACTCGAACGGCGACGGTATGGGCGACCTCGCCGGTATTACCAGCCGACTCCCGGCCCTGCGCGATCTCGGGATCGACGCGATCTGGCTTTCACCGTTCTATACGTCGCCCCAGCGCGACGCAGGCTACGACGTGGCCGACTACTGCGACGTCGATCCACTCTTCGGCAGCCTCGACGATTTCGCCACCCTGCAGGCGACGGCGCACGATCTCGGCATCCGGGTCATCGTCGACCTCGTGCCCAACCACTCCTCGAGCGATCACCCCTGGTTCCAGGCCGCCCTCGCGGCCGGCCCAGGCAGCGAGGAGCGCGGGCACTACATCTTCCGCGACGGCAAGGGCGTCAACGGCCAGCTGCCGCCGAACAACTGGGAATCCGTCTTCGGCGGTCTCGCGTGGACCCGCGTCATGGAGGCCGACGGTACTCCTGGCCAGTGGTACCTGCACCTCTTCGACTCGAGCCAGCCGGACTTCGACTGGCAGAGCCCCTGGGTGCGCGCACAGTTCCGCGACGTGCTGCGCTTCTGGCTCGACCGCGGCGCCGACGGCTTCCGGGTCGACGTCGCACACGGCATGATCAAGGCCGCAGGCCTCCCTGACTACACTCCCCCCGCGGACGGCGGCAGCATGGGCGGAGCCACCGCGCTCGAGCCCGGCGTCGTCGCCGAGCCCGCCGCGACCGCCCCGTACTGGGCGCAGCCCGGAGTGCACGAGATCTACCGCGACTGGCGGCTCGTGCTCGACGAGTACCCCGGCGACCGGATCCTGGCCGCCGAGGCCTGGGTCGACCCGCTCAGCCACGTCGCCGAGTGGGTGCGCCCAGACGAGATGCACCAGGCCTTCAACTTCGCCTACCTCGAGACCCTCTGGGGCGGCCCAGCCCTCCGCCGCGTCATCGACGATTCCCTCGCCGCGTTCAGCGCGGTCGGGGCGCCGAGCACCTGGGTGCTCTCCAACCACGACGTGGTCCGGCACGCTTCGCGCCTCGCGCTGACGGGCGACAACCTGCAGGGTCACGGCATCGGCCCGAAGACGGTCGGCCTTCCCGATACCGTCGTCGGCCTGCGTCGCGCGCGGGCGGCATCCGCCCTCATGCTCGCCCTGCCCGGCTCGAGCTACCTGTACCAGGGCGAGGAGCTCGGCCTGCCCGAGGTCGTCGACCTGCCGGACACCGCTCGCGAGGACCCGACCTGGTTCCGTACCAACGGTGAACGCTACGGCAGGGACGGATGCCGCGTGCCGCTGCCCTGGGTCGGCTCTGCGCCGTCCTACGGTTTCGGCCCGACCGCGGCCAGCTGGTTGCCGCAGCCGGCCATCTGGGGCGAACTCGCCCGCGACGTGCAGGAAGGCGTGCCAACGTCGACCCTCGAGCTCTACAAGCTCGCCCTCAGGCTCCGCAAGGAGCACGGCCTCGGGCTCGGTTCGGTGTCCTGGCTGAACGGGCTGGACGGGCTCGGTGACGCGGTCGTGGCGTTCACGAACGGCAGCGTGACCGTTGTCGCGAACACGGGGGCGGCATCCGTCACGCTGCCCGCCGGCGAGGTGCTGCTCGCGAGCGAACCGCTCACGGGACGCACCCTGCCCGGAGACACCACGGCCTGGCTGCGCGCCTAGCTCCACCCTCCCTCAGCTGAGGTGTCGCATATCGATGTTCGCGACCCGCGCGAACATCGATATGCGACACCTCAGCGGCTGCCGTTCAGCCCGAAGTGGGAGGATTGAGGGAGCGGCGCCGATTGGGAGCCCGTAGAAGGAGCACACCGTGACCGCCCCACAGACCGACAGCGTCGCCGGCATCCAGCAGAGCACGGATACCGACCTGGTCGCACAGGAGAGCACGGATACCGACCTCGTCGTCGAGTCCGGTTCAGGGCCAGGAACCCGGTCTGGGGCTCGCGCAGTGTCCCGTGCAGGAGCCTACGTCGAGACACACGCGGAAACACACGCTGAGATGCAGGCCGAGAGCGACGCCGAGAAGGCGCGCCACCATGAGATCAAGACCGAGCTCACCCGCTTCATGATGTCCTACAAGTTCGCGACCGACGAGATGATGACGAAGATCAACATCCTCAAGGAAGAGTTCGCGTCCATCCACGACTACAGCCCGATCGAGCATGTCAGCTCCCGGATCAAGTCGCCGGAGGGGATCCTGAACAAGGCTCTCCGCAAGGGCTGCCCGCTCGACCTCGAGGACATCCGCCGGCAGATCCAGGACATTGCGGGCATCCGGGTCACCTGCAGCTTCATCTCCGACACCTACCGGGTGCTCGACATGCTGACCAGCCAGGAAGACGTCACCGTCCTCGAGGTCAAGGACTACGTCGCCGCCCCCAAGTCGAACGGCTACAAGAGCCTGCATCTGATCGTGGCGATCCCGGTGTTCATGTCCGACCGGGTCGAGCCGGTCACCGTCGAGATCCAGATCCGCACCGTCGCGATGGATTTCTGGGCGAGCCTCGAGCACAAGATCTTCTACAAGTACCGCGGCGTCGTGCCGGCGAACCTCGTCGCCGAGCTCAAAGAGGCAGCGGATGTCGCCAATCGCCTGGACATCCAGATGGAACGCCTGCACAACCAGGTCGTCGCCCTCGAACCCACGGTGCGGGCAGGGGACGACCTACTGAGCATCGCCGGACTCACCCCGTTCGCGCTGCCGACGAGCCTGCTCGAAGCCATCGATCGCGGCCGCACGAGCGACGCCACCGACTAGCGCCACCGGCTGGCGCCACCGGGCGCGCGGGGGGCTCTAGTTCGTGTTGGCGCGGAGCCAGACGAGCGGGTCGACGTGGACGCCGTCCTTGCCGCCGAGGCGGATCTCGAAGTGCAGGTGCGGGCCGGTGGACATTCCGGTGTTACCGACCTTGCCGATGACCTGGCCGACCTTGACGACGTCGCCGGTCTTGAAGAGCATGGAGCCGTGGATCATGTGCGCGTAGACGCTCGAGACGACCTTGCCGTCGATGACGTGGTCGATGATCATATGCACGCCGAGGCTGCCTTCGCCGTCTTCGGTGAAGCTCACGACGCCGTCGGCGATGGACTGGATCGGGGCGCCGATGCCGGGGTTGAAGTCCTGGCCCTGGTGGTCAGCGGAACAACCGGCGCAGTTGCGATAACCGAACCGGTCGCCGATGTGCACGCCGACCGCGAAGGGCCACTGGATCGTGCCGTTCGGGTTGTTGGTGAAGGTCGCTTCCATGCGGATGCCGCTCGCCGCTGCGACCTCGGCGATCGACTTCGATTCGAAGCCGTCACGCGTGACGGAAATCGTGTCCGTGCCGCCGTCCATGCTGAGCGTCTGGGCCGGCTCGGCCGGTGAGGTCTGCGTGGAGAGCCGGGCGGCGGCCTGCACGTCGGCCGAGGAGAGCAGCGCCTCGGCGGGAAGCGATGTCGACACGGCCATCAGGGCGACGAAGGCCATGGCGACGACCGTGACGCCCGTCGTGGCGAGGCGGCGCAGCTTCGGTGCCGGCCGCTGGGACGGCGCCTGGACGGCGGGTCGCTGGGTCGACTGCTTCATCGTGCCGCTGCGGAGTGCCCGAGAGGCGGTCCGCGACCCGGTCCGAGACGGGCGGACCGGCTGGCCGCCGTCGTCCAGGGCCCGGATCGCCCCGGCGGCACCGTGGCCGGACTTCGCGGCGCGAACCTGGGACCTGGTCGGCAGGGGGATCGAGGTGGTCGGCGTCCCGGCATCCGTCAGGAGCTGGTCGAGGTCGGTCACGGGTGCGTCTGCGGCGGCCGGGGCAGCAATCAGGCGGTCGGTGTCGTTGACCGTCACGGCGGCGAGTTCGGGTTCGGCGAGTTCATCGGCGAGGACCTGCGCAGCGTCGGCGCTGAGTTCGATCGGCCGCGCGGCGTTCGGAACGGCGGGAACGGCGGGAACGGCGAGTGCGTCGGCTGCTGCGGCGCGGTGTGCAGCGGCCAGGGGTGTCGCGGCGAGGCGTTCCTGCTCGCGCAGTTCCCGGCGGGTCAGTGCGGCCGGATGCACGGGGACAGCCTGCTGGACGGGCTGCGCCGGAGCGGAAGAATCGGTCACTGCCGGGCTTCCAGAGTCACTCGCGGCACGCGCGCGTTCACGCGGTGTGGAGGAGTGAGAAGACAAAGTCGGGTGAATTCTTTCGGCGGGGCTGACAGTGGCGAGAGAGTGGTCGTCTTGGCCTGGCCAAAGTAACGAATCACTACAGGCTAACCCGCGAGGCCCGAATATTCCATTCCTGTGCACGTAATGACACCCCAAAACGGGGTATTTTGCCGTCACTATTGGGGGCGCTGTTTCGGCCGGATTTCCGCTGTCACCCCGGCATCGGCGGGCATCCGGCGGCCGACGCGTCACCGTTCCTGAGAACTCATGAATTCGCTGAAGAGTGGGGCCAGTATCGGCTCGAAGTCGGCGTACAGGTCGGGTGCCCCTGCGATCAGGAGGTCGATTCCCTCCCGGTCCTCGCCGAAGGCTCCGACGCGCGCGCCGGCCTCGCGGGCGACGAGCGCGCCAGCGGCCTGGTCCCACGGGTTGAGCCCGCGCTCGTAGTAGAGGTCGAGGCGCCCCGCGGCAACCGAACAGAGGTCGAGCGCGGACGAACCGATCCGGCGGATGTCCCGTACCCGGCCGATGAGGCCGTGTACGACGTTCGCCTGCCGCAGCCGCATGGCCGCCCGGTAGGAGAACCCGGTTCCGACCAGTGCGAGGTTGAGGGGAACGCCGGTCTTGACCTGGAGCCTGCTGCCGTTGAGGTGTGAGCCGCCGCCCGCCGAGGCCGTGAAGAGTTCGCCGAGCGCCGGGTTGAAGACGGCGCCGGCCACGGTCGTCCAGGTGGCCGGGTCGTCGCCCTCGACGACGGCGACGCTGACGCCCCAGGCGGGGATCCCGTAGAGGAAGTTGACCGTGCCGTCGATCGGGTCGACGACCCAGGTCAGGCCGGAGGTGCCGGGGGTCGCCGCGGATTCCTCGCCGAAGAAGCCGTCATTCGGCCGCGCCTCGGCGAGCAGCGCGCGGATCAGGTTCTCGGTCTCCCGGTCTGCGAAGGTGACGATGTCCTCCGGCGAGGACTTGGACGCGGCCACCTCGACACCCTCCGCGCGTCGCCGCGCGGCCAGCTCCCCCGCGACGAGCGCGGTGTCCTTGGCGAGGCGGAGCAGTTCGGTCGGGGCGGGAGCAGTCATGGTTCCACGGTAGATGACGCAGGGGAGAGCCGGGAAGGAGACGCAAAAACCCCCGGAAACACGGGGTTTCCGGGGGCATTGGGTGGTGGCAAGTGAGGGATTCGAACCCCCGAAGTCTACGACGGCTGATTTACAGTCAGATCCCTTTGGCCACTTGGGTAACTTGCCATTGCGCACCCGACCATGTGAAACCACCTGACCGGAGACGCTCAGACAGAATACAAGGGAATTGCCCCCGTGCGAAATTGCGTCCGGAACCGTCGCTGACGGCTGGCGGATGCGCCCGCTCGATATGATCGCTGAAGGGCCATTTCCCCCTGACTTGTGAGGAGCCGCATGGTCGGCATCGACGACGTCGCCCGCCAGGCGGGCGTGTCCACAGCGACGGTGTCCCGCGCCCTGAGCGGCAACGGGCATGTCTCCCCGGCCACCCGGCTCCGGGTCGAGACCGTTGCGGGGGAACTCGGCTACGTCGTGTCGTCGAACGCCTCAAGCCTCGCATCCGGTCGGATGAAGAACATCGGCGTCGTCGTGCCGTTCCTCGACCGCTGGTTCTTCTCCAATGTCGTCGAGGGCGCGCAGAAGGCGCTGCTCCGCGGCGGTTTCGACCTCACCCTCTACAGCCTCGCCGGGGACTACGACGAACGCCGCAGCGTCTTCGAGCACTTCCTGCTGCGCCAGAGAGTGGATGCCGTCATCGCGGTCTCCCTCGAGCTGAGCCCGGATGAGGTGGCCCGGTTGCACGCGCTCAAGAAGCCGCTCGTCGGCATCGGCGGTCCGATCCCCGGGGTGCGTACCCTCACGATCGACGATGTCGCCGTCGCCCGTCTCGCGACCGAGCACCTGCTCGCGCTCGGGCACACCCGGATCGCGCATATCGGAGGCAACCTCGAGCTAGACCTCGACTTCCACCTGCCGACGAACCGGCGGCTCGGCTACGAGCTCGCGCTGACCGGCGCGGGCATCACGCCGACGCCCGCCCTGTTCCAGGCGGCGGACTTCACGGTCCGCGGCGGGTACCAGGCCGCGAAGCAGTTGCTCGGCAACCCGCACGAGCGTCCCACCGCGATCTTCGCCGCGTCGGACGAAATGGCGATCGGCAGCATCCTCGCCGCGCGCGACCTCGGGCTGGTCGTGCCGCGGGACGTCTCCGTGGTCGGGACGGACGACCACGACCTCGCCGACTTCTTCGGGCTGACCACGATCGCCCAGTTCCCGCAGTGGCAGGGAGACAAGGCCGTCGAGATCCTGCTCGACGAGCTGCAGCCGGGAAAGCACGACCCGGTCGGACTCGACACCGCCATCCCGTTCGAGCTGATGGTGCGGTCGAGCACCGCCCGCCCGGCCCAGGGCTGAACCTCACCCGTTCGCGCCCCGCGTCGAATCCACCGCCGCCCCCGTTCCGAATTCAGGAGTTGCGCCCGGCTGAACCGGTTTTCTGACCGGTTCTGGCCGGAATCCGAGGCCGTCTCCTGAATTCGGAACGCGGGCTCAGCCCTGGGGCGGGGTGCCACCGCTGAAGCCGCTGAAGTCGCCGGATGGCGGGCCGCCCTGGAAATCGGTGCTGCTTCCACTGCTCGAACCGCCGAGGCTGGTGAGGCTCGAGCTCGTGTCGGCCGCGGTCCCCGGGATCGCGTCGTCCAGGTCGGCGAGGATCACGACGTCGCCGGCCACGAGGCCGGAATCGATCTCGGTGAGCTCGGTGCCGACCGCGCCGACCGTGACCGTCGTCGAGGTGGAGGTACCGGCGACGAGCAGGTCGACGGTGTATGCCGAGCCGTCGCGGTGCACGGCAGAGGTCGGCACGGTGAGCACGGCATCCGTGCTCTCGATCGCGACCGTGACCTGGGCGGAGGCCCCCGTCAGGATTGTGGCGTCCGTCGCGTCGACGGCGAGGGTGACCGCATATTTCGGCGTCGACGACGTCGAGACGTTCAGGATGCCGATGGAGCTGACGACCCCGGTCAGTTCCGTTCCCGTCGTGGCGAGTTCGATCTTCGCGGTCTGGCCGACCTCGAGGCTCGCGACGCTCGCGAGGGACACGGTCGAGTCGATGACGTAGCCGTCATTGCCGAGGATCGTGATGACGGCGGTGGTCGACGCCGCCGAGACGGTGTCGCCGGCAAGGATCGCCACCGCGGCGACGGTTCCGGCGTACGGGGTCGTGAGGGTGGCGAGGGTGGCCTGCTTCTGGGCGATGGCGAGCTGAGCCCCTGCCGCGGCGATGTCGGCCCGGTCGGCGACGATCGTCTCGGCCGAGGCGACCGTCGTCGTCGCCGTCGAGCCCGTGCCGGCTCCGGAGATGGTTCCGGTCGTCCCGGTGGTTCCGGTGGCGGTGGACGTGGTGCCCGCGGTTGCTGCTGTACCCGTTGTCGTGCCGGTCGCACCCGTTGTCGTGCCGGTGCCGGTGGCTCCCGTGGTCCCGGTGGAGCTTCCGGTCGTCGCGGTCGTCGTGGCGGCATTCGCCGCCGTGACGGCGTCGGTGAGGCCGGTGACGGCGGAGTTCAGCGCGGTCACGAGCGTCAGCACGTCCTGCTGGGCCGTGTCGACGGTCTTCTGGCCGGCGAGGACCGCGGTGATGGCGGTCTGGCAGGCGGCCAGGTCGGCCTTCGCGGCGGCGAGTCGCTCGGCGGCGGTCGCAGGGTCAGCGGTCGCCGTCGGGGTCGCCGTCGGGGTCGGGGTCGGGGTCGGGGTCGGGGTCGGGGTCGGCGTGGCGGTGGCGGTGGGCGAGGCATCCGTCGTGGCGGTGATCGTGTCGGTCGCGCTCGTGTCGGTCGTCGCGGCGTCGTCGAGTGCCGCGTCGATGAACGGCTTGCAGGTCTCGTCGGTCGAGGCCATGGTCGCGTCGCTCGCGGCGAGCGCGGTCTGGGCATCGGTGTATTTCGCGAGGAGCGCCGCCTGGGCTGCGGTGACCGCGGTCACGGCCGCCGTCACGGCCGCGTTCGAAACGGTCGGGGTCGAGCCGGTCGACGCTCCCGTCGTTCCCGAGCTCGTGTCAGTGGTGCCCCCGGACACTGAAGCCGCCGACGAGGACCCGGTCGCGACGGCCGTAGACGACGTCGACGACGTCGCGGTGGTCGCGGTTGTCGCGGTGGCGGTCTGGGAGTCGAGGTCGTCGGTGAGGGTCTGCTCGGCTGCGGTGACGGTCTCCTCCGCCTTCGTGACCGCGGCGGCCAGATCCGTGGCGTCGAGGGTCGCGAGGGTCTGACCGGCGGTCACGGTGGCCCCGACCGCGACGTCGACCGTCGCGACGGTCCCGCCGACGGAGAAGGCGGCATCCTTCCTGGTGGTCGGTGCGACGGTCCCGGTGACGGCGAGCGACTGGCTCACCGTTCCCGTTGCGGCGACGACGGTGCGGAAGTTGCCGCTGTCCGTGCGGTTCATCGCGTAGACGACCCCGCCGCCCGAGGCGCAGAGCACGGCGGTGACCGCGCCGAGGGCGATCAGGCGCCGGCGGCGCTTCACGACGGCCTTCGCCGATCGGGCCGTCCTGACGGATTTCGCGGTCGCAGGCGAAGCCCCGGCTGCGGCCGCTGCGGCTGCCGCGGCCTCCGCGCGGGCCGCCTTGCGGGAGGCGCCGAAGGGAGTCCTACTCATTGGAGGTGCTCCCGCTCGGACGGGTTCCGCCGCCGAAGCCCGACCGCGAGACGCAGCCGTCCGCGGTGGCGGTCGAGATCTTCAGGGCGGTCGCGGCGAAGCCGCCGCTCGTGTCCGAGGCGCCGGTCGCCACGGCGCACGCGCCGACGACGAGGGCGCTCGAGTCGGAGGCGACCGTGTTGAGGTACGTGGTCGTGGACGCGACGGTGACCGCGGTCGAGGTCGTGTCCGTGCCTCCCATGCCAACGGCGTCGATGGTGATCGAGTCGGCGGTGACCGCGGTCACGAGTCCGCTGACCGGGAAACCTCCTGTCATCCCGCCCGGGGCGCCGGTGGCGCCGTCGGTCGGCATGTCCGTCGGCATGTCAGTCGGCATATCGGTCGGTGCGGTCCCATCGGGGGCACCGCTCGGCATGGTGCCGTCGGCCCCGCCCGTTCCGCCCGCGCCGACACCGCGGTTGCCCGTCGTGCAGGCTCCATCCACCGCGTCGGTCACGGTCACGCTCGTCGCGGCGGTGGCCACCGTCGTACCGCTCGCCGCGGTGAAGCCGGAGACGGAGACGCAACGGCCGACGGAGACATCCGTCAGGGCGCCCGTCACGGTCGCAGTGATCGTCGTCGCGGCCGTGTACGACACGGCGGTCTGGGTGCTGGAATCCTGAACCTGCAGGATGCCGGCGGCAACGGAGGCGATGGTGCCGGTGATGCCCCCGTCTCCCTGCCCCCCAGCCGAGGCCGCCGGGGCTGACGAGGCGGCCGGGACCGCGGCCGTGCTCGCCCCCGCGGCGCAGCCGGTCAGGAGGAGCACTCCGCCGAGGGCGAGAAGAACTCCGAAGTTGGTGGCGAAACGGGTGGTCGGTCGAGTGCGGGTCATGAGGTCTCCAATGGACGTGGAACGGTGGCTGAAGCGGATGCCCGGGGCGGGTTCTGCCTGCCGGGCGAGTCGTGAGGGGCGTGGGTTCGGTTGACGCGCATGGCTACTCGCTCCTGAGCGCATCGATCGGCGCGAGCTTGGCCGCCCGGGTGGCGGGGTAGACCCCGAAGACGATGCCGATGGCGATCGCCACGCCGATGGACAGCCCGACCGCGAGCGGGGACACCACGATCGAGCTTCCGATCACCGCGGGCAGGGTCAGGGCGGCAACGACGCCGATCACGGCACCGAGGATTCCGCCGGACAGCCCGAGGATGGCGGCCTCGATCAGGAACTGGCGCCGGATCGCCCACGGTGGGGCGCCGAGCGCCTTGCGGAGGCCGATCTCCCTGGTGCGCTCGGAAACCGAGACGAGCATGATGTTCATCACCCCGATGCCGCCGACGAGGAGCGACAGCCCGGCGACGCCGGTGAGGAGGATCGTCAGGGTCTGGTAGACCGCTGTCGCGGTGCTGACCAGGGCGTCCTGGCTGCTGATGGTGAAGTCGGCGTCGTCCGTCGAGGAGATCGAGTGCAGGTTGAGCAGGAGCGCGTCGGCCTCCTGGTACGCGGCGGACAGTTGCGTGTCCGAGGCGGCCTGCAGGTAGATCGTCGACACCGCATTGCTCGAGGTGCCGCCGACGAGGGCGGTGGCCGCCGTGCTGAACGGCACGATGGCCACGTCGTCGAGGTTGCTCGAGGAATCCGAGCCCGCCGTGGCGAGCACGCCGACCACCTGGAAGGTCTTGTCGCTGATCACGACGGACTGGCCGACCACGTTCTGGGTGCCGAAGAGTTCGTCGGCGGTCTCCGAGCCGAGCACGACGACCGCTGCGGAGGCATCCGCCTGGGCCTGGGTGAAGAAGGAGCCGCGGGCGAGGGTGCGCTGCCGCACCGAGGTCCACGCGGTCGTGGTTCCCGTGACCGTCGTCGTCCAGTTGGTGTCATTGGCCGTCAGCGAGAGCGAGGTGGTGCTCTCCGGGGCGACCCCGGAGATGTCGGGGGCGTTCACGGTGGAGCTGAGGGCCTCGGCGTCCTTGATCGTGAGTGTCGCGCTCGTGCCGAAGCCGCCGCGGGTTCCCGTTGTGCTCGTGCTGCTGCCGGGGGCGACGATGAGCAGGTTGCTGCCGAGGGAGCTGATCTGGGCGCTGACGTCGAGCTGGGTGCCGAGGCCGAGGCCGACGGTCAGGATGACCGCGGCGATGCCGATCAGGATCCCGAGGATCGTGAGCATCGAACGCAGGGCGTGGGAGTAGACGGCGCTCCAGCTGGTGCGGAAACTCTCCATCCAGGTCATGCCGCATTCACCTCGTCCCTGATGATGGCGCCGTCCTTGACCCAGACGATGCGGCGGGCGCGCTGGGCGACCTCGAGTTCGTGGGTGATCAGGACGATCGTGCGGCCGAGGGCGTTGAGTTCGTCGAACAGGGTGAGCACGTCGCGGGTCGACACCGAGTCGAGGTTTCCGGTCGGTTCGTCGGCGAGGATCATGGTCGGTTCCCCGACGAGGGCCCTGGCGACGGCGACGCGCTGCTGCTGGCCGCCGCTCATCTCTCCAGGCTTGTTGTCGAGGCGGTCGCCGAGGCCGACGCGTTCGAGGGCGCGGCTCGCGCGCTTCCTGCGTTCCTCGCGCGGGACGTGCCCGTAGACGAGCGGAAGTTCGACGTTGCGCCAGGCCGGGAGCGAGGACAGCAGGTTGAAGCCCTGGAAGACGAAGCCGATCTGCTGGTTGCGCACGCTCGCGAGTTCGATCTCGTCGAGCTCCTCGACGTCGGTGCCGCCGAGGCGGTACTGGCCGCGGGTGAAGGTGTCGAGGCAGCCGAGGATGTTCATGATGGTGGATTTCCCGGAGCCGGACGGCCCCATGATGGCGACGTACTCGCCCTCGTGGATGGCGAGGTTGATCCCTTTCAGTGCTTCGAATTCGATGGTGCCGGACCTGTAGGTCTTTCCGGCGTCGATGAGCTCGATGACGGGGCCTGCGGCATCCGCTTCGAGCACCCACGGGTGGGCGGGCAGGGCTGCGGACGGTACCGCCGCCTGGGGCGCGGGCAGGGGGGCGAACGGGTTCGCGAGCGGCTCAACCACCGTTCGACCCGTTTCCCTGGGTCATTCCACCGGAGGGCGGGCCGCCGGACGGGAATCCGCCGCTGCCGCCGCTCTGCCGGTCGGTTGTCGAGCCGCTGTTGCCGGAGCCAGGGGTGAATGTCACGACCACGACTTCGTCGCCCTCTGCGATCCCGGTGAGGATCTCGGTGACGTTGCCGACGGTCTCGCCGACGGTGACGGTCGTCGCAACCGCGGTGCCGGAGGCGTCGAGGGTCTTCACCGTGGAGACGCCCTCCGCGGTCGTGACCGCGGCGCTCGGGACGGTGAGCACGTTGGTGCGACGCTCGTAGACGATTTTGGCCGTGACGGCGACGCCGTCGTAGAGGCCGTCGGGGTCGCCGGTGACGGCGACGACGACGGGGTAGGTGACCGCTCCGGAGGTCGTCGACGGCAGGATGCCGACGGACTGCACGGTTCCGAAGAACGCGGTGCCGTCGTCGAGGGAGAGTTCGACCTGGTCGTTGACCGCGACGTTCGCGATGTCCGACTCGCCGATGGCGAGGGAGAGCGACCACGAGTCTGTTCCGACGATACTGAAGTCGGCCGTGCTCGTAGAGGTCGAGGCGGTCGAGGCGGTCGTGGCTCCCCCGGCCCCAGAACTGCCCGAGCTGCCCGAGGAGATCACGTCGCCGACGGCGACGTTGACCGCGGTGACGAGGCCGGCGGCGGGGGCGGTGAGGGTCGCACCGGCGACTGCGGCCTGCGCGGTCACGACGGCGGCCTCGTCGACGGCGACGGATGCCGTCTGGGCCGCGATCTGAGCGACGGCAGCGGCGGTTCCGTCGCTGTCGCTCACGCTCGTGGTGAGTTTCGCCTTCGCGGTCGCGAGCGTCGCCTGCGCTTCGAGAACGGCGGCGTCGAGGCTGAGCGTGTCGACGGTTGCGAGCACCTGGCCAGCGGTCACGGTGGTCCCCGCGACGACCGGCACGGCCGTGACGGTACCGGACACGGCGAAGCTGACCGAGTCGTTCACGGTCGGGGTCGCGGTGCCGTCGCTGTCGACGGTCTTCTGCATGGTCGTCAGGCTCGCTGCGGTGGTGATGGGAGCGGCGACCGTGGACTTGGTGTTCGCCGGAACGGCGAATCCGAACCAGTAGATGCTGCCGCCCGCGAGGGCGAGCACGATGACGCCGGCAACCACCCAGGTTCGTGGGCGGATGTGCGTGAGAAACTGTGGCCGTTTCATGGTCTCCTCGATAGCTCGTGCGCGGCTTCTGACTGCCGCGTCGGCAACGGTACGCAGCAGGGCTATGGCCGCGGCCTCCAGCGGCTATCAGTTCCCGATGAGCCCGGCATGCCCGGTGCGTGAGCCGGTGTGCGGATGCCGGGCGAAGCATCCGCCGATAACATTGCTGTCATGGCAGACTCAACGTTCGACATCGTCAGCAAGGTCGACCCGATGGAGGTCGACAACGCCCTCAACCAGGCCCACAAGGAAGTCGCGCAGCGCTACGACTTCAAGAACGTCGGCGCCTCGATCGAGATGAGCGGCGAGAAGGTGCTCATGAAGGCGAACTCGGAGGAGCGTGTCAAGGCGATCCTCGAAGTCTTCGAGTCCAAGCTCATCAAGCGCGGCATCTCGCTGCGCAGCCTCGACGCGGGCGACCCGTACGCCTCCGGCAAGGAATTCCGGATCGAGGCCTCGATGAAGGCCGGCATCGACCAGGAGAACGCGAAGAAGATCGGCAAGATCATTCGCGACGAGGGCCCCAAGGGCGTCAAGAGCCAGATCCAGGGAGATGAGCTGCGCGTGAGCTCGAAGAGCCGCGACGACCTGCAGGCCACGATGGCGCTGCTCAAGGGCAAGGACCTCGACGTCGCCCTGCAGTTCGTCAACTTCCGGTAGGCATCGGGGCATCCTTGTGACGCCGTTCCACGATATGGCGCTGATGAGCCCGGACACCACCGCAGCGGACGTCGACGCCCACCTCGCCGTGTTCGGCGAGGTGGGCAGCGAACTGCTCGGGTTCTAGGCCGAGGCGGTCACTGCTGCTGGCGCGACGGCGCGGGAGATGGCGACCATCTCGTCGCGGGGCACGACCTTGATCCGCACCCGGCCCTCGGCCGCGCCGAGCGCCTGCTCGTGCTGGTCGAGGCGGTGCCAGCCGTCGAGGTTCGTGTACTCGACGCCGCGTTCCTCGAGGAGCGCGACGACGCTCTCCTCCGACGGGGATTCGGGCCGCCACCAGTTGCCGAGATCGTTGATCAGGTGCCGCACGGTCTCCATCGCGTCGGACTTGGTGTGCCCGATCAGGCCGACAGGCCCGCGCTTGATCCACCCGGTCGCGTACACGCCGTAGAGCTGCTGGTTGGCGCTGCCCGCACCGGACGACGGGTCGCCCTTGGAGAGCACCTGCCCCTCGCGGTTCGGGATCACGCCGTGCTTCTTGTCGAACGGCACCCCGGGCAGCGGCGAGCCGAAGTACCCGACCGCGCGGTACACGGCCTGCACCGGCAGCTCGCGGATCTCCCCCGTGCCCACGACGCCGCCCTGGCCGTCCGGCGCTGTGCGTTCGTAGCGGATGCCGCCGACCCGGCCGGTGCCGTCGTCGACCAGTTCGAGGGGCTTGGCGAAGAAGTGCAGGTGCAGCCGGCGGCTCGCGCCCGCCTGCGGGTCCTCGGCGAGCTTGTGGGCGCGTTCGCGCCATTTGCCGAGCACCTTGTCGATCACGAAGACCTGCTTGTTGCTCGCAACGGCGGCGCGCGCGGCGTCGTCATAGTCGAAGTCCTCGTCGTAGACGACGATGTCGACGTCGGGCAGTTCGCCGAGCTCACGCAGTTCGAGGGGCGTGAACTTCACGGATGTCGGTCCGCGACGCCCGAAGATGTGCACGTCGGTCACGGGTGAGGCCTTGAGCCCGTCGTAGACGTTCGCCGGGATCTCGGTGGGCAGCAGGTCGTCCGCGTGCTTCGCGAGGATCCGAGCCACGTCGAGGGCCACGTTTCCGTTGCCGATCACGGCGACCTGCTTCGCTTCGAGCGGCCAGGTGCGCGGGTAGTCGGGGTGGCCGTCGAACCAGCTCACGAACTTGGCGGCGCCGTAGGAGCCGACGAGGTCGATGCCGGGGATCCTGAGGTCGGCGTCGCGCACGGCGCCGGTCGCGAAGATGACCGCGTTGTAGTGCTTCCTGAGGTCGTCGAGCGTGATGTCGACCCCGAAGCGCACGTTTCCGAAGATGCGGATGTCGCCGCGGTCGAGCACGTCGCGCAGGGCGGTGATGATGCCCTTGATGCGGGGGTGGTCCGGCGCGACCCCGTAGCGTACGAGCCCGTACGGCGCGGGGAGGTGGTCGAACAGGTCGATCGAGACCTCGAAGTTGCGTTCCGCCTTGAGCAGGATATCCGCGGCGTAGATGCCGGCCGGCCCTGCCCCGACGATCGCCAGGCGCAGCTTCGCGGGTTGCTGGTCGGTGGGGCGCTTCTCGGTCATGACGACCTTTCTAACTTGAACGCTCGACGATCGTGTCGGCGAATCGGGTCAGCGCCTTCTTGACGGACCCGTCGGGCAGGGGAGCGAGGGAAGCAACGGCGTCGTGTGCCCAGCCGTGGGCCTCTGAGAGGGTCTGCGCGGTCACCTCGTGGTCGCGCAGCGCGGCAATCGCGGAGTCGGCCGCCTCTGAGCGGGTGCCCTGGCTGCTCATGACGTCCCGCTCGAGCCGCTCGAGCAGGGCCGCGGATGCCGGCTCGTCGGCGGCGCGCTCGCGGAGCCTGAGCAGGGGCAGGGTGGCGACCCCGGCACGCAGGTCGGTGCCTGGCACCTTCCCGGTCGCCTCGGGCTGCGGGGACAGGTCGAGCACGTCGTCGATGAGCTGGAACGCGACGCCGATCTTCTCGCCGAAGCTCACGAGGGGCTGTTCGAATTCGTCGGGCGCATCCGAGAAGATGATGCCGGCCTGGGCCGCTGCCGCGATGAGCGAACCGGTCTTGTCCGCGAGTACCGAGATGTAGTGCTCGATCGGGTCGTCGCCCGCGTGCGGGCCGACGGTCTCGTGCAGCTGCCCCATGACGAGGCGTTCGAAGGTGTCGGCCTGCAGGCGGATGGCCCGCTCGCCGAGCTTGGCCATCAGCTGGCTCGCCCTGGCGAACAGCAGGTCGCCGGTGAGGATCGCGACCGAGTTTCCCCAGACCGTCTGGGCGCTCGGGACGCCGCGGCGCTGGCCGGAGTCGTCCATGACGTCGTCGTGGTAGAGCGAGGCGAGGTGGGTGATCTCGATCGCCGTCGACGCGGTCACGACGTCGGTGATCCCACCGCTGCCGAGGTGGGCGGTGAGGAGGGCAAGCATCGGGCGAACCCGCTTGCCGCCGGCTTCGAGGAGGTACCGGGTGGTGACGCTTGCGATCTCGTCTGCGAAGACGATCTCGGCGAAGAGGCTCGCCTCGACCCGCTCGAGACCGGCGTCGATTCCGGCGGCAAGGCCCCGGTCATCCGCTGTCGAGAAGATTCGATCGCTGAGGCCGATCTGGCTCGTCACGGAGGAGCCGCGCCGGAACAGGGGAAGACTCGGTTTCACTCTGACAGCCTATCCATTGGGTGGGGAGTTTCAGTCGGCGGGGACTGCCGCGGGGGCGGCCTTGACGCCGCGGTGCAGCGCCACGATTCCGAGGGTGAGGTTCTTGTAGGCGACGGACTCGTACCCGGCTTCGCGGAGCCATCCGCTCAGCACGGGCTGGGTCGGCCAGGCGGCGATCGATTCGCCGAGATAGTCGTACGCCTCGGCGTTCGAGGAGGCGAGCTTGACGACCCGGGGCATCACCTGGTTGAGGTAGGCGAAATAGGCGCTGCGGATGACCGGGTTCGGCGGGGTGGAGAACTCGCAGATGACGACCCTGCCGCCGGGCTTGGTGACGCGGAAGAACTCGGCGAGCGCCTTGCGCGGTTCCACGACGTTGCGGAGGCCGAAGGAGATCGTGACGGCGTCGAATTCGTTGTCGGCGAAGGGAAGCGCCGTGGCGTCGGCCTGGACGAACTCGACGAGCGGGTTGCCCGCTTGGCGTTCGCGGCCGACCGCGATCATGCCGGCGGAGAAATCGGCGGCGACGACGTGGGCGCCGGTGTGGGTCAGCGCGACGCTCGAGGTGCCGGTGCCCGCGGCGATGTCGAGGATGCGCTCGCCGGCCTGGGGGTTGACGGCGCGGGTCGCCTGGAGCCGCCACAGGGCGGCGTTTCCGACCGAGAGCACCGCGTTCGTGCGGTCGTAATGCGTCGACACCTGATCGAACATGGCAGCGACCTGCTCCGGCTGCTTACTGAGGTCTGCTCTGTTCACTCCAACAGTCTAGGTTGCCGTTCCCCGGTGATCCTGCGAAGCCGGTGATAGGGGCAGTCTGGAGTCCGGGAGGCCGGTCGTCGTGGCGGCTGGCATAGGCTGGGCAAGTGAATGTGCAGGCCCTAACGGTTGAAACCACTCCCATTGCCGACATTCGACAACTGGTCCTTCTCCTCGACGCCCAGAAGCCGCTGCTCTGGATGCGCCGCAACCAGGGCCTCGCCGGCCTCGGCTCAGCGCTGCGGCTCGAATTCTCGGGCCCGACCCGCATGACGGATGCCGCGAGTGCGTGGCGGGACGTCGTCGCCGCTGCGACGGTGACCGATCCCCTCGCGCGAACGGGCACCGGCCTGCTGGCGTTCGGAACGTTCGCCTTCGACGACGAATCCGCCGAGACGAGCGTGCTGCTCGTTCCGGAGGTCATCGTCGGACGTGAGGACGGTCTCTGCTGGGTCACCCGGATCTGGCCGACCGGAGGCACCCCTCCGGAAATTCCGGTGGCGCTGCATCCGCTGGGCACGGAGTACCGGATCTCGCTGCTCTCGGGCACGCTGCGGCCCGAGGCATACAAGGCAGCCGTCGATGAGGCGGTCGTGCGTCTCTCGGCCGGCGAGGTGAACAAGGTCGTGCTCGCCCGCGACCTCCGCGGCCACCTTCCGGCGAAGTCGGACCTCCGCCGCACGATCAGCGAACTCGCCCTCGGCTACCCGGACTGCTGGACCTACGCCGTCGACGGACTCGTCGGGTCGAGCCCCGAAACCCTGATCCGCGCCGACCACGGCGAGGTCAACGCCCGGGTGCTCGCCGGGACCGTCTCGCGCGGCGCCGACGCCGCGGCGGACCTCGAGGCCGCCGCCGCGCTCGCGACGAGCGCGAAGGACGGCGACGAACACGCCTTCGCGGTGCAGAGCGTGCTCGCCTCGCTGCGCCCGCATACCTCGCACCTGCTCACGAGCGAGCTGCCGTTCACGGTCAAGCTCCCGAACCTCTGGCACCTCGCGACGGATGTCGAGGGAACCCTCTCCGACGGATCGACCTCCCTCGACCTCATCGCCGCCATGCACCCGACGGCCGCGGTCGCGGGAACGCCGACGCAGGCAGCGCTTGCGCTCATCCGCGAACTCGAGCCCTTCGACCGCGGCCGGTATGCCGGGCCGGTCGGCTGGGTCGGAGCCGACGGCGACGGCGAATGGGCGATCGCGCTGCGCTGCGCCCAGGTCACTCCCGGCGGCGACGTCACGGCATACGCCGGCTGCGGCATCGTGCTCGGTTCAGAGCCCGACCGCGAGCTCGCCGAGACCCGGATGAAGTTCCGCCCCATCGTCGAGGCCTTCGGCTAACTCCCCCTCCTCCTCCGCTGCGCTCTGCGCTCAGCGCCGTGAACCGCGAGAGCACACTTATGGCCCTAAAGACGGCTCCATAAGGGCCGATTTCGTGCTCTCGCGGGATGAACGGGAGGAGTGGGCGGATGGGGCGGGTCAGGTGGCTGCGAGGCGCGCCTTTTCGGCGTCGACGTCGAAGGCGGCGGGCGGCCAGTCGAGGTCCAGACGCTCGAGGGCATCGATCAGCAGGTGCTGCACGGCGAGGCGCGCGTACCACTTCTTGCCCGCGGGAACGACGAACCACGGCGCGTCGGGGGTCGAGGTGCGTTCGAGGGCGAGCTGGTATGCCGTCTGGTAGTCGGCCCAGCGCATCCGCTCGTCGACGTCGCCAGGGTTGTACTTCCAGTGCTTGTCCGGGCGTTCGAGGCGCTCGAGCAGCCGCTCTTTCTGGTCTGCCGAGCTGATCTGCAGCATGACCTTGACGATCGTGGTTCCGTCGTCGACGAGATCCTGCTCGAACTGGCGGATCTGCCCGTACCTGGCCTCGATCTCTTCGGCGGGGGCGAGCTCGTGGACGCGGGCGATCAGCACATCCTCGTAGTGCGAGCGGTCGAAGACCCCGATCAGGCCGGGCCCAGGCACGCGGCTCCGCACCCGCCAGAGGAAGTCGTGCGCGCGTTCTTCCGCTGTCGGTGCCTTGAACGCGGTGAGGCGCACACCCTGCGGGTCGACGGACCCGACGACGTGCCGCACGATGCCGCCCTTCCCTGCGGTGTCCATGGCCTGCAGCACGAGGAGCACCTTGCGGCCACCGCCGTCGTCTGCGGAAGCCCGGCTATTGGCGTAGAGCTTCTCCTGAAGCGAATCGAGCAGACCCACGCCCGAGGCGAGCGCCTTGTCGGCGTTCTTCTTCACGACCCCGTCGAAGCCGGGCGTCGCGTCGGGGTCGACGGAGGCGAGCCGGAATCCGGGGCCGACGCGGAGCGTCTCGATCGGGTCTGAATCCCAAAACTTTTGGTTGAGTCCGCTCATGATGATGCACCCTTCGTCGAAAACCGCAGGAAGACTGAGACTGTGCAGCCGGGCCCGCGTAAGGCTATGGAGAAAACCTAGCGCGTAAGCGGCACCTCGAGCAGGCTCGGTCCGAGCGGCGGCGCGGTGAGCGCCCGCTCGAGCTCGCTGCGGGTCGCCGCCCGGTCGTATTCCCAGCCGTATGCTGCGGCGAGCGCGGAGAGGTCGACGCCCTGCGGTGTGTAGAGCACCCTGCTGATCAAGTCGTCGGGGGCGGATGCCGCGACCTCGAGCCCGTCGAAAATGGTTCCGCCACCGTCGTTGCCGACGATGACCTGCAGCCGCGCCCGCGCCTCGCCCGGGACCAGGAGCATCGATCCCGCGTCGTGCAACAGGGCGAGGTCGCCGAGGAGCAGCCGGGTCGTGCCGGTCGAGCGCGGTTCGCTGCCGTGCTGGAACGCCTGGCTCGCGAGCGCGATACCCGTCGCGGTCGCGATCGTGCCGTCGATGCCCGCGAGGCCCCGGTTCGAGTGCACGGAGATCTTCTTGCCCGGCACCCGCCGGTCCGCCTCGCGGATCAACCGGGACGCGCCGAGCACCAGCCGGTCGTGCGGCCAGGAGGCCCGCCAGACGGCGTCGACGAGCATGCTCCGGGTGACGGGAGCGCGGAGGGCTGCGAATTCGGCGCGCGTCATCCCGTGGGCGCCGAAGGGGACATCCGCGTCTTCGGTCGCCGCGTCGAGAACGCGCCGGCTCGACATCACCCAGCTGCCGAGCCAGGCCCGGCCGTCGCGGGTTTCCGCCTCGGACGAAGCGGATGCGCCGACACGCGCCGTGCGGGCGAACGTGCGCACCCGGTGCCCAGGGTTGTACCACTCGGCGCCGGTCGGGGCCACGACGATCGTCTCGACGTCGTCCCGCTGGATGAGGGCCGGGACTTCCCGGCTCAGCGACGGATGTCCGAACACGATCACGCGCTCGACCCTGCCGCCGAAGTCCTCGGCCTGCAGCAGCTCACGGTATGCGGCCACGAGATTCGGCCCGAAGCGGGCGTTGCTCGACACCTCCGCGAGCAGTGGCCAGCCTCCGGCCCGGGCGAACTCCTCTGCAGCACTCCCCGCGCCTGTGCCGGCGACCACGACGGTGCGCAGCCCCCCGTCGACGACGAGTGCGGCCTGGTCACCCGTCACCACGTCACCGCTCACCGCGAAAGCGGGTGAGCCGTCGGTCTGGCCGTGGCTCAGCGGCGGCTCAGTCGTCGTCGCGGCCGGGTCGGCGGAGCGCTCAAGGGTCACGGGGGCGGAGAGGGGCTCCCGGAAGGCGAGGTTGAGCTGCACGGGACCGGGGTCGAGCGAGCGGCCTCCGGTGGCGGCATCCATCGACCGGGCGGCGAGTTCGGCAGCGCGGACAGCGTCGGAAGAACGGCCCGCACCGTCGGCACGGGACTCGGTGGCATCGCCGGCATGGCCGGCCGGGGCACCGGCAGCAGCAATCGCAGCAGCACCGGGGGCCGGTACGTCGAGGCAGAGCCGGGTCGCGACGCCGAAGAGCCCGGTCTGCACGGTCGTCTGGTTCGAGCGGATGCCGCGGAGTTCGACGGGGCGATCGGCCGTCAGCACGATGAGGGGCACCCCGGAGTGATGGGCCTCGAGCACCGCGGGGTGCAGGTTGGCGACGGCGGTGCCGGACGTGCAGATCACGAGGGCGGGCACGCCGGTCTCGACCGCGAGGCCGAGCGCGAGGAAACCGGCGCCGCGTTCGTCGATGCGCACGTGCAGGCGGACCAGGCCGAGGCGTTCGAGTTCCGCGGCGACCAGGGCGAGCGCCTGCGAGCGGGAACCGGGGCTCACGACGATGTCGCGGATGCCGAGGCTCACGAACGCGCCGAGGAGGGCGACGCTGAAATCGGTCGCGGGGCTGCCGGTGGCCGCCGGACTGGTGAAGGGCAGGCCTTCACCCACGGCCGCGGTGTCGGTCAGGATCGGGTCAGGCATCCCGGCGGCCAGGCAGTTCGCCCTCGCCTGGGTCGGTCGTCTTCTTCGGCTCCGCTGCGGCAGGACCCTTCGCCGGGCCCGTGGACGGGCCGGTCGACGGACCGGCATTCCCGGCCGCCTGTCCCTTGCCGGAACCGGAATTCTGACTCTTGCCCGGTCGCTCGGGCTTATCGGACGGATCCGGCTTGTCGAGGTCGGCGAGCTCCTGCTCCATCTGGCGGATCCGCTCCTCCTGGAGCCGGTCCCGGCCGAGGCTCTTCAGGAAGTCGGGATCGTCATCGGGGGCCAGCTGCCGCGATGCGCCGCGACCGGGCGCCGAACTCTGGTTGCTGCCGCGGCCGATGAACAGCCACAGCAGGGCGCCGACGACGGGGACCAGAACGATCACGAAAACCCAGACCCAGCGCGGCAAACCGCGGATCCGGCCGCGATCGAAGGTGACACACTCGACGAGCGCATAGACGGTCACGAGAATGACCGCAATTCCTACGACAAGCCACACCTTTACCATCCGCTCATTCTACGGCGAACACCCGAGAGATCGGTGAGTACGCAGAGGTCGGCAAAACTAACGATCGGAACCACAATCTATGCTGAAAGTATGAAAGCTGTCCCGTCCTGGCTGAGCTACTCGGTCTACCGCATCCTCATGTTCGCAGTCCCCCTCGCGGTGCTTCTGATGCTCTCGATCGTCTGGTGGGTCTCCGCCATCGTCGCGGCCCTGATCGGGCTCTGCCTGTCGTACATCTTCCTGCGGAAGCCCAGGGAGCAGGTCGCCCTCGACCTGTACACTGCCCGGCACCCCACCGCTGAGGTCGTACATCCCGACGCGGAGTCGGAGGACGCGGCGATCGACCGTGCCGCCGACGCCGCTGCTTCTGCCGCGGTCGCCTCTGCCGAGGCAGCGGATGCCGCCGGCCGGGCGACGACGCGGGCCGCGGCATCCGCTGCGCCCGTCACGACCGCTGGGTCAGCGGCGTCAGAACGCGAAGGCAGCGCCCAGTAGCAGGCCGTACAGGAGCGCGCTGAAGCTCGTGAGCTTGAGCGCCAGGATGAGCTCGGCCGCGGTCTTCGCGGTGACGGTGATCAGGCACGCCGGAAGGGCGAGCAGGAGCACGAAGAGCACGAACCACGCGAGCGGATAGAACAGCGCGAAGAAGGCCGCGATCAGGAACGGCACGAGCAGCAGCACGCAGAAGACGATGCGGCCGGGCAGGTTGCCGATCAGCACCGCGAGGGTGCGCTTGCCGGACGCCTTGTCCGGGACGATGTCACGCAGGTTGTTGACCATCAGCACGGCGCAGGCGATGAGCCCGATCGCGACCCCGCCGAGCCAGCTCTCAAGGTTCACCGTTCCGACCTGCACGAAGGTCGTGCCCGCGGTTGCGACGAGTCCGAAGAACACGAACACGAACAGCTCGCCGAGGCCGAAGTAGCCGTAGGGACGCTTGCCGCCGGTGTAGAACCAGGCTGCGACGATCGCGGCGGCGCCGACGAGCAGCAGCCACCACTGGCCGCTCAGGATCACGAGCACGAGACCCGCGAACGCGGCGAGCCCGAAGAACGCGAGCGCGACGGTGAGCACGGACCGCGGCCTCGCCGCTCCTCCGCCGGTCAGCCTGGCCGGGCCGACGCGGTAGGCGTCGGTGCCGCGGATGCCGTCGGAGTAATCGTTCGCGTAGTTCACGCCGATCTGCAGGCAGAGTGCCACGATGAGCGCGAGCAGGGCGCGGACCGGGTGGAAGACGCCCGGGTCGCTCGCGACGATGGCCGCGCCGGTGCCGAGGGCGACCGGGGCGATCGCGAGGGGAAGGGTGCGAAGGCGCGCGCCGGAGATCCAGTCGCCGGCCGTCGCCGGGCCGGAGCGGCCGTGCGCCTCTGCGCCGTTCCGCTTCGCCGGGTTTCCGGATCGACCGGAGTTGGCGGGCTTGCCCGCTGCCTTCCCGGCTGGCTTACCCGCCTGTTTTCCGGACGACTGTCCGGCGGACGCCGGTGCCCCGAGGGTCTCCGAAGGATTCAATCGCTGCATTTTGGGCCTGACCGGCCGCGCTCCCTGTGCCACGTTTTCATGTTACCGGGCACTTGATAAGAGGATGCCGCGAGTCGGCACCCTCGCGCGACGCGCGCAGATCAACGCCCGTGGCCAGCGCATGCGCCCGCGGCTCAGCCCACGGCCAGTGACCGCGGCTAGGCCCGCACGGGGCCGGCGTCGGCGATGCGCTGCAGGGCGAGCCGGTCGGGCTTGCCTGAGACGAGCAGGGGGATCTCGGCGACCACAAGCAGGCGATCGGGCCGGGCCGCCTTGCCCAGGGCGGATGCGACGGCGTCCTTCACGACTGCGAGTCGGGCCGTCGCCGTGTCTGCCTCCGTCTCCGGCGAGCTGAACGGCGTTGCGGTCGGCGACGTGCGCGAGGCCTCGCCCCGCGACCGGGCCGGCACCGCGGAGTGCGACCCCGGGACCGCGACGACGGGCACCTGGCCCCACCGGGCATCCGCCACCCCCACGATCACCGCGTCGGCGAAACCGGGCAGGGCGCGCACCACGCGTTCGACGGCGTCGAGGGAGACCTTCTCTCCGCCCGAGATGATCACGTTGTCCGCGCGGCCGAGCACGCGCACGAGGCCGGTCACGGCGTCGACCTCGCCGAGGTCGCCGGTGCGGTACCAGCGCACGCCGTGGTCTTCGGTGAAGCGGTCGTGGGTGCGGAGCGGGTCGTCCAGGTACCCGTCGGCGAGCACGGAGCCGGACATCTCGAGCTCGCCGTCGACGACGCGCACAACCGTGTCGCCGATCGGGCGACCGTTGTAACAGCATCCGCCGGCCGTTTCAGAGGAGCCGTATGTGCGCACGACCGCGATGCCGAGCGAGGCGGCGCGCTCGATCAGGGCAGGGGGCATGGCCTGGCCGCCGACCAGGATCGCCGTGAAGCGGCGCAGGAGTGTGAGCATTTCCGCGGCCCCGCCCTGGTCGTCAGCGTCGACCGCGTCGAGGAGGCGGGCGAGCTGCACCGGCACAAGGGAGGTGTAGCGCAGCGGCGCGGTCAGCCGGGTCGCCGCTTCGAAGAAGGCGGCCGGGTCGAAGTGACCGGGTGCCAGCGCGATCGGCGTGGTCCCCGCCTCGAGCGAGCGGACGAGCACCTGGACGCCCGCGACGTAGTGGGCGGGCAGGGCGAGCAGCCACTGGCCGGGCCCGCCGAGCGCCGCACTCGACGCCGCGGCGCTCGCCAGGAGGGCTGGCGCGCCGAGCAGCACCCGCTTGGGCACGCCTGTCGAACCGCTCGTCTCGATGACGACGGCCGTGCCGTCCGGAACGGTCACGGGCACGGGCACGGGCACGGGCACGGGCACGGGCAGCAGGGCGTCCCCGCGCCCGGAGAGGGCCTCGCGGAGCAGGTCGAGGAGGTCGAGCGGCCGGTCGACGGAGACGACCCGGAGCATCCGTGTCACGGCGGGACTAGAACTGCCAGTCGTACGGACCCCAGTCGGGGTCGCGTTTCTCGAGGAACGCGTCGCGGCCCTCGACGGCCTCGTCCGTGCCATAGGCGAGCCGCGTCGCTTCGCCCGCGAAGACCTGCTGCCCGACGAGTCCGTCATCGACGGCGTTGAAGGCGAACTTGAGCATGCGGATGGCGGTGGGCGACTTGGTCAGGATCGTGCGAGCCCAGTCGATGGCTTCGTTTTCGAGATCGGCGTGCGGGACGACCGCGTTGATCGCGCCCATCTCGAGGGCGCGCTGGGCGGAGTACTCGCGGGCGAGGAAGAAGACCTCGCGCGCGGCTTTCTGCCCGACCTGGCGGGCGAAGTATGCGCTGCCGTAACCGGCGTCGAAGGAGCCGACGTTGGCATCCGTCTGCTTGAACTTGGCGTGCTCTGCGCTCGCGATACTGAGGTCGCAGACCACGTGCAGGGAGTGCCCGCCCCCGGCCGCCCAGCCGGGGATGACGGCGATGACGACCTTCGGCATGAAGCGGATCAGGCGCTGGATCTCGAGGATGTGCAGTCGGCCGCTGCGGGCCTTGTCGATGCCGCTGGCAGTCTCGCCTTCCGCGTACTTGTAGCCGTCGCGGCCACGGATGCGCTGGTCCCCGCCCGAGCAGAACGCCCAGCCGCCGTCCCTCGGGCTCGGGCCGTTTCCGGTGAGGAGGACGACGCCGATGCGCGGGTTCATCCGGGCGTCTTCGAGGGTGGCCTGCAGCTCGTCGACGGTGTGCGGCCGGAACGCGTTGCGCACCTCCGGGCGGTTGAACGCGACGCGCGCGATCTGCCCGGTGAGGTCGTGGTGGTACGTCACGTCGGTGAGGGACTCGAAGCCCGGGACGAGTTTCCACTGGCTCGGGTCGAAGATTTCAGACACCTGTTCGATCATGCTGCAAGCCTACGCGGCGGACCCCGCGCGCGGACCCGAGGGGTGCCGGCTGGACAGCGCGCGGATGGGCGCGCTCTCACACATACTCAGGCCTGAAAAACCAAACGACACGCCGGTGAAAATGAGAAATACCCCTTTTGTGGTGGCAAAGTCAACCCCCTTGAGCGCCTCATTTTCACCATGTGTACTTGTGGTCTCAGTGAGACCCGGAGGTAGTCATGAACGACCTAGACACACAGTCAAAAGCCCCGATCGACCTGCCACTCCACAACGACGTGGCAACCCGAACCCACAGCACCATCAGCGCCGTCAGCATCCGCATGACCCCGGCAGAAAACACCAGAAAACACCAGAACGCCATCGGAACGGCGGTGCGACCGTGACCGTCACGATGAACACGTCGGCACCGGCCCACGACCACTTCGATTCTCCCGACTCCTACCGCGCCCCGCTCCCCTCGATCAACCCGGCCGGCTCATCCCAGCGTTCGGCCGGCAGTACGGCAGCGTCCCGCTACAGCAGGGCATCCACGGATGCCTTCGGCGACTACCTGCGTCGCATCGGCAAGGGCCCCCTCCTGAGCGCCGAGGATGAGGTCAACCTCGCCCGGCGGATCGAGGTCGGCCTGTTCGCCGCAGAGAAGCTCGCGCACGGGGTCGACGACCACGAGCTTTCCCGGGAACTCGCCTGGCTCGCCCACGACGGCGGCCGGGCGAAGAACCACTTCATCGAAGCCAACCTCCGCCTCGTCGTCAGCATCGCCAAGCACTACTCCGGCCGCGGGGTGCCGATCATGGACCTCGTCCAGGACGGCAACATCGGCCTCGTCCGAGCGGTCGAGAAGTACGACTTCATGACCGGATACAAGTTCTCCACCTACGCGACCTGGTGGATCCGCCAGGCGATTCACCGCGGAATGGCCGACAAGTCCCGGATGATCCGCATCCCCGTGCACACCGCGGAGAAGCTCAACAAGATCAAGCGCATCCGCCGTGACCTCACGAGCACCCTCGACCGCGACCCCTCGCTCAAGGAGCTCTCCGAGGCGGCGCAGATCCCCATCCGCGACGTCTCGCGGCTGCTGCAGTACGACAATGAGCCGATTTCCCTGCATTCCCCGGTCGGTGACGGCGTCGGAGACATCTCGGAGCTCATCATCGACGACGACCTGCCGCAGCCGGACGAGTATGCGACGGTCACGCTGCGTGCCGCGGACATCTGCTTCTACCTCGACGCGCTGCCGCCGCGGGAGCGGTCGATCCTGAAGGCCCGATTCGGGCTCGACGGCGACGAACCGCGCACCCTCGACCAGATCGCCGTCATCCAGGGCGTCACGCGGGAGCGGGTCCGCCAGATCGAGAAGCGCGCGCTGGCCCTCCTGCACGTGCCCCGGCTCGAACGGTACCTGCGCGATTAGATGCCCGCAGGCCTGGTCCGTCGATGACCGGTTGTGCGGGTGCGTGAGCACCCGCACAACCCGGTTCCGGCGTGACCGAACTTTTCCACGGCACTGAACTTTTCCACGGCTCTCCGGGGGACCCCCCGAACTGAGCATTGGCAACGTCTCATTTTTGTAGCAATAATTCCTTATGACGCGCCAACGAGGGAATCATGGGAAAGCTCACCTATAACTCGACGGTGACGGCCGACTTTGATGATCGCATCCTGGCGCACATCCAGGTGGTCATCGGAGCCAAGCTGCGCCGGGGAGAGTGCTTCTACTTCACGTGGAGGGACGACCCGTCCGGAGGCGACGGTCGCAGCACGATCTGGCTGCATCCGGCCATCCCGCTCGCCTTCAAATACTTCGGCGGTCGCTCGCCGAGCCTCAATCGCGACTGGGTGGAGGCGCTCATGCTGACCGCCAACTCCTCTGGCGGTTTGCAGCTCGTCCCCGAACCGCACCGGCCGGCATCCGTGCTCGCGACGAAGGATGAACCATGATTCGCATCGACATCGTCTATGGCGGTCAGCAGTACTCCCTGGGCGGCCGGTCCGCAGAGTCGCTCCGGAATGAGATCAACGCGGCCGTCACGTCCGGGCAGCCGTACTGGCTTCCGGTCAACAGCGGCGGCGGCCGCTTCGAGGACGCCTATCTCCTGATCGCGCCCGGCATCGCGTTCGCGGTTATCGACGTCAAACCCACCAACGGGGACGACCTCGACCTCGAGGTCGACGGCGCCTTCAACCACGACTCCCTCTAGCCGCCCGCACGGTCCGCTCCGCCGCGCGCCCACTGCGCCGTTCCGCGCCCGGCAGGCCTGGCGCGGAACGGCGCTTCTGGCGCGCACGCCCCGACGCGTGCGGCGGCACGGTCGCCCGCACCCGCGCCCGGCTGGCAGACTGGAAGCATGCTTCCCCCACTCGCAGAGTTGCTCGGAACGGCCCGCATTGTCGCGTTGCCGCTCATCACCCGATTCCGCGGAATCGACACCCGCGAGGCACTCCTCCTCGAAGGACCGGAGGGCTGGACGGAGTTCGCGCCGTTCGCCGAGTACGACGACGCAGAGTCCGTCGCCTGGCTGCGCGCCGCGATCGACTTCGGCTGGACCCCGACGCCCGCCCTCCTGCGCGAGAGCATCCCGGTCAATGCGACCGTCCCCGCAATCGACGCGGAACTCGTGGCGGATGTCCTCGCCCGCTTTCCGGGGTGCCGCACGGCCAAGGTGAAGGTGGCCGCCCCCGGGCAGACCCTCGCAGAAGACGTCGCCCGCGTGCGCGCCGTGCGCCGGGTGCTGGGACCGGAGGGGCGCATCCGTGTGGACGCGAACGGCCTCTGGAACCTCGACGAAGCCGAACACGCCCTGAACGCCCTCGGCGAGTTCGACCTCGAGTACGTCGAACAGCCGTGCGCGAGCATCGAGGAACTCGCCGAGATCCGCCGTCGCTCCGCCGACTACCTCGGCATCCCCGTCGCCGCCGACGAGAGCGTGCGCCGCGCCGAGGACCCGCTGCTCGTGGCGACCACGGGCTCTGCCGACATCCTCGTGATCAAGGCGGCACCGCTCGGCGGGATTCACGTCGCACTCGACCTCGTTGCGCTGGCCGGCCTGCCCGTCGTGGTCTCGAGTGCCCTCGACACCTCGGTCGGCATCGCGATGGGCGCGCACCTCGCCGCCGCGATCCCCGGCCTCGAGTTCGACTGCGGCCTCGGCACCGCCTCGCTGCTCGCCGCCGATGTCACCCACGACCCACTGCTGCCGGTCGACGGCCGGATCCCGGTTCGCCGCGTCGTGCCCGACGCCGACCTGCTCGACCGCTACGCGGCATCCGCCGAGCGCAGCGCCTGGTGGCTCGCCCGCCTCAGCCGCTGCTACGCCCTGCTCGCCGCCGAACCCGCCATCACGGACGCCATCACGGACTGAGCCGCCCTGGCGGATGCCGGGTTAGAGGCCCGAGTATGCGTGCAGTCCCTTGAAGAAGACGTTCACGACGCCGAAGTTGAACATCACGGCGCTGAAACCGACGATCGCGAGCCACGCGGAGCGGGAACCGCGCCAGCCCCTGGTTGCACGGGCGTGGATGTAGCCGGCGTAGATGGTCCAGATGATGAAGGTCCAGACCTCCTTGGTGTCCCAGCCCCAATAACGGCCCCAGGCCTTCTCCGCCCAGATCGAACCGGCCATCAGGGTGAACGTCCAGAGGATGAAGCCGATGATGTGAACCCGGTACGCCAGGTTCTCGAGCGTCGCTGCCGAGGGCAGCGTCGCGAGGAAGCGGAGGCGCACCCGGCCGGCGGTCGTGACGAGCGCCTCCCGCCGGAACTGCAGCAGTTGCACCACGGAGAGCGCGAAGCCGAGCGCGAAGAACCCGGTTCCGAGCGAGGCGACGAAGACGTGGATCACGAGCCATGCCGACTGGAGCGCCGGCGGCAGCGGGGCGACCTCGACATAGAAGCGCAGCGCCGCGATGCCGAGCAGCACGAGCACCATGCCGGTCACGAAGGTGCCGAGGAAGCGCAGGTCCGCGCGGGTGAGCACGATCAGGAACACGGTCACGATGAGCAGGGTGCCCGTCATCGCGAACTCGTACATGTTGGCCCACGGCACCCGCCCGGCGGCGAAGCCGCGCAGCACGTCGGCCATCAAGTGGATCGCCCAGGCCAGCACGGTGAGCGAGACGCCGATCCGCAGGCTCTTCGAGCGGCCGTACGGGGTGGCGGCGTCGTTGGCGATGCGGGCGCTGATCCGGTTGACGATCGTTCCGGCGGATGCCGCGGCACCGGCCTTGCCGGCAGGCTTCCCCGGATCGAGGGTCGCGTCCCTGCCCGCCGGTTGCGCCCCATTAGCCGCGCCGACGCCGACCGGTACGGAGGCGAGCGCCGCGAGGCCCGTCGCCTCGTCCGCCGTCTTGACGGCCGCGGAGCGCTTGGCGAGGTCGAAGGCGAAGGAAATGAAGGCGAGCGCATAGACGGCCATCGCCGAGTACAGGCTCAGGATCGAGAGCTCGTTGAGATTCACGTGGTCAGCCTAATTCTGTTCGGTTGCCGGGACGGCTGATGTGGAGGATACCAGCAGTCGCCCGTGGCGGTCTGCGATGTCGGTCACGGCCGCTTCGAGGGCCGGGTCCTCGCCGCGGGCGAGTCCCGCGTACTCGAGGGTCAGCGATCCGTCTTCGCTCTCGATCGCCTTGACCCAGACTCGCCGCCGCGGCACGAACAGGCTCGTGAGCAGCCCGAGCAGGGCGAGGATCGCGAAGGACAGCACCCAGACCTGCGTCGGGTCGTGGTGGATGTCGAAGGACGCGAACCGCAGCACCGAGCCGGAGAAATCGTTCGCGGCGGCGCCGGGGTGCGCGTCGTTGAACGTGACGGAGCCGAGTCCGTTCGGCAGCTGCTGGGTCTCCCCCGGCTTGAGTTCGAGCGACTTCACGCCGGTCTTGCCACCGGTGAGCCGCGTCATCTTGTCGGTGTTGAGCGAGTAGACGGATGTCGGCACTCCCGCGTTCAACCCGAGGTCGCCAGAGTAGATATTCAGGGTGAGCATCGGGTATTCGAGGTCCGGGTACGACGAGTAGAAGGCGCCCGTCGAACTGGCGGCCTGCGTCGGGTAGAAGAAGCCGATCATGCCGAGCTGTTCGCTGAGGCCGTCCGGCACCTTGATCACGCCGAGCGAGGTGAGGTTCGCGTCCTGCGGCAGGAACGGCACCGCGTCGGTGAAGACGACGACCCCGTTGGGGTCCTTGACGGTGATCGAGGGCGCGTAGCCGTTGCCGAGCAGGTACACATCGGTGCCGCCGGTGCGCATCGGGGCGTTCACCTTGACGACGCCGGTCTGGAGGGCCTCGCCGCGGCGGGTGACGCTGACGGCAGCGGAGTAGTCGATCGCCTGGCCGTACGCCTTGAGGTTCTGGGTCTCGTAGGTGACGCTGAAGTCGTCGAGGGTGAGCTTGTACGGCTCGAGGCTCGAGTCGCTGAAGAACCGCCCCGGGCTGAACGAGTCGTAGGCGAGCAGGGTGTTCACGAAGGTCTGGCCCTCGACGAGCACCCGTTGGCCGCTGAACCCGAAGCCGCTGCCGAAGCCGACCGTGATCAGGATGCCGACGAGCGCGAAGTGGAACACGAGGTTTCCGGTCTCGCGCAGGTAGCCGCGCTCGGCCGACGCCGAGAATTCCCGCCCGCCGCGTGCCGGCGCGCTGTCGAACAGGGCGACGCGGTAGCCGCTCTTCTTCAGGAGCGAGCGGGCGGAGTCGACCGCCGCTGCGGCATCCGTGCCGGCAGGAGCCGTGCGTTCGGTGAAGCCGGCGAGCCGCATGAGCCGCGCTGGCGTGCGCGGCGGCTGGGCCCGGAGCGCCTGGAAGTGGTGCTTCGTGCGCGGGATCACGCAGCCGATCAGCGAGATGAACAGGAGGAGGTAGATCGCCGAGAACCAGGCGGAGGAGTAGACGTCGAAGGCCTGGATCTTGTCGAGCACGGGAGCCAGGTCGGGGTTGTCCGCGAAGTACTGGGTGACACCGTTCGGGTCTGAGCTGCGCTGCGGAACGAGCGAACCGGGCACGGCGGCGATCGCCAGCAGGAGCAGCAGGAACAGGGCGGTGCGCATGTTGGTGAGCTGGCGCCAGAACCAGCGCAGCCAGCCGACGAGGCCGAGCCTGGGCTGGATGACATCGTCGGACGCCGGGGCCGGCGCTGGGGAATCGTAGTGGTCAGATGGCCGGGACATAACTGCCGATCACTCCTTGCAGGTCGAGGAGCCAGGCATTCCAGACGCCGGTCACCATGAGGACGCCGATGACGACGAGGAGCACGCCCCCGAACAGATTGATCGCGCGGACGTGCCGTTTCAGGAACGACACTGCCCCTGTCGCCCAGTTGAGGCCGAGCGCGATGAGAAGGAACGGGATGCCGAGTCCGAGCGCATAGAACAGCGCGAGCAGGCCGCCCTGCCACGGGGAGCCCGTGGTGAGGCTGAGCGAGTTGATCGCCGTGAGCGTCGGACCGGTGCACGGGGTCCAGCCGACGGCGAAGACCGCGCCGAGCACGGGGGCGCCCGCAAGTCCCGCGCGCGGGCGCCAGCTCGTCTTGACCGTGCGCTGCAGGGCCGCGAACTGGCCGACGAAGACGAGCCCCAGCAGGATCACGACAACGCCGGCGATCCGGGTGACGAGGTCACGGTACTGGTTGAGCCAGAAGCCTGCCGCGCCGAAGACGACCCCGGTCAGCACGAAGACGAGGGTGAAGCCGAGCACGAAGAGCCCGACGCCGGCCAGGAGCCGGTTCCGGCCCCGCCGGTCGCCGCGACCGGCGGTCGACCGGCCGTCGGTGAATCCGCCGATGTATGCGAGGTAGCCGGGCACGAGCGGCAGGATGCACGGGGACGCGAAGGAGACGAGCCCCGCGAGTACCGCGATGGGAATCGCAAACAGGAGCTGGCCGCTGAAGACGATTTCGCCGAAGGGATTGTTCACGCCGCGGGGACCTCGGCGATCGCGTCGCGCACAATGGTCTCGAGGATCGAGGGTGTCGACAGGGCGCCGAGGATGCGCGCGGCGACCCGGCCGCTCTTGTCGAGCACGAGGGTGGTCGGCACCGCGTTCGGCGGGATGCTGCCGCTGAAGGCGAGCTGCATGGCCCCGCCGTCGACATCCATGATCGAGGGATAGGTGATGCCGTAGCTCTGGTTGAACGCGATCGCGTTCGCGGCCTGGTCGCGCACGTTCACGCCGAGCCATTCGGCTCCTTTGCCGGAGAACTCGGCGTTGAGCTTCTGGAGGTCAGGGGCCTCGACCCGGCACGGCGCACAACTCGCGTACCAGAAGTTGACCACGAGCACTTTTCCGGCGTAGTCGGTGTTCGACACGGTGGCGCCGGTCTCATCGACGCCGCTCCAGGTCACGGCGGCCCCGCGGTCGGCGGCCGGGATCTCCGTGACGCTGCCGTCGCCGGCGATGAAACCCTTGTTGCTTCCGGCGCGGTACTGGTCGGCGAGGGGGTCTGTCGAACAGCCGGTGAGGACGAGCGCGAGCGCGAGCAGCCCCGTCAGGCCGGCCAGGCCGGCAGCACGGCGCCGACGCGGGTGCGTTCCGTTCGCGGGACCGGCCTTCACACCGCTCCTACATCCGTGGCCCCGGCCTGCAGAGCGGCCGCCGGGTTCGCGTAGCTGATCTCCACGAGTCCCTCGCCCCGCCAGGACAGCGTGGTGATGCTCGACAGGGCGCAGCGTCGGCCGCGCGGGTCGTGCGGGAGCCGCTCGCCGGCGAGGGCGCGGTGCACCATCCAGATCGGCAGCTGGTGGCTGACAAGCACGACGTCGCCGTCGGTCACGGAGTTGTACGCCTCGTCGATGGCCGCGAGCATCCGTGCCGAGATCACCCGGTACGGTTCGCCCCAGCTCGGTCGCAGCGGGTTGAGCATGGCCGGCCAGTTGCGCGGGTCGCGCAGGGCGCCGTGCTCGCCCGACATCCGCTTGCCCTCGAATCTGTTGGTCGGCTCGATGATGCGCTCGTCGATCTCGACGGGCAGGCCGAAGGCCGCGGCGATGGGCGCCGCGGACTCGCGGGTGCGCTGCAAAGGGGAGGCGATGACCCGGCGCACCGGCCGGCCGCGTTCGACGAGGTCGACGGCAGCGGCGGTCGCCATGGCGGCGCCGAGGTCGGAAAGCCGGAATTCGGGCAGCCTGCCGTACAGCACGCGCTCAGGATTGAACACTTCACCGTGACGGACGAGATGGATCTGGCTGGCTACCACCCGCTCATTCTACGGAGGAGGTGCCCATGAATTAGCCGAGAGCCGGTGCCGCTAAACTTATCCGGTGACTTCGCGCGTATTGATCAAGAACCTGGCCGCCCTCTCTAACGGAACCGTGACGGTCTCGGGGTGGGTCGATACGGTCCGCGACCAGAAGAAGGTGCAGTTCGTCGTGCTGCGCGACGAGTCGGGTGCCGTGCAGCTCGTGAACCCCCGCACGACGGATGCTGACGGTGCCGTCGTCGCCGACGAGCCGGCCTCCACGATCTCCACGCTCGCCCAGGGCAGCTTCATCACCGTGACCGGTGAGCTCAAGCACGACGAACGGGTCAAGCTCGGCGGGATCGAGATCAAGCTCGCGACGCTTACGGTCGTCACCGCCGCCATCCCCGAGACGCCGATCGCCGCAGACTCAAGCCTCGACAAGCGCCTCGACTGGCGCTTCCTCGACCTGCGCCAGCCGAAGCAGAACCTGATCTTCCGCATCCAGACCACGTTCGAGCACGCACTCCGCACGTACTGGATCGAACACGACTTCATCGAGTTGCACACCCCGAAGCTGATGGCGAGCGCGAGCGAGTCCCGCGCCGAACTCTTCGAGGTCGAGTACTTCGACACCAAGGCCTACCTCGCGCAGAGCCCGCAGTTCTTCAAGCAGATGGCCCAGTCGGCCGGCTTCGGCAAGGTCTTCGAGGTCGGACCGGCGTTCCGCGCCGACCCGTCGTTCACGAGCCGTCACGCGACGGAGTTCACGAGCGTCGACGCGGAGATCAGCTGGATCGACAGCCACGAAGACGTCATGCAGCTGCACGAGGAACTCCTCGTCGCCGGCTTCACGGCCGTCAAGGCCAAGCACGGCGAAGAAGTCCTGGCCCTGTTCGGCGTCGAGGTGACGGTTCCCACCCAGCCCTTCCCGCGCATCCCCCTCGCCGAGGCCAAGGAGATCGTCAAGGGTCGCGGCTACGAGGTGCCGCGCGACGACGACGACATGGACCCGGAGGGCGAGCGCCAGATCGCCGCGTACGTGCTGGAGACCTACGGCCACGAGTTCGTGTTCCTGACCGACTACGCCGCGAGCATCCGCCCGTTCTACCACATGCGTCCGGAGAACGACCAGACCATCACCAACAGCTACGACCTGATCTTCAACGGCACCGAGATCTCGACCGGCGCGCAGCGTGAGCACCGCATCGACGTGCTCACCGCCCAGGCGATCGAGAAGGGCCTCGACCCGGAAGAGCTCGGCGGTTACCTCGACTTCTTCCGTTACGGCGTTCCCAGCCACGGCGGCTTCGGCATGGGCCTCGCCCGGGTGCTGATGCTGATGCTGCACCAGGCCAGCATCCGCGAGGTCACCTACCTGTTCCGCGGCCCGACCCGTCTCGAGCCGTAGGCCGCCGGGGTCCAAGCGGCACAACGAAACGCAGGAGCTCCGGCGCCCTGAGGCTCACACCGCCTCAGCAGCCCGGAGCTCCTGCGTTTCGGCGTTTCCGGCCGGCTCAGAACCGCACGGGTCAGAACTGGACGTCGACGGCTGCCTTCTCGGCGGCGACGGAGCGGATGAACGCCGCGGCGGCCTCGTGGGCCGGGTGCACCTGGTAGCGGGCGAGCGCGTCGAGGTCCTCATAGTCCGCGATCAGCACGACGTCCCAGTTGGGGTTCCCGACGACATCCGTGCCGACCTGCAGGGTGCGGATCTCTGGGACGACGCCGACGAGGGCCTCGAGGCGCTCGACGATGGCGGCCGCATCGGCCGCACGTGCGGCGGGCTCGGTCGCGGCGAGCCGCCACGACACCACGTGCCGGATCATTTCACGGCCAGAAGGGCCGTGCGGAGGCGGTCGGGATCGATCCGCCAGTAGTTGTGCACCGTGCCGTTGATCATCAGCACGGGGATGTCCTCCAGATACAGGTCGCTCAGGGCCGCGTCGTCGAGGATCGAACGCTCCTCGATGGCCATCTCGGGCGCTCCCGGCGTGCCGTCCAGGGTCCTGACGACACCCGTGACGAGCTCACGCGCATCGTCGCACAGGTGACATCCGGGTTTCCCGATCAGGGTGAGCAGTGCAGTAGCCATGCACCCAGCCTAAGCCGGGCACGGCATGGTGACCCAACTAGACTCCAAGGGAGATGTTCCAAGCCACTCCCCCGCGCGCCATCGCGTTCTTCGATGTCGACAACACCCTGATGCGAGGGGCCAGCCTCTATCATCTCGGCGTCGCCGCGTGGCGGGGCGGGATCATCACCCGCAGGGACATCACCTCCTTCGGCTGGAAGCAGGCCCGGTTCCTCGCGGTCGGCGAGAACCGCGATCACCTCTCCACGGTGCTGCTGCGTGCCCTCGAGGTCGCCGTGGGATTCGAACAGGCCGAGCTCATCCGCTTGAGTGAGGAGATCTTCGACACGAAGCTCACCCGCCGGCTCTGGCCGGAGACGGTCGCGGTGGCCAGACGGCACCTCGAGAACAGCCACGAGGTCTGGCTGCTCACCGCGAGCGTTCAGGAGGTCGCCGACGTCATCGCCGAGCGCCTCGGCTTCACGGGCGCGCTCGGAACCGTGCTCGAGGCGGACGACGGCATCTTCACGGGTCGGCTGACCGCCGGGGTCTGTCACGGCGCCCTGAAGTCCGAGGCGGCACGGGCACGCGCCGCGGCGAGCGGCGTCGACCTCGCCGACTGCTGGGCGTACTCGGACTCCCACAACGACATTCCGCTGCTCGACCTCGTCGGCCACCCGGTGGTGGTCAACCCGGACGCTGCGCTCGCGCGGTATGCGGCGGCGCGCGACTGGCCCGTGATGCGGATGAAGCGCGCGAGCATCCGCCGGGCGGCACGCGCGAACCGGGTCCGCACAAGCAAAAAGCGCTAGGCCCGGAAGGACCTAACGCTCACGCTTGGGGACGGGCTAAGCCGTCCTACTTCTTATTGCGACGCTGATGGCGGGTCTTACGAAGCAGCTTGCGGTGCTTCTTCTTCGCCATACGCTTGCGTCGCTTCTTAATTACAGAACCCACACGGACCTCACAAGATTTGATTTCGCCGCGAGATTCGCGACAGACACGAAAGTGCCAGTCTAGCGGATAAGCGCGACGCTCGACGCTCGGTCGGCGGTTGCCGGTCGAGTACTGCTGGTTGTTCTATTCGTTCTTCCGCCATTTGCGCGGTTTAACGTCTTTGACCGCATGCGCGACCTGGAATGAGGTATCGGCGAAGACCTTGCCGATCGCGGTCGCGAACGCCCGCTGTTCTTCCTTGAGGCCCTCGGCCTCTTCGGCTTCCTCCTCCGTTGCGGCATCAAAATCGACGCTCAGGAATGGGATCAGCCAGTCTTCGATCTCCTCCAGGGGGGCATAGTCGAGATGGTAATAACGGTGCTGCCCTGCTTCACGTACGCCGACGAGTCCCGCCTCGCGCAACACCTTGAGGTGCTTGGAGACCGTCGGCTGGCTGAGGCCGAGTTGCACGACGATGTCAGACACGCTGAGCTCGCCGCCGACCGCCCCGGACTGGTTGTATCGCTCGAGGAGAATGCGTAATATTTCGCGTCGAGTCGAGTCCGCCACCACGCCGAAGATGTCTGCCATACCTTTAGGCTAGTCATTCCCACGAAGGGATACTACGGAAGGGCCCGCAACGGCTGTCCGGGACAGGGTCAGTCGGTGGGGGCGGCGAGTTCGCGCGCCCGGGCGAGTGCGGCATCCGTCGCCCGGTCGAAGAGCTCCTTGAGGCCGCCCTTCTCGAGTTCCCAGACCGCGCGCTCGGTGGTGCCGTGCGGGCTCGTGACCTGGCGGCGCAGTTCGCCCGGCGACAGCGGGCTTGCTGCGAGGAGGGTGCTCGCACCGAGGAAGGTGCCGTTGACGAGGATCGCGGCCTCCTCCGCCGTGAAGCCCTTGTCGATGGCGGTGCGGGTGAACTCCTCGATCAGGTAGAACACGTATGCCGGGCCGGAGCCGCTGATCGTGCTCAGGGCGTCGAGCTTGTCCTCCGGGACGACGAGCACCGAACCGACGGTGCCGAACAGGGCCCTGGCCAGGTCGAGGTCGGCCGCCGTGGAACGGCTGCCTGCGCTCAGGCCGGTCACGGCCTTGCCGACGAGGGCAGGGGTGTTGGGCATTGATCGGATCACGGCGACGGATGCCGGCAGCAGCGCCTCGAATGTGGCGATCGTCACGCCGGCCGCGACGCTCACCACGAGGGTGCCCGGCGCGAGGGACGACGCGATCTCGCGGAGCAGGTCTGGCACCATCGCCGGCTTCACGGCGACGACGACGATGCGCGCCCCGGTGACCGCTGTGCGGTTGGCGTCCGGATCGAGCGCGGTCGCCCAGGCGGTGACCCCGGGCAGGTCGTGCAGCTCTGCCGCCTTCTCCGCGGTGCGGTTGGTGGCCCGGATGCCGCCCTCGACCGTCACGGCGGGGGTCAGCAGCCCGGTCAGGACGGCGCGCGCCATCGATCCGGCTCCGAGGAACGCGATGGTGGGCAGGACGGTGGGGGGCACCGCGGTGGCGGCAGTCTCGGTCATGCAGCCAGTCTACTTTTCGGGGCGTTTCGCAGCGTCGGGGGCCTCCTAGAATTGCTGCATGAGCGCATCTTCGGGGAACAAGGCCATCATCGCTGCACTCGGTGCGAACCTGGGCATCGCCGCGACAAAACTCATCGCCTGGGCGTTCTCCGGTTCGTCCTCGATGCTCGCGGAGGGCGTGCACTCCCTCGCAGACTCCGGCAACCAGCTCCTGTTGCTGCTCGGAGCCCGTAAGTCGCGGAAGGACGCCGACACGGAGCATCCGTTCGGCTACGGGCGCGAACGCTACGTCTACGCCTTCGTCGTCTCGATCATCCTGTTCTCCATCGGCGGCGTCTTCTCGCTCTATGAAGGGGTGCAGAAGCTGCAGGACCCGCACCACCTCGACGTGCCGTGGCTGCCGATCCTCGTGCTGCTCGTGGCGATGGGCCTCGAGTCGTTCTCCCTGCGCACCGCGATCAAGGAGTCGAACCACACCAGGGGCGGGGAGACCTGGGTGCAGTTCATCCGCCACGCCAAGGCCCCCGAGCTGCCCGTCGTACTGCTCGAAGACGTCGCGGCGCTCAGCGGCCTCGTGCTCGCATTCCTCGGCGTCGGCCTGACCATCGTCACCGGCGACCCGATGTGGGATGCGATCGGGACCATCTGCATCGGTGTGCTCCTCGTGCTCGTCGCGATCGTGCTCGGCATCGAGACGAAGAGCCTCCTCGTCGGCGAGGGCGCCCGACCCACCGACACGGCGACGATCCAGCGCGCGATCCTGAACGGCCCGGAGACACAGCGCATCATCCACATGAAGACGCTCTACCTCGGGCCGGACGAACTGCTCGTGGCCGCGAAGCTCGCGTTCGACGCCGAGCTGCGCTTCTCGGATGTCGCGGCGTCGATCGACGTGATCGAGGAACGCGTGCGGGCGGCGATGCCGAGCGCCCGCGCGATCTATCTCGAGCCCGACGTGTTCCACGACCCGAACCAGCACGGCCCGCTCACCGACACCATCATCATCCGGGGCCGGGAATGAGCGCAGTGCCTGCCGCGCCGGCGACGGATGCCGCACCGGTCGCTGGGACGCGGACGGCACTCGTGCTGCGCCACGACGCCACCATCCATCTCGGCAACCTCGAGCCCGTGCTCCACGAGCACGGCTATTCCGTGACCTACGTCGAGATCCTCAGCGACGACCTCAGCACGATCGACCCCACCTCCGCCGACCTCGTCGTCGTGCTCGGCGGGGAGATGGGCGCGTATGAGATCGACCGGTTCCCGGCGCTCGCCAGGGAGATCACGATCCTGCAGGACCGGCTCGCCGCCGAGCGCCCGGTGTTCGGCGTGTGCCTCGGCGCGCAGCTGATGGCCAACGCGCTCGGCGCCAGGGTCTACCCCGGGCCGACCAACGAAATCGGCTTCCGCACGGTCGAACCGACGAGCCTCGGCGCCACAGGGCCGCTCCGCCACGTGGCCGGCGTCCCGGTGTTGCAGTGGCACAGCGACACCTTCGACCTTCCGGAGGGCGTGACACGCCTGGCCGGTTCGCCGCAGTACGGCAACGAGGCGTTCGGTATCGGCGACTGGGCGCTCGCGGTGCAGTTCCACCCCGAAGTGACACCGGCCATGCACGAGGTCTGGCTGCGCGCTTCCGCCGCGGAGGTCACCGCGGCCGGCCTCGACCCGGAAACGCTGCGCGCCGAGCGCGACCTCTACGCCGGGACGATGCAGGATGCGTCCCGCGCGCTGTTCAGCGAATGGCTCGACGGGCTGGATCGCTGAAGAACTCCCGGAGGAGGGCGCCGCACTCCTCGGCGTCGACCTCCGCGTAGACCTCGGCACGATGGTTGAGCCTGCGGTCGCGCAGCACGTCGTACACGGAGCCCGCTGCTCCCGCCTTCTCGTCCCAGGCGCCGAAGACGACGACCGGGATCCGCGCGGCCAGGATCGCGCCGGCGCACATCACGCAGGGCTCGAGCGTGACCACCAGAGTGCAGCCGGTGAGGTGCCAGTCGCCGAGAGCGGCGGCCGCGGCCCGGATGGCGACGATCTCGGCGTGACCGGTCGGGTCCTGCCGTGCCTCCCTGTCATTGCGGCCGTGGCCGACGACGACACCGGAGGCATCGATCACGACCGCGCCGACCGGGACGTCACCCGTCTCGAGGGCCGCGCGGGCCTCCCGGAGGGCAAGCCGCATCCATTCGCGGTGCTCGCGAGCCTGCTCGCCCATCCGGATACCTCCCCCAGCTAGTAGATTGAGCCTATGCGAGTCCATGTAGCCGACCATCCGCTCATCACCCATAAACTGACGGTTCTGCGGGACAAACGCACCTCCTCACCGCTCTTCCGCTCCCTCGTGGAGGAGCTGATGACGCTCCTCGCCTACGAGGGAACCCGCGGGGTGCGGGTCGAAGACATTACCGTCGAAACCCCGGTCGGGCTGGCCCACGGGGTGCAGATCAGCGACCCGAAGCCGCTCGTCGTGCCGATCCTGCGCGCCGGCCTCGGCATGCTCGAGGGCATGGTCAAGCTGCTGCCGACCGCAGAGGTCGGCTTCCTCGGAATGGCCCGCAACGAGGAAACCCTCCAGCCGACCACGTACGCCGAGCGCCTGCCCGACGACCTCTCCGACCGCCAGTGCTTCGTGCTCGACCCGATGCTCGCCACCGGAGGCTCGCTGATCGCGGCCATCAAGTTCCTCTTCGACCGCGGCGCCGTCGACGTCACCGCCATCTGCATCCTGGCGGCGCCAGAGGGTCTCGCCGCCGTCGAGGCGGCGTTCCCCGGTCGTGAGGTGTCGATCATTCTCGGCGCCGTCGACGAACGCCTCAACGAGCTCGGCTACATCGTTCCCGGACTCGGCGACGCCGGCGACCGTCTGTACGGACTCGTCTAGGGCACAGTCCACCCGTTCCGCCGGTTGCGACCACGCCGGCGGAACACGCAGGTCCTGCGACACACGGGCGTCGCAGCGCAGTACTTTCACGAATCTTTGATGAAGTGCCTTTCCATCGAGGAACATGTGATGAAGTGCCCATCGAGCACGGATCCTCCCGTTCGACCCGACCGGGGCGAACGTGATGCAGCAGGTTTCCTGGCTTCCTGCGTCACAAAGTTGACACACGCCGTAACAGTGGGCTTTACTCACAGTTATGACAACCCCTCACCGCCCCCTGACCTCCCTCGAGGCCCTTGGGAATGCCGGCATGATGATGCCCGGCAAGCGCGCCGAGTGTTGCCGAATGTGCCGCTGAATCGCGACATCATCGCCGAGTTCCCCTCTCGCCTCCGAACCCCGCGCAGTAGCACCCCGTGCCTCTGCACTGAGCGGTTCTGAGTCAGTCGGTTGAACTCCCGGAGCCTTTCGTACGCTCCGCACCCGGTCGCAACGGCCATTGTCGAACCCACAACCGCGCAGAACGCCGGGTTCACCCCAGCATCATCATTCCCAAGGACTCCTGCCATGTCGCTCGCACACATTGACACCGCCCGCTCCATCCACAACGCCCGCCCGGCACTCGCCCTTGCGCCTGCCCCCGCTGCTCTCCGCATCCGCGCCGTGCCGGAGGGCACAGAGGCCCGCGGCTTCGTCCTCTACGTCGGCATCGACGAGGCCAAGGCCGCCGCGGCCGGCACCTCGCTGCACCGCATCGTCGAGGCGCTCAAGGCCCTCACCGAGGAACTCGCCCCGAACGCGGAAACCCACGCCGCCGTGGCGCTCGCGCCGGCAGGTGCCGGCGGTCGCGACGTGGACGTCGTGCGCCTCGCCCTCCAGGACCCCGCCGCCCTGGCCCGCCACCGCACGGTGGCCGACCCGGACCGCGCCGCCGGCGGCGTCGTCGTGGACATCTCCCGCAAGCGCGTGGTGCTCGACAACGAGACCGCGGCGCTGACCTACAAGGAATTCGAACTCCTGCAGTACCTCGTGCTGCGTGAGGGCCGCACCATCGAGCGTGCCGAACTCATCGAAAAGCTCTGGGACGCCGCGGATGAGGACGACGCACCCAACGAGCGCACCATCGACGTGCACGTGCGACGCCTGCGCGCCAAGCTCGGCCGTTACGAAGACATCGTGCGCACGGTGCGTGGCGTCGGCTACCGCTTCGACCGTCACGCGGATGTCTCCATCCGCCAGTCGACGACGCCGAGCCCCGACATCTTCTAGGCCTTCTCCCCGGCCGTGCGCGATGCGCGACGAGCGGCGGGTTCATGACGCGGACGGGCCGTTAACGTGATTGAGGGCCGGTCGTAGAGGCTTAACGACCGACCCTCTTCCCTTGCACCAAGAGTGTCCTGCAATCACATTTCGCGTCTTCCGCCACAGCAAACGGTTGACGCACAACGAATATATAACGAACCGGTAACGGAAAGCTAGCTGTGCGGCTGTATTCTTTCTGCGAATTCGCCAAGAGGCGTGCAGCGAGGGTTGGCGTAGATTCTCTAGTCTGGGAAGACACGACTGAGGAGGACCGGTGACGGATCGAGCGGCCGCAGTATCCGCCTGGGAGTCGCTCTTCCGCGCGCAGGTGGCGATCATGCGCAGCCTCGCGAGCGATTTCCCGTCCCGCGAGATCTCCTTCAACGAGTACGACGTGCTCTTCAACCTCTCGAGGGAGCCGGACCGGCGCATCCGCTTGCGTGACCTGAACCAGCACGTGCTGCTCACCCAGCCGAGCGTGAGTCGCCTGATCGATCGCCTGGCCTCGCGCGGGTATATCCGCAAACTCACCGACCCGAACGACGGGCGCGGCGCGATCGTCGAGCTGACGGATGCCGGGTACGCGTTGTTCCGCAGTGTCGCAGTCGACCACATGGGGTCGATCTCGGCCCGCTTCGGCGATGCCCTCTCCAACGAAGAGCTCGAGCAGCTCACATCCCTGTGCGACCGGCTCCGGATCGGGCCGGCGGGTTGCCCGCCGCCGGAGGACCTGCCCTGTTGAGAACCGCCGCCCCGGCGTAGCGTGAGCCGCAGGAGGTTCGTGACCATGCACGCAATCATCGGCGACAGGATCATCATTCGCGGCCGGACGGTCGAGACACCGGACAAGCACGGGGAGATCATCGAGGTCCGCGGGCCAGACGGCGAACCGCCGTACCTCGTCCGCTTCGGCGAGGGCCACCAGAGCGTCGTCTACCCGGGCGCGGACTTCGTCGTCGAGCGCTCCGACACGGACTGAGACCGCTGAGAACCGTCGGCCGGCGCGCCTGCACCCGGGACGCGGCATACGTTTCGGTTTGGATACATACTTCGTCACATCCGTCTAGGGGGTACCACGGCCGGTTTCGAGAGCTACCGTTGAAGTACACGTTACAAACCGTGGCGGGTAAGAGGATTAGGGGACCCAACCATGCTGATCACGTGTCCGTTCTGTCATTCGCCGGCGCAGCTCACGCCGAACGCCGCGCACGCGAAGCAGGTCACCCTGCCGCTCTACGTGCTCAAGTGCTCGGGCTGCGAACGCACGAGTGTGCGGATCGAGCCGATTCGCAAGCAGCACCTCACGGTCGGGGCGCACTGACCCGGCACCGGGTGTTCGAAGGAACAGGGTCCGGGGTTCGGAGCGCACCCGAAGCGCAGTGAGCCTCCGGGAACGCCCCTGTGTCGTACGCAGTCCCTAGGCTGTCAGGGTGGGCACAGCGACGGGACCTGACAACGCACCGGGGGCGGCGGACTGCTCGAGCCGGTGGAAGCCCGCCCATCCGACGGATGTCGGGCTCACTCTCTCCCGCTTGCGCCGGGGCCGGACAGACCCCACCTTCCAGGTGAGCCTGGACGGTGCCGTGTGGCGCACGACGCTCACCCGATCGGGACCCGCGACCCTGCGCCTGACCCAGTCCGGCCTGACCGAGCTTCGCTGCGAGGCGTGGGGCGAGGGCGCGAGGGAGGCCGTCGAGGGCGCACCGGAGCTTCTCGGGGAGCGCGACGATCCCTCGGGGTTCGAGGCGCAGCATCCGCTCGTGCGGGATGCGCACCGGCGCTGGCCCGGCCTGCGGATCCCCCGCACCGGGCGGGTCATCGAATCGCTCATTCCCGCGATCCTCGAACAGAAGGTCATCAGCCTGCAGGCGACGGCCTCGTTCCGCACCCTCGTCCGCGCGCACGGGACACCTGCTCCCGGCCCGGCACCTGCCGGAATGCGCGTGCCGCCTTCGGCACGGGCCTGGCAGCTCATTCCCTCGTGGGAGTGGCATCGGGCCGGTGTCGACCCGCAGCGGTCCCGCACGGTGATGGTCTGCCTCGCCGTGACGCGGCAGCTGGAAGCGGCGAGCGACCTGTCGGCGGCCGAGGCGAGCGCGCGGCTGCGGGCGGTGCCGGGGATCGGCGAGTGGACGGCGGCGGAAGTCGCCCAGCGGGCGTTCGGCGACGCCGATGCGCTCTCGGTCGGGGACTACCACCTCGCCGGGGCGATCGGCCATACCCTGTTCGACGCGGACTTCGACGACGCGCTCATGGTCTCCGCGATGCGCATCTGGCAGCCGCATCGCTACCGGGTCGTCCGCCTGCTGGAGGCCTCGGGGAGCCTAGGCAAGCCCCGGCACGGGCCCCGGCTCGCCTTCGTCGACCACAGGGGTCACTGAGGCGGACTCGGACTGTGTCGGTGCGGGCGTTGGACTCGCGTCGGGCTCCGCGGGCGCCAAAGGCGCCGCGGGCACGGTGACCGCTGCCGGCACTGGTCCTGCCGAGGGTGCTTTCCGCCTGCCGCAGACGAAGTAGGCGATCGGCCCGATGAAGTTCAGTCCGATGATGGCGGCCCACAGGAGCTTGGGTCCGTTGACGAGTGCGGCGGGCCGCTTCACAAGGTCTGCCCATGCTGTCGCGGCGAGTGCCAGCTGCACCGACCCGGCGACGAGGACCCCGGTCTGCTCCCGGGGGCTGAGGTCGCTCCAGGCCCGTTTCCGTGCCGATCGCTTCGCGATGTTCTTCCTGGCCTGTGTCATGAGATTCTCCCCGTTGGCACCCTCTGCGGCAGCCGACGAGCACAGCGTACGCCCGGTCCACCGGCCCCGCCCTCACGCGCTGCCACGCCGTCTTTCCCCTGATCCGAAGGTTGCCTAGAAGCTCGCTTAATTGGTTGTAGTGACGAATTCTCACGCGTATAACTGGGCAATATGCTTCGAGGCGACATCGATGGCGCTGGGCCTCAGGCCGATCCGGAATGGCGCGCCATGGGATATCTGATGTACAAGGGGATGATCGTCGATTTCGACGATCGGATTCTCGCTCACCTGCAGATCGTGATCGTGCAGAAGCTCCGCAGGGGCGAGAGCTTCCTGCTCTCCTGGCCCGATGTCGGGAAATCCGGCGGTCACAGTTCGGCGTGGTTGAACCCGTCGATTCCGCTCTACTTCCGGTTCTCCGGCGGCCACGCCCCGAGCATCAACGAGAGATGGCTGCACTGCCTGAGCGAATCGGCGAACAGTTCTGCCGGTCTGGTCGTGACCGGGGAGGAGGACTCCCTTGTCGCCGCAGATCCGCGGCAGGCTTCCCTTCCCCGCCGACGCGGGGAGGGATACCTCGTGCACGCGGCCCCGCTGGTGCAGGAGACCACCGCCCGCGGAGACTGAGCGCGGACGCCCCGGCCGGTGGGCGCCGGCATCCGCCGCCCGGGCCGAAGCGTAGCCTTGGTCCATGAGCTTGCCGCAGCTCCACCCTGCCGATTCTGCTGACCCCGCCGCGTCGATCTATCGGGAAACGGCTGATGAGGTGCTCAGCGCATTCGGGAGCTCCCGCTCCGGCCTCACGACCGGCGCCGCGGACGAGCGGCGGATCCGCGCGGGCAGCAATGCGATCGTCACCCTCAGGAAGGAATCCACGCTGAGGCGCTACCTGCGCCAGTTCGCCGACTGGATGATCGTGTTGCTCCTCGCGAGCGCCGCCATCACGGGGTTCCTCGGCGACCTGGGCACCGCCGGCGTCCTCGTCGCACTCGTCGGATTCAACACCCTGATCGGTTTCGTGCAGGAGAACCGCGCGGAGAAGACCATGGAGGCGCTCGAAAGGCTCGTCGACCCGACCACCCAGGTCTATCGGGACGGCGCCCTGACCGAGATCGAATCCCGGGCGCTCGTGCCCGGGGACGTGGTGCGCCTGACCGAAGGCGCCTCAGTACCCGCCGACGTGAGACTGGTCGACACCACCGCCTTCTCCACCAACGACTTCGCCCTGACCGGGGAGAGCGACCCGACCCGGAAGTACGCGCGGCCGATCCCGCACGAGGTGCCGCTCGCGGACCGGCACAACCTGGCTTTCGCGGGCACGAGCGTCGCCACCGGTGAGGCGCTCGGACTCGTCACCGCGACGGGGATGCACACCGAGCTCGGCCGAATCGCCCGGCTCAGCCAGTCGGCTCCGCAGACCCGCAGCCCACTTCAGGTGGAGACGGGCAAGATCGCGAAGTACGTCAGCTATGGCGTCGCCGTGGTGTCTCTCGTCGTGCTGGTCATCGCCGTGCAGTCCGAGCTTCCGCTCCGCGAGGCGATGCTCTTCGCCGTCGGATTCGCCTGCGCCCTCATCCCGCAGGGGCTGCCCGCCGAAGTCAACACTGCGCTCGCCGCCGCGGCCGGCACCCTCGCCCGGCAGAACGCCCTGGTCAAGAAGCTCAGCTCCGTCGAGACGCTCGGGGCGACGCACGTGATCTGCACCGACAAGACCGGCACGCTCACCAAGAACGAGATGACGGTCAGCGAACTCGTCGTCTGCGGCGCCGACTACCGGGTCACCGGGATCGGCTACGCGCCCGTCGGCGTCTTCGAGCCGGAATCCCGGAGCGACACGGCAACGGCCCGGCTGCGCGCGTTCCTCACCGTCGGGGTGTTCGCGAACAACGCCCGCCTCGTCGCCCCTTCCGGGGACGACGACTGGCGCATCCTCGGCGACCCGACGGAAGGCGCGCTCCTCGTCGCGGCCGGCAAGGCCGGAGTCGACCTCGAGGCCCTGCGCGCCCGCTGCCCCGAGATCGACGAACTGCCGTTCGATTCCACCCGGAAACTGATGACCAGCATCCGCCGGGACCCGGACGGAGTGCTCACCGCATACTCGAAGGGCGCCCCGGAAAGCCTGCTCGCCCGGGCCACCCTGATCGACGACGGCACCGCCGTGCGTTCGCTCACGGACGCCGACCGGGCGGCCCTGCTCGCCCGGCACACCGAGAAGGCGGGCCGCGCACTCCGCAACCTCGTCTTCGCGACGCGGGTGCTCACCGAAGCGGATGCCGCCAGCAGGGACATCCATCTCATCGAACGCGACCTGACCATCCTGGGACTCGTCTCGATGCAGGACCCGATCCGCGCTGCCGTCCCCGCCGCCATGACGACCGTGCTCGCAGCCGGGGTGAAGGTCAACATCGTGACAGGCGACTTCTCCCTCACTGCCGAGGCCATCGCACACCAGGCCGGGCTCTCTGGCGACGACGGGCTGAGCATCGTCACCGGCGCGGAGCTTGCGGCGATGCCCGACGCCGAGGTTCTCCGTCACGCACTCGGCGGCGGCACGGTGTTCAGCAGGGTCGCGCCGGAGGACAAGGTGCGTATCGTCGACCTCGTCAAGGCCTCCGGGCACATCGTCGCCGTCACCGGCGACGGCATCAACGATGCGCCAGCATTGCGGCATGCGAACATCGGGGTCGCGATGGGCGCCTCCGGAACGGATGTGGCCAAGCAGGCCGCCGAGATCGTGCTGCTCGACGACAGCTTCGCAACCCTCGTGAACGCGATCGCCGAGGGACGGACGATCTACCGCAACATCACCAAGGGCGTTCTCAGCTGCCTGACCTCGAACATCGCCGAGTTCGTGGTCAACACCGCGAGCCTGGCCCTGGCCTCCCTGTTCGGCGTGCCCCTCGCCCTGAACGTGTTGCAGATCCTCGCTATCGACCTGCTCGGGGAGATCTTCCCGATCGCGGCGCTCGGCAAGGACCCCGCCGAAGGGGAGACGATGAAGGACCCGCCCCGGGATTCCCGCGCCCGGATCCTGAACGGACGGTCGATCGTCGACGTGCTCTGGTGCGGTGCCCTGATGGGCATCTTCGCCATCACGAACTACCTGCTGTTCTACGACCGGAACGGCATCGACCCGTTCAGCCAGACCGTGCCCGCTCTGCCGCTCGCCCAGGCGATGTCGATCACCTACGTCACGATCATGGTCTGCCAGCTCGTCAGCATCATCCAGCGCCGCAGCGTGCACGGGTTCTTCACGAGGTACCAGTTCAGCAACCCCTCGTTCTGGTATGCAGTCGCCCTCGCTATCACGATCATGCTCGTCATCGTCTACGTGCCGGTGGTCGCGGGCTTCTTCGGCACGAGCGGGCTCGGCGTCCTGGACTGGGCGTTCGTGCTCGGTGCCGCGATCGTGTTCCTCGGGATCCGGGAGGGGGCTGCTGCCCTTCGGCGCCGCGGTGCGAGCGCGGACGCCGGCCGCGCCTGAGACATCCGCTTCTCACCGCGACCGGCACCGCGCCCGCGCTGGTTTCGGCACACCGCGCCCGCCGTTTCGGGCGCGGACGGAAGAAACCGGCGGGGTGTTCGGCGCGACCGCAATCTGGCACGCTGGAGGGGTACACCGCTACACCAGCACCAGGAGCCCCATGCCCTTCGCCGACCAACTCATCGGAGTGCCGACCGCGGTCGCCCTCACCGCGGCGATCCAGGCCGTCACACCGCACACGCCGCTCACCGCGCTGCGCGCAGCCACGGAAGCGCTCGACCCGCTCTCACTGCGGGAGCGAAGCGACCTGTTGCGTGATGCCCTGCTGGCAGACCTGCCGGGCGGCTACGACTCATTCGCCGCGACCATCCGCGCAGCCGCGTCGGGAACCGCGCCGTTCACCGGCTGGCTGATCTGGCCGGTGTCGACCGCGATCGCGGTCAAGGGCATCGAGGCGGGCACGGATGCCGCCTTCGACGACGCCCTGGGCATGCTCGCCGAGCTCACCGGCCGGCTCAGTTCCGAGTTCGCGATCCGGCTACTCCTCGACCACGACCTCGAGCGGGCGCTCCCGGTCGTGCTGGGCTGGACCGCCTCGACCGACGTCGACGTGCGCAGGCTCGCGACCGAGGGCACCCGGCCGTTCCTGCCCTGGGCTCGGCGGGTCCCGGGGATCCTCGCCGAGCCGACCGCGACCCTGCCGATCCTGCACGCGCTCTACCGCGACGATGACGAGGCCGTGCGCCGGTCGGTCGCCAACCATCTCAACGACCTGAGCAGGCAGCAGCCGGAGCTCGCGGTCGCCACGACGGCCGAGTGGCTCGCCGAGCCGGACAGGCACACCGCCCGGCTCGTGCGGCACGCGCTGCGCACCCTCGTGAAGCGAGGCAATCCTGCCGCCCTCGCCCAGCTCGGCTTCCATGCGGCCGATGTGACGGTGGCCGGCCCGGTGCTGGCCGAGACGAAGGTGGCGTTCGGCGGAACGGTCGACTTCACCGCAAGCATCCGCAACAACGCCCGTGTGGCCACCCGGCTGGCCGTCGACTATGTCCTGCACCACCAGAAGGCGAACGGCACCCTCACCGGCAAGACGTTCAAGCTCACGACCCTGACCCTGGAGCCAGGCGAGGTCGTGCTGCTGACCAAGGGGCACTCGCTCCGGGCGATCACCACCCGTCGCTACTACCCCGGAGAGCACGCCGTCGAGTTGCAGGTGAACGGTGTGACCCACGGCCGGACGCCGTTCATCCTGCTGCCGGAGGCCTGACCGGCCGGGTCGCCCTGACCACCACGTCGCGCACGGGGGTCGCGCCGTCGTGGGCGGCGGGCGCCTCCCGCTCACGCGATTCGGCGACCTCGACCTCGAGTTCCGCGCCGTCGATCGCGGCGAGCACGTCGTCGACCCCGAACATCAGCTCGCGGAAGTGCGCCCGGTGCTCGCCTGCATCAGCGTCGGAGACGTCGTGACCGACGATGAGCAGCGTGCCGCCCGGCGCGACGGCCGCCGCGAGGGCCCGGAACAGCACGCTTCGGGCGCTCCCGGGCAGGTGCATGAACTGCGAAGTGACGAGGTCGAATGAGCGGGGCTCCGGCGACCAGGACGTCAGGTCGTGCTGCTCCCAACGGATGCGCGCCGCGGCCGGTCCATCGACGGACTCCGCCCGGGCGCGTGCCTTGGCGAGCGCGTTCGTGGAGATGTCTACACCGGTGACGTGCCACCCGCTCATCGCCAGCCAGAGTGCGTCACCACCTTCCCCGCTGCCGATGTCGAGGGCGCGGCCCGGTGCGAGCGGGGTCACTTCGGCGACGAGCACGGGGTTCGGGTCGCCGCTCCACGCCAGACCGGGGGCGGCGTAACGCTCCTCCCAGTAGTCGCGGCCGAACGGGTGTTCCTCGTGTGTCATGGCAGACCTCCTGCTCCGATGCTCGGGCAGGATCGACGGAATCGCCAAGCCCGTTTGCCGAAGTGGCAAGATCGACCCATGGACGACACTTCCCCCACGACGGAGACGATGCTCGCCGCCGTCGGCCCGCTCCTTCGGGCGCGGCGCAGCGAGCACGGTATGACGCTCGCCGAACTGTCGCGCGCCACGGGCATCTCGGTCAGCACGCTGTCCCGGCTCGAATCCGGGCAACGGCGTCCCGCACTCGAGCTGCTGCTGCCACTGGCGCGGGCCTATGGCGTTCCGCTGGACGAACTGGTCGGGGCGCCGGAGACGGGTGACCCGCGCATCCACCTCCGGCCGACGCGGCACCGCGACCAGACGATCGTGCCGCTGTCCCGCGGCGCGAGCGGCGGGCCGCAGGCGTTCAAACACCTGATCCCCGCAACGGTAGCGGAGCGTGAGCCGGATCCGAGGGTGCACGAGGGATACGAGTGGATCTACGTGCTCCGGGGCCGCCTCCGGCTCGTGCTCGGCACGCACGACCTGGTGCTCCCGGCCGGGGAGGCCGCCGAGTTCGACACCCGCACGCCGCACTGGTTCGGCCGGGTCGGTCCGGGCGACGTCGAGTTCCTCACCCTCTTCGGCCGCCAGGGCGAGCGGATGCACGTGCGCGCAGCTCCACCCGGGCGCCTGGGCGAGTGAGACGCGGCTGGGGGGCTCGGCCGCGGATCCCGCGGACAGCCACAAAAAAGCCCCGCATCTCAGTGAGTGCGGGGCTTTTGTCTTGTGCGCCCGAAGGGATTCGAACCCCCAACCTTCTGATCCGTAGTCAGATGCTCTATCCGTTGAGCTACGAGCGCATGTGTCAGGCGAAATCCTTCGCGAAGACAACTTAGAAACTATAACAGATTTCCCGGCCCCTCCCGTTCGAGGGCAGGTGGGAGAGGCGCGGATGCCGCGCTCAGGCGGGTTCCCCTGCCGCAGGCGCTGCGGCATCCGCCCCGCTCTTCGGGGTGCGGATGCCGAGCCACGACACGAGTGCGCCGGCGAACATGAGCGTGGCGGTGACCAGCAGGACCCGCTGGAACCCGGCGACGCCGAGCTGTTCGCCGGCGATCGTGCCGGCGAAGGCGATCATAATGAGTCCGGCGACCCGGGAGACGGCGTTGTTGATCGCCGAGCCGATTCCGGCCTGCTCAGGATGGATGGAGCCGAGCACGGCGCCCGTCAGGGGTGCCACCGTGATCGAGAGCCCGAGGCCCACGACGGCGATGCCGGGGATCACGGTGCGCCAGACATCCACCGGGGGAACGGCCAGGGTCAGGATCAGGAAGCCGATGCCCGCCACGATCGGACCCAGGGTCATGAAGAGTCGCGGGCCGAACCGGCCGGCGAGCCCGCCGAACAATGTCGAGAAGAACAGCATCATCAGGGTCGCCGGGATGCCCGCGAGTCCCGCGCTCGTCGCCGAGAGGCCGCCGACCTGTTGCAGGTAGACGGCGAAGATGAAGAAACCGAGGCTCAGCGCACCGTAGATGCCGACGGTCGCGAGGTTGCCTGCCCAGAAATTGCGCACCCGGAAGAGGCCGAGGGGCATCATCGGGTGCGGAGCGCGCGCCTCCCACCAGAGGAACGCGGCGAGTGAGAGCAGCCCGAAGACGAGCGGCAGGTACACGATGGGACTGCCCCAGCCGAGCCGACCCTGCTCGATGAGCGCGAAAACGGGACCGCCGAGGCCGACGACGGCGAGGCAGGCCCCGGCGACGTCGATCCGGGCGGCCGGAGCGGTGCGCGCCGGTTCCCGCACTCCGGCGAGCACGATGAGGGTCGCCACGATCGGGAGCACGTTGATCGCGAACACGAGCCGCCAGCTGCTCGTGTCGACCAGGACGCCGCCGAGGATGGGCCCGGCGATGCCCGCGATGCCGGTCCAGCCTGTCCAGACGCCGATCGCCCGGCCCTGGGCAGGACCGGTGAACGTCGAGGTGATGAGCGCGAGGGAGCTCGGAACGAGAAGGGCGGCAGCAGCGCCCTGCAGGATCCGCGCGACGACGAGGGCGGCGCCCCACGGTGCGACGGCGCACGCGAGAGAAGTGATCCCGAACCAGATCAGGCCGACCCGCAGAACGCGCACCCGGCCGAAGGTATCCGAGAGCGAGCCGGCCACGAGGATGAGGGCGCCGAGGGAGAGCAGGTAGCCGTCGACGACCCACTGCTGCAGGGTGAGGCCGCCGCCGAGCTCGCGGGAGATCGCGGGGAGTGCGACGTTGACGATGGACCCGTCGAGGAACGCGACGAAGGAGGAGAGGACGGCGACGATCAGGATGCGGCGTTCGCGAGGAGTCACCCGGCAATCTAACCCCGGATCCCGGACGAAGTGAACCCGCGCCCCGGGGTAGCCGGTGCGCGGAGCGGGTGCAACACTGGCGCCATGACCCCGAGCCGTAATACCCAGGCCTCCTACGACTATTCCGGGCTGCGTGCCCTGTTCATCAATTGCACGCTCAAGCGGAGCCCCGAAGCCAGCAATACCCAGGCGATCATCGACCTGAGCATGAACCTGATGCACGAGCAGGGCGTCTACGCCGAAACGATCCGGGCGATCGACCACGACATCGCGACCGGCGTCTATCCCGACATGACCAAGCACGGCTGGAAGACGGATGCCTGGCCGGCGCTCTTCGACAAGGTGCAGACGGCGGACATCCTCGTGATCGGCGGCCCGATCTGGCTCGGCGACAACAGTTCGGTGACGAAACGCGTGATCGAGCGCCTCTACGCGATGAGCGGAGAGTTCAACGACAAGGGCCAGTACGTCTATTACGGCAAGGTCGGCGGCGCCATCATCACCGGCAACGAGGATGGCGTGAAGCACTGCTCGTCGAACATCCTCTACAGCCTGCAGCACATCGGCTACTCGATCCCGCCGGCCGCGGACGCCGGTTGGATCGGCGAGATCGGGCCGGGTCCGAGTTACCTGGACGCCGGGTCCGGCGGCCCCCTGAACGACTTCACCAACCGCAACACGACCTTCATGACCTGGAACCTGATGCACCTCGCGGCGATCCTGAAGGCCAACGGCGGCTTCCCCGCCTACGGGAACCTCCGCAAGGACTGGGACTCCGGCGAGCGCTTCGGCTTCGAGCCCAACCCCGAGTACCGCTGAACCGAACCCGGTACCCACCAGAACCCACCAGAACCCCGACCCAGACCCAGACCCACCACCCACACGAAGGACCAAGACAACTCCAGAAGATTCCCACGAGGAGGAGCGCATGTCCACAGCAGTGACCCTCGACGATGAACCGCATCCAGGCCCCGGCCCCGGTTTGGGAGCCCCCCTTCGCTCCGTCTCGCTCCCCCGAGGCCGGCTCGACGTCCGCGTCAGCGGCGGGATCGTGCGCGGAGTGCACGAGGACGGGATACTGGCCTGGCGCGGCATCCCGTATGCGGCGCCACCGGTCGGCGACGGGCGTTTCCGGGCGCCGCGTCCTGTGGAATCGTGGGCAGGCATCCGTGACGCCTCGAGGTTCGGGAAGATCGCCTCACAACCGCACCGCGGGCAGTTTCGGGCCCACGGGCCGCGCAGCGCCTCAGGGGAAGATTGCCTGACGATCAATGTCATGCGCCCGGCCGCGGGGCACCCGCGCCGGCTCGGCCTGCCGGTGATGGTGTTCATCCACGGCGGAGGGTACAGCGTGGGGTCCTCCCAGGACTTCACCGGCCGCGGCGAGCGCTTCGTGCGCAGCGGCCGCGTCGTCTACGTGAGCTTCAACTACCGCCTGGGGGCGCTCGGCTACATCGACTTCACCAGATTCTCGACGCCGGACCACCCCTTTGAGAGCAACCTCGGGTTGCGCGACCAGGTCGCCGCCCTGCGCTGGGTGCGGGACAACATCCGCGCCTTCGGCGGGAACCCGAACAACGTCACCGTGTTCGGGGAATCGGCGGGAGGGAACGCCGTCATCACACTGATGGCGACGCCGGCGGCCGAGGGGCTCTTCGCGCGCGCGATCGCCCAGAGCTCGCCGTCCAACGCCGCGTTCTCGCGGGAACTCACGGATGCCTGGGCCGGGGAGGTCGTCGAGGAGTTGCGGACGCTCACGGAAGCCGACGCCGGAGCGGTCGGCCTGGCCCCGGACGAGCTGCTCGCCATGGCACCCGCCGACGTGATCTCCCAGGCTGTCATCGCGGTGCAGACCCGGACCCCGGACTCGAACCCGGGCACCTTCTGCCTCGTGCCCGTCGTCGACGGCGACTTCCTGCCGGAACGCCCGGTCGATGCCTTCCGCGCCGGCCGCGAACACCGGGTCCCGCTCATCATCGGCTCCAACGAGCGGGAAGGCACCCTCTTCCGCGGCAGGGTCGACATCCTGCCGCATTCGGCTCCCCGGATCAGCGCCATCTTCGACCAGGCACCGGAGAGCTCACACGAGGCGATGCGCGCGGTGTACGCGGGGTTGTCACCGCTGCGCGGCTCGGTCGATTTCGGCAGCGACTTCGTGTTCTGGTACCCGAGCCTGCAGCTCGGGGAGCTGCACTCCAGGGTCGCGCCGGTGTACGTCTACCGCTTCGACCTCGCGCCGCGCCTGATGCACATGCTCGGATTCGGCGCGACCCACGGAATCGAGCTTTTCGCCCTGTTCGACCAGACCGACCTGCCGGTCGCCCGGATCATGAGCGTGCTCGGCGGTCGCGAGCTCTTCATCAACGCGGGCGAGCGGATGCGCCGGAACTGGCTGCACTTCGCGCTCACCGGCCGTCCTGACGCCGACTGGCCCCGCTTCACCGAGGAGGACCGCCTGACCCTGATCATCGATGCGGAGGACCGCGTCGAGTCGGATCCCCGCGGGGACCGTCGGGCAGTGTGGCAGGAATTCCTGCTCGACTGGTGATCGCGGGTCCCTCCCTCGGCCCAGAAACATGCGAAACCGGAACATTGGGCAGGTGCGGGCCGCGGGAAACAGGGGTAGAACGGTGTCAATCACGATCGCTCACCGCTGAGGGACCGCGTTCGTCCTGTTCCGCCCTGTTGCCGACCCCGGTCGGCCCTCACGTGGGGAGTACCGATGACCGATAGCGCTTCGTCCCAAGCCGGCGAGAAACGTTCCGACCAGGTCGACAGCAAGGGGCTGAAAGGCGGGGCGCTCGGCCTGCTGTCGAGCGTCGTCGTCGGAATGGCGTCAACGGCCCCCGCGTACAGCCTCGCCGCGAGCCTCGGCTTCATCGTCGCGAGCGGCGGAGCCCTTCTCGCCGGCGTCAAGGCGCCGGGTATCGTGCTGCTCGCCTTCATCCCGATGTACCTCATCGCGGTCGCATACCAGGAACTCAACAAGGCGGAGCCGGACTGCGGAACGACCTTCACCTGGGCCACCCGTGCGTTCGGCCCGATCACCGGCTGGCTCGGTGGCTGGGGCATCATCGCCGCAGACGTCATCGTGATGGCCAACCTCGCACAGGTGGCCGGTTCCTACTCATTCACCTTCATGGGCGACCTCGGACTGACGGGTGTCGCCGACCTCGCGAACGACCAGTTCTGGTCGACGGTCGCCGGTGTGCTCTGGATCGTGATCATGACCTGGATCTGCTACCGCGGTATCGAACTCTCCGCCCGCATCCAGTACGTGCTCCTGGGCATCGAGGTTGTCGTGCTGATCATGTTCGCCGTCTTCGCGCTCATCCGCGTGTACACGGGGAGCGCGGAAAGCTACTCGCTGACCCCGACGCTCGACTGGTTCAACCCGTTCACGCTCGACTTCGGCAGCGTGATCGCCCCGGCCGTGCTGACCGCCGTGTTCATCTACTGGGGCTGGGACACAGCCGTCTCCGTCAACGAGGAGACGGCCGACCCGAGCAAGACCCCTGGCCGGGCCGCCATCATCAGCACCCTGCTCCTGCTCGGCACCTATGCCCTCGTGACCGTCGCGGCGGTCGCCTTCGCGGGCGTCGGCACCGACGGTGTGGGACTCGGCAACGACGCGAACTCGGCGGACGTCTTCGCCGCGATCGGGCCGGCGCTGTTCGGTGACAGCACCCTCGGCAACCTCGCGATGCTCCTCCTCTCGGCCTCGATCCTCACCTCGGCCTCCGCGTCGACGCAGACCACGATCCTGCCCACCGCCCGCACGGCCCTGTCGATGGGTGTCTATCGCGCCCTGCCCGCACGCTTCGCAAAGATCCACCCGCGGTACCTCACCCCGACCTGGGCCACCCTCGCCATGGGCGGCATTTCGATCGGGTTCTACCTGCTCTTCACCCTGATCAGTGTCCAGCTGCTCGGGGCGCTGATCGGTTCCGTCGGCCTGATGATCGCCTTCTACTACGGGCTCACCGGTTTCGCGTGCGTCTGGTATTACCGCAGGTCGATGTGGTCGTCGTTCCGGAACGTGATCATGCGGGGCCTCTTCCCACTGCTCGGCGGCCTGATGCTGACCGCGGCCTTCGTCTACGGGCTGCAGCAGTACGCCACGGTCGACTGGCTCACCGACGATAACGGGGACAACGTCACGATCTTCGGCATCGGCGCCGTCGCCGTCGTCGGGATCGGCGCACTGGTGCTCGGTGTGGTCGTGATGCTGGTCTGGTGGGCGGTCAACCCGAATTTCTTCCGCGGCCGCACCCTGCCGCGCCAGTCCGACGACCTCGTGCTCGCCACAACCGAAGCGGAGTCGATTCCTCGATTCGGACTGCCGGACTCCAAGCTGATGCCGACGATGATCGCGCCGGACCTGTCGAACCTTCCGCCCGGCCAGACCGCCGTCAACGCCGAGACCGGCGAGGAAGTCAGCACGCCCGGCGACCTCCCCCCTGCCGACGCGAAACGGCATCCGCGCGCCGAGGCCGACGACGAGTAGCCGGCGGGTGATCGAGCGACCCTGTCCTCACCAGATACCTGATCAGAGTTAGTTTCCACAAACCTGAGCCATGCTCAGAGAGTGTCGGTGGTTGGTCGTAGCGTGGGGGCATGATCAACCTTCCCGAGTCACCCGCTTCACCCGATCAGCCGCATGGCGAACGGGTGCAGGGCGGTGTTCTCGGCGGGTTGCGGTCGATGGCGGATGTCGTCACCGGCCTGGGCGGTTCGTCTGCAGCTGTCGACACGCTCAGCGATGAAGCGGTGCTCGAGGGGCACATGTTGATCGCGGGAGCCCGGCGGGCCTTGGACACCCAGGCGGCGTGGTTCGCCGCAACCCTGGCCCGGCGGTCCCGGCCCGAACTCGGCGGGAAGGGCCTCGCGGCCCGGCAAGGCTTCCGGACTCCGGAAGACCTGCTGCAGAGCATCTCCGGATCGAGCAGAGGGGACGCTGCCAAGCTCTTCGCGGTCGGCCGGTTGCTCTCTGAGACCGACGCCGCCGAGAAGGCAGCCCGGGAAGCTGCCGAGGCCCTGAGGCTGCTCGACGAGATCCCGCCCCTCGACGGCGCCGCCCCGGACCTGCCGCCGCTCGAACTGCCGGTTCCGCCGGCCGCCGTGCCGCCCTGGCACGCCCCGATCGGCCGGGCCCTGCGCGAGGGCTGGCTGAGCGTCGAGAAGGCAGACTCGCTCCGGAAAGGGCTCGGCGACCTGGACCGGGCGATCACCCCGGAGAAACTCGCCACTGCCCTGGCCCGGCTCCTCGCCGAGGCGCGCACGGTGAACGCTGACCAGCTGTTCAAGCGCGCCCGGCGGGTGCGGGACGTGCTCGATGAGGCCGGCATCGCCGCCCGCGAGAAAGCCGCCTACGACGACCGGTCCCTGCGGTTCTGGCGACTCCACACGGGGCAGGTGCGCATGGTCGGCCTGTTCGCCCCCGAAGACGGCGAGTACCTGATGAGTACCTACGACGCCATCACCAGTCCCCGCCGGGGCGGGGTGCGCTTCGTGGACAAGGAGCAGGCCGCGTGGGCGAAGCGGGTGCAGGACGACCCGCGCAGCACCGAACAGCTCACCGCGGACGCGTTCCTGGCCCTGATGAAACTCGGCGTGAAAGCCGACCCGAAACGCATCGCCGGCGGTCGCAGCCCCGCCGTCCGCATGGTCACCATCCGCCCCACCAGCGCCACACCCGCCGGTTTCGCGCCCAGGGGAACCACACCCACCGATGCCGCGCCGACCGAGGCCCCGTCACCCACAGCCGACGCTGCGGCGAACCCCGAAACCGCGGCACCCGCGCTCCAGCCGGGGGTGATCGAGGGGACCGCGGTGACGGTCTCGGCCGAGACGGTGGAACGGAACCGGTGCGACAGCGGGCTCCTCGATGTCACCTTCGACGACCACGGCAGCGGCGTCGACCTCGGCCGGGAGCAACGCACCTTCAGCCCCTCCCAAAGGGTGGCCCTCGCCATTCGCGACGGCGGCTGCATGTGGCCCGGCTGCGACCGACCACCCTCCTGGACCGAAACCCACCACATCCAACACTGGAAAGACGACACCGGCGAGACCAACCTCGACGACGGAATCCTGCTCTGCCGGGCCGACCACCTCAGGCTCCACAACGAACACTGGCACATCACCCGCGACGACACCTGCCAGTACTGGCTCACCCCACCACCCGGACTCGACCCCGACCAGAAACCCATCCCCCTCACCAGCAAGAACGCGATCCTCCGCGACGATGACTGGGTCTGATCCCAATGGGGCTCGCGTGAGGTCGCGATGCTCGCACCAGGAATGGTGCAGCGCGGGTGCTTCATGACGGGGAACAGGCCGGCCTGCGAACGCACACGGGGAACAGGCCGGCCCGCGACTCACCGGGTCATTCGTTGACGAGGACCGGGACCCCGATCGACACGGCCACGGCCCGGCCGGACACATCCCCGGGTACCGCGATTGTGAACTCCTGACGTTCTATCGGCGGCTCGGTGTGGGTGGTGTCCTCGCTCAGGTGGTGGACGAAACGACCACTGCCGACCAGGACACCATCGGCGTCATAGAACCCGGCCAGCACCTCGAGGTCGAGCACGTCGCTCACGTCGCTCGTCACACGTACGGCACCCGATACCGCACCCCCGTCGAAGGCGAGGTCCTCGAGCACGAACCGGTCGTCGAAGGGACCGGCCGCCGCAACGATCGTCCCCGGGCTCGGGTGCACCAGATTCAGGCTCTCAAGCTCAGGGTTCCCGGTCGACGGTGTCAGTCCTGCAAAGGTCGCCTGAGGAGTGAACTGCGTCGCGGCGGCCGTTTGCGCGTCACTGTGGGCGCCGGTTGCCGCCGCATACACGGCAACGCCGACGACCGCACAGATGGCGACGGCACTCAGCGCCGCGGCGATTCCGGATCTGGTCTTCATGCGAGGTCCGACTACACCACTCGGAGCGCGCGCCCGACTATCCCGAAGAGCGCCGTGTTATCGATCGTGCCCTGGAGCTGATCCGACCCGGGCCCCGTGGCGAACACCGGGACATCCGCCCCGGTGTGATTGCCGGAGAGATAGGTCAACCAGAGTCCGGCGTCCGGGGAGCCGTCGACGACACCCGCCGCATCCGTCGGGGTCCGGAAGGTCGCCGGTCCGAAGTTCTTCGGGTCTGCGGCGCCGGCACCGTTCACGATGCCCGATGAGCGGGCGGCATCCTTGGAATTGGACGGCCGGGTCGGGGTGGAGTTGTTCGCAGAGTTCCCGCTGTCGACGTTGGCCGGCGGAGTCCCGGCCTCGGCGTTCGTGAAGGTGCCCTTCTCGATGATGTTGAATCCGGCGCACTCGTGGTCCGCGGTCACGATGACGAGGGTGTGTCCGTCTCGCTTGGCAAAGTCCTTGACGATGGCGACCGCGTCATCAAATGCCTTCATCTCGCCGAGGGTCTGCGCGGCGTCGTTGGCGTGTGAGCGCTTGTCGATCAGGGCGCCTTCAATCTGAAGGTAGAACCCCTGGCCTCCCTTTCCGCTCCGGTCGTTCTTGTCCGCGTTGTTCTTGCCCTTCTGCAGCAAGTCAATGGCCTTGCTCGTCATCTCCGACAGGGTCGGTTCCTGCGCCTGGACCGAAGACGGGTTGTCCTGCTTGGTCTTCTCAACGGTCAGGTTGCCCTTGTTGAAGAGTCCGAAGACCTTGGCACCGGAGGCGGCGGCCAGGTCGGCTTTCGTGGCGATCGACTGGCCGGTGATGGAGCCGAGGACCGAGTAGCCCTGCCCCTTGAGCGCCGTCTCGTCAGCGGCATCGAAACGGCTGAGCCCGCCACCCAGGATGACGTCGGCCGTGCCGTTGCGGGCGATCTGGTCGGCGATGGGGGTGACCCGTACGTCGCTCGTCGGGAGGGCTGCCCCCGTGATGGACAGGTCCTGGCAGGCCGCATCGGAGTACACCGGACCCTGGCATCCCCTGGCGAGGGCGTGGCTCATCTGGCCGGCGGGAGTGGCATCCGTGATCTCAGCGGTCGAGACGTTTCCGGTGCGGTAGCCGGCCTTCTTGGCCAGTTCCATCATCGTGGGAACGACCGTACCCTTGGCATCGACGCCGAGGGCCGCGTTGTAAGTCTTGACACCGGACGACCATGCCGTCGCCGCAGAGGCCGAATCGGTCACCGGATTGGGCTTGAAGTCGGTGGCACCCGGCTGGCCGGAGAGCTTCTCGACGGCGTACGTACTGACAAAGCCCTGGGCAGGCAGCGTTTCCATGGCGAGCTTGCCTGCGGCGCCGTAGTAGCGTTCGCGGGCGGCGGTGACGTGGGTGCGACCCATGCCATCGCCCAGGAGGTAGATGACGTTGGTGGCGCGGGCCCTGTCGTTTCCGTCATCGGCTGAGGCCGCTAGAGCGGCACCGCCGAATCCAGTGAGGATGACGCTCGCGACCAGTGCGGTCACAAGGGTGGTCGAGGTGAAAACGGAGGTCTGTCTCTTCATGAGGATTCTCCCAAAACTGTGCGATGGAGCACTCGGAGCGGCAGCTCATGTTGCCACTGCTCACACGGTATGGCGTGCCGGTAACAGTGACGGGTACCCCCGGTGAACAGACTCTGACCGTTGCCCGGTCGACGGTTGATGCTGCCCGGCGAGCAGGGTCACCTCGCGTCGAGCGTGGCCGCGAGGTGGGGAGTGAGCACCGCCGTCACCTCGGCGATGACTGCCTCCAGCCTGGCCAGGTGATCCTCCGTGACCGGTCCACCATGGTTGGCGGATGCTTCGATCTCCCCGCATACGGCGGCGAGCCCGCTTGCCCCGATCGTGGCGCTGCTCCCGCGCAGCCGGTGGGCGATGAACGCGGCCTGCACCAGGTTGCCGCGGTCGAGCTCCGCCCGAAGGGCCGCCAGGTGGCCGCCGCTTTCGTCGAGGACGTGTTGCAGCAGAACGGCCTTGGTCTCGGCGCCCATCTCGTCGAGGTAGCCGAACAACTCGGGATCGAGCACCGGTGCTTTCTCGGCCACCGGCGTCGTGGAGAGGCCTGCCGCGAGGTCCGGCTCCGGACTCGGCACCGGAGTCGGCACTGGCACTGGCACTGGCACTGGCACTGGCACTGGCACTGGCACTGGCACTGGCACCCTACTGGTGAGGGCAAGGGCCTCCGCGAGTTCCTCGACCCGGATCGGTTTGCTGAGGTACTGGTCCATGCCCGCGTCGGCACAGGCCCGGCGCGCTTCCGCCGTAACACTCGCCGTCAGCGCGATGATCATGGGCTGGCGGATACTGTCGCCCAGTACCCGGATCAACCGCGTGGCCTCGAGCCCGTCCACGATCGGCATGTGCACGTCCATCAGGACGACGTCGAAGTCGCCGAGTTGGACCGCCTGAACGGCTTCCAGACCGTTACTGACGGTGTCCACGCGGTGACCGCCCTTGGCGAGCATCAACTGCGCGACCTTCTGGTTGACGAGGTTGTCCTCCGCGAGGAGGATTCGCAATCCGGAAGCTGCGTCCGCACGCGCGGGCACCTCGGAGCCCGCGGCGACCTGGCCGGAAAGCACTTCGATGACGACGCGTTGCAGTTGGGCGCTGCGCACCGGCTTCGTCAGGACCGCCGCGAACGGCGCCTTGCGCGCTTTGCTCAGTGTCGCGCTCATGCTCGTGAGCAGGATCATCGGGGTGTCCTGCCATCCCGGCAGGTCCTGCAGCACCCGGGCGACTGCAGCGCCGTCCATCCCCGGCAGCTGCATGTCGAGGATCGCGATATCGGGAACAGGGCTGTTCCTGGCGTCCGCGATCATCTCATCGGACGTCGCGGTCACGGTACATTTCATCCCCCACCGGGAGAGCTGACCGGACAGGATCCGACGGTTGGCCTCGTTGTCGTCGACCATCAGCGCGCGGAGTCCCGCAAGTGAGATCGTTTCGGTCACGCGGCGCTCCGGCGACGGGCTTTCCCGCCAGGCGATGGTGAATGCGAAGGTGGAGCCGACCCCGACGGTGCTCGTCACCTCGATCCGGCCCCCCATGATCTCGACCAGGGCCTGACTGATCGCCAACCCCAGACCCGAACCGCCATACACCCGCGTCGTGGACGCATCC
>NZ_SOFR01000053.1:0-155645 GCF_004402735.1 Cryobacterium sp. MDB1-18-1 | reverse complement strand
ACTGAGCAGCCCCACCGGGATCGCCGCCAGGGCATCGGCGAGAACCGCCTGCGCCTCGGCGAGCCGGGCGACAGCATCCGCATGCACCGACGGCACCGACGGCACCGACCTGGCCAGCCCTTCAGCGCCCCCGAAACCCTCGGCAACCTCGACCGGATGGGCCGACTCGGCGCCTGCGGTGGGCTGATCACCCGCGGCCCCGGAACCGGGTGTCTGCGGGGTGTGTGACTGGGGATCGGAAGCTCCTGCCATACCCCGATTCTACGCCGAATAGAACACAAAGACGAGACTTACTCACATAATTGTGGGCTTCTCATTCCGAGTTTCATACCTGAAGACGGTTGATTCTCCTGCCCGTGGTTCCGAATTCAGGAGATCCTCCCGGGCGGGCAACTCCGGTCCGCGGACCAGTGCGGCCGATCCCACCCGACACCAAGAATCTCCTGAATTCGACACCGGGTGCAGACCCGAGGCAGCAGACGCCAACACCGCCGACGAGCGGTGAGACTCCGTTCATCCTGGATGGACTGTGTAACGTCCGTCGCGGCTCGTAGCCCCGACACCCCGCCCGTAGATCGCTCCCGAAGGCGCTACCCGAGCGAGGTGCCGAAGAGCAGGCCGAGCACGTAGGTGACCCCGGCTGCCGCGAAGCCGATCAGCAGCTGGCGGAGCGCACGCCGGAGCGGCGGCCCGCCGGAAAGCAGGCCGACGATCGCGCCCGTCGCAAGGAGGGCGAGCCCGACGAGCACGGACGCGACCACGATCGCCGCAAGCCCCTCGAGGCCGAACAGGTAGGGCAGCACAGGGAGGATGGCGCCGGAGGCGAAGAAGCAGAAGCTCGAGGACGCGGCACCCCAGCCGGTTCCGATCGCCTCGTGCTCGTCCGTCGCGGGGTCGAGAGCCCCGTGCGCGATGTCGGCGCCCTGGACCGGGGCGGCAACCGAAACCGGTCCGGTCGCCATGGTCAGCGTGCGCAGCACCTCGTGCGCCTGCGCCTCGGCCTCGTCCGCCGCCATGCCTTGCGCCCGGTAGACGAGGGTGAGCTCGTTGGCGGCGAGGTCGAGGTGCGAGAGCACCGTGCGCGCGGTCGCCTGGGGGGTGGATGCCTCGAGCAACTCCCGCTGCGACCGCACCGAGACGTACTCACCCGCACCCATCGACAGGGCGCCGGCGAGCAGACCGGCGATGCCCGTGAACAGGATGGTCGCGGCGGGAACGCCGGTCGCGCCGATACCGAGCACGAGGGCGAGGTTGGAGACGAGGCCGTCGTTGATGCCGAACACGGCTGCGCGGAACGACCCGGCGAGGCGCTGGCGTCCGCGGGCGGCCAGCCCCCGCACGACCTCCTCGTGGATGCGTTCGTCGGCCGCCATCGTCTTCGTCGCGTCGACGTCGGAATCGTATGGCGAGCGCGCTTCCGCCCGCTGGGCGAGCGCGAGCACGAAGACGGAACCGAATCGTCTTGCGAGAAACCCGAGGAACCGGGTGCGCACCGCTCCACGTTTAGGCGGGCCGGCCTGGTCGCCGAGCAGGTCCCGCCAGTGCGCCTCGTGGCGGGCTTCCGCCTCGGCGAGGGCGAGCAGGATCTCCTTCTCCTCACCGGTCCGGCGGGAGGCGAGGTCGCGGTAGACCGCGGCCTCCGCGCGTTCATCGGCGAGGTACTGGCGCCAGCGACGAATGTCAGCGGGGGTCGCCGTGGACTCAACGGTCGGGGAATCGGGACGTTCCTGGGCTGCGCTCATCGCAATCACGCTTCCGGGGCCGGTTCGAGGGAGGTCTGGGCGACCCGGGCTGACTCGTGCGGGCCCGAGCCGTCGAGCCCGTAGAACGGTTCGTCGAACTGCACGGTCCAGATCGCCTCCCGACCGGAGACAGGGGCGTAGAGGGCTGCGCCGTCGGTGTCCCCGGCCCCGACGATGACGCCGATGGGGTCTTCGACCATCGACTCCGGGTAGCGGCTCCGGTCGAGCCGCACCAGAACCTGCATCCCGACGCCGAAAACGGCTCGGCTCGCGGGCCCGTCCGGTGCGGGCTCGCGTCGCTTCCAGAGGGCCATTACTCGGCCGTTCCTGCCCTTTCGAGGACAAGTTCCCGTACCCGTGCGGCATCCGCTTGTCCGCGCATGGCCTTCATGACGGCACCGATCACGGCGCCGGCCGCCTGGACCTTGCCGTCGCGGATCTTCGCGAGCACGTCGGGCTGGGAGGCGAGAGCGAGGTCGATGGCCTCGATGAGCGGGCCGTCGTCGGAAACGACGGCAAGACCGCGGATCTCCACGACTTCGAGCGGGGTGCCTTCGCCGGCGATGACGCCCTCGAGCACCTGGCGGGCCAGGCGGTCGGTCAGCGTTCCCGCGGTGACCAGTTCGATCAGAGCGGCGAGCTGCACCGGCTCGACCAGGGAGTCAGCGGAGACGCCGGCGACGTTCGCGAGCCTGGCGACCTCGCCGGTCCACCACTTGCGGGAGGACTGGGCGGATGCGCCGGCTGCGACGGTGGCCTCGACAGCGTCGAGCAGGTCGGAGTTGACGACGTCCTGGAACTCGAGGTTGGCGAAGCCCCAGTCGGCCTGGAGGCGCTTGCGGCGTGCCGCGGGCGGCTCCGGCAGGGTCGCGCGGAGTTCTTCGACCCAGGCGCGGGAGGGCGCGACGGGGACGAGGTCGGGCTCCGGGAAGTAGCGGTAGTCGTCGGCGTCGGACTTGGGCCGGCCCGCGGACGTGATGCCGGTGTCCTCATGCCAGTGCCGGGTCTCCTGCGTGATCGTTCCGCCGGCGGCGAGGAGTGCGGCCTGGCGCTGGATCTCGTAACGGACGGCACGTTCGACGCTGCGGAGCGAGTTGACGTTCTTGGTCTCCGTGCGGGTGCCGAGCTTTCCGGAGCCGCGCGGGCGCAGGGACACGTTCGCGTCGCAGCGCACGTTGCCCTCTTCCATCCGCGCGTTGGACACGCCGAGCGCCTTGACGATCTCGCGGATCGCCGCAACGTAGGTGCGCCCGATCTCGGGAGAGTCGGCCTCGCCGCCCTCGATCATCTGCGTGACGATCTCGACGAGGGGCACGCCGCCGCGGTTGTAGTCGACGAGCGAGTAGTCGGCGCCCTGGATCCGGCCGGTCGCGCCGCCGACGTGGGTGAGCTTGCCCGCGTCGTCTTCCATGTGGGCGCGTTCGATGTCGATCGTGACCTGGCGGCCGCTCTCGAGTTCGATCGTGAGCTGCCCGTTGAACGCGATCGGCTCGTCGTACTGGGAGGTCTGGAAGTTCTTCGCGGTGTCGGGGTAGAAGTAGTTCTTGCGGGCGAAGCGCGAGTATTCCGCGATCTCGCAGCCGAGGGCGAGCCCGAGGCGGATGCTCGACTCGATCGCCTTCGCGTTCACCTGCGGGAGCCCGCCGGGGAGTCCGAGGCAGGTCGGGCAGGTGTTCGTGTTCGCACCCTGGCCGAATTCGTTGGCGCAGCCGCAGAACATCTTGGTCTTGGTGTTGAGTTCGACGTGCACCTCGAAGCCGAGCACCGGCTCGAACAGTTCGAGGGCCTTGTCGTAATCCATCAGTTCAGCCTTCTTCATCAGACGGCTCCCCCTTCGCTCGCGAACATTTGTGTGGGTGCCAGTTTCGGCGCAAGGCTGAGCAGGGTGTGTCCCCAGTGCGCTTCGAGCAGCTGCTCGACGGCGGCACCGAAGGTGTACAGACGGGCGTCCTGCTTGGCGGGCGCCATGACCTGCAGCCCGACGGGCAGGCCGTCCTCCGGCGCGAGGCCCATCGGCAGGCTCATTCCCGGGATGCCGGCGAGGTTCGCCGGGATCGTGGTGACGTCGTTGAGGTACATCGCCATCGGGTCGTCCATCTTCTCGCCGAACTTGAACGCCGTGGTCGGCGCGCTCGGGGACAACAACACGTCGACCTTCTCGAATGCGGCGTCGAAGTCGCGCTGGATCAGGGTGCGCACCTTCTGGGCGCTGCCGTAGTACGCGTCGTAGTAGCCGGCGCTCAGAGCGTAGGTGCCGAGGATGATCCGGCGCTTGACCTCGGGTCCGAAACCGGCGTCGCGCGTCGCGGCCATGACCCGTTCGCTCGTGAGCGGTCCCTCTGCCGGGTCCACGCGGATGCCGAAACGCACCGAGTCGAAGCGGGCGAGGTTGCTCGAGGCCTCGGCGGGGAGGATCAGGTAGTACGCGGCGACGGCATATTCGAAGCTCGGTGCACTGACCTCTTCGATCTCGGCGCCGGCTGCGACGAGCATCGCGAGGGTTTCGTTGAAGCGCTGCAGGACTCCGGGCTGGAACCCGGGGCCGGACAGCTCCTTGACGACACCGATCCGGACGCCGGTGAGGGCACCGTCAACCCGGCCCGCGATCGCGGCGGCGGCCATCGAAGGCCAGCGGTCGGTCAGCGAGGTGGAGTCGAGCGGGTCGTGGCCGCTGAGAACGTCGTGCAGAAGCGCGGCGTCGTAGACGGTGCGGCTGACCGGTCCGACCTGGTCGAGCGAGGAGGCCAGGGCGATCGCACCGTAGCGGGAGACTCCGCCGTATGTCGGCTTGACTCCGACGGATCCGGTGACGGCTGCGGGCTGGCGGATCGATCCGCCGGTGTCGCTGCCGAGGGCGAGGGGCGCTTCGAACGCGCTCACCGCTGCGGCGGATCCTCCGCCGGAGCCGCCGGGAATCCGGTCGAGGTCCCAGGGGTTGTGGGTCGGGCCGTACGCGGAGAACTCGGTGGACGAGCCCATCGCGAATTCGTCCATGTTGGTCTTGCCGAGCGGGATCAGCCCGGCTTCGCGGACGAGCCGCACGACCGTGGCGTCGTAGGGCGGGATCCAGCCCTCGAGGATCTTCGAGCCGGCGGTCGAGGGCATGTCGCGCGTCGCGAGCACGTCCTTGATGGCGATGGGCACGCCCGCGAGCGGACCGAGCACGGCACCGGCGGCGCGCTGGGCGTCCACGACGGCGGCCGCGGCGAGGGCGTTCGCCCCGGCCACGTGCAGGAACGCGTGTACGTCGGTGTCGACGGCCGCGATGTGGTCAAGGTGGGCCTGCGTCGCCTCGACGGAGCTGACGGCGCCGCTCGTGAGGAGGATGGACAGGTCGGCGGCGGAGAGCCGGGTGAGATCGGTCATGGTTACTCCTCGTCCAGGATCGCGGGCACGCGGAATTTGTCGCCGTCGCGGTCGGTCGATCCGGAAAGTGCTTCTTCGACGGACAGGGACGGCACGACGACGTCGGCGCGGAAAACGTTGGTCAACGGCATCGGGTGGCTCGTCGCGGGAACTTCGGGCGTTGCGACTTCGGCGACCTTCGCCACCGAGTCCACGATCTGGCCGAGTTCGGCGGTGAGGCGGGTGATCTCCTCCGGGCTGAGGTCGATCCGGGCGAGGTTTGCCAAGTGCGCAACCTGCTCGGCCGTGATTTCAGACATGTTGCTCCGATTGTGGTTGAGGTGAATACCCAATTCTATTCGGAGCCGTTGGTGACCAAATCCGCGTTGTCCGTTCCGATCAGCGCCATGTTGTGCAGCGACTCGCTCCCTGGCTCGAAATACGCGTTGTGGCCGAGCGAGGCCGTGAGGCTGGCCCCGGTGATCCGGTCGGTCGAACCGCGGACCCCGAGCGGATGCGCCCCGTACGATTCGGCCCCCGGGTCACTCCCGAAGAAGGCACTGTTGACGGCCGGATCCCAGTCGGCCTTGCCGACCCAGACGTTCTCGCCCGTCACATGCAGGCTGGCCGCGGACTGGATCTGGCTGCCCGGCGATCCGACGAGCACGAGGGCGTCGACATCGAAGGAGCCGCGGGCGAGGGCGGTGAGCGCGACGGTCGAGCCGTAGGAGTGCGCGTAGACGGAGATGAAGGGCTGGTGCCCCCCGCGGTCCGAGCGGATGCCGAGGGAGGACTTCTCGAGGAAGTCGGCTCCGACGATGGCCTTGTCGAGGCCGCCGACGCTGAACAGGTCGGGGACCTCGTAGCCGATCCAGGCGACCGTCGCGATGCTGGCATTCGCCTGGCCCGCGCCCTGGCCTGCGCGTTCGGCAAGCACCTTCTCCTGTTCCATGTACAGGTCGTTCGCCGTGTCCGTCCAGTGCACGATCTCGGCCTCGACGGTGTAGTTCATTCCGGGAACGAGGAAGCCGACGTAGTCGGCGGTGTCGGGATTGCCGAGCGCGATGGCCGCGCGACCGCCGCCCGTGCTGTCGAGCAGGATCAGGGAGCGGCGCGGCCCCGCGTCGGCTTGCCTGAGTGCGGTGCGCACCTGGTCGAGGACGGCGAGCTCGTGGGTGGCGCTCGTGCGGTCGTCGTCGCTCAGCGTGCCCGCGAGGCGCTGCTGGGTCTCGGTGATGCTCTCGTTCAGGTATCGGGCGTTCGCCCGGCCACGCTCCCGGAACGGGATGCCCTCGAGGTTGCCGACGAGGCGGGGTGCCGCGGCGATGAGGGAGGAGCGTTCGGTGCCGCCGAGGGACGTCCACCAGCCGGTGACCTCTGTCGCGGCCGGCGGAACCGCGAGGAGGGAGTCGAGCTGTTCGGGGAAGTCCAGCACGAAGCTCGAGATGTCTGCGACCGAGAGCCGGGCAAGCCCGGCGAGGAGGCTCGACCCGCGCAGGAAGCGGAGGGAGTTGACGTCTCCGTCGATCGACACGACCGGTTCGAGGCCGAGGGGCTGCAGTCCCAGGTCGGTGTCGCTCGACACGACCGCGTATTCGTGCACCTGAAAGGCCTCGCTGGCCCCATTGAATACCAGCGAGGATGCAAGAAGAATTGCCGCGCCTAACAGCAAACCTGGGTACGTCCCCTCACGAACACCGAGCGGTGGATCGGCACGGTATCAAGTGCACACCCTGCACTTTTAGAGTATCGAAGAATGCGCCCGTTGGGGATGAACTTTGTCCCCGGTCCGGGTGCAAATATTCGGGCAGTGAAACCGGGTATTGCGCGCGGGCATATATGCGTGGTCTTATATAGGCATGTCACTGACCATTGCTTTGCTCGGGATGCTCGAGCTCTCGCCCCTCTCCGGGTACGACCTCAATAAGAGGATCGAGGCATCCGTCATTCATTTCTGGTCTGCGGACCAGTCCCAGATCTATCGCACGCTCAGCCGTCTGGTCGCTGACGGACTCGCCGAGGTCACGGTCATCGCCCAGGACGGCAAGCCCGATCGGCGCGAACACCGGATCACCCCGGCGGGTCACGCGGCCCTCGATGCCGCGCTCAGGGCGCCGCTGGAACCTGAGACCCCGCACGAGTCCTTCCTGATGCGCATCTTCTTCGCCGGCGCGCTCGGAATCGACGGCGTCCGCGAACTCCTCAGAGCGCGCAGGGAGGAAGCGAGCCGGCTGCTCGCGCGCCTGACCACCATCGAGGCCCGGGATCCCGGGCGACCGGAAACCATCGGCCAGGCCCTGCGACGGGCCACGCTCCGCAACGGAATCGTCCACGCCGAGGCGGAACTCGCCTGGCTGGACGAGACCGAATCCGTCCTGGTCACGGCTTCACGGTGACCGGGTATCCGCTCGAGCACGGCGTAGACGCCCCTGGCTCGGAGACGATCGTGTTACTGCACGGCGGCACCGTCGCCTCCTGGTCCTGGCAGCCGCAGGTCGAGGGCATGCCGGACCGGCACATCCTCACACCGGACCTGCCGGGCTTCGGCTCCCGGTCGGGGGAAGAGTGGCATTCGCTGGATCGCACCGCTGACGACGTTGCCGAGATCATCCGCTCCCAGGCCAGGGGCGGGAGCGCCCACGTGATCGGGCTTTCGCTCGGCGGCCTCGTCGCCGTGCACTTGATGGCCCGGCACCCGGAGCTGATCCAGTCCTGTCTGATCTCGGGCGCACCCGTGACCGGCATCCATGGAGCTGCCCGGTTCCTCAACACCCTCCAGCTGCGACTGTGGGACAGGGCCTGGTACTGGAAGGCGCAGGCGAAGGCGTTCGGATTGCCTGCCGACGCCGTCGACCTGTTCGTCGACCACGGCCTGGGCATCCGGGCAGACAACGCGGCACGCGTGTTCGCGGACGTCAACCGGGGCGGCTGCCCGGATTCGCTCGGCGATTACCGGGGTCCGCTCCTCGCCGTCGCTGGAGAGAAGGAGTCCCGCCTGGTGCGGCGCAGCTTTCCCGAACTGCGCATCAGGCTCCCGCAGACACTCACCTGGATCGCTCCCGGCATGCACCACGTCTGGAGCATCGAGAACGTCGGACTCTTCAACCGGATGGTCCTCGGCTGGGTCGATCACCGCACGGCTCCCGAACCGGACTGACCGGTGACCGATCCGGCCCCGTCAGTCGGTCGGTGCGGTGACCGTACCGTCTGTCACGTCGGCGCCGGTCACGTCGGCGACGGCGCCATCAGCCACGTCGAGCGCGGCGGGGCCTCCGGTGACGAGGAGCCGGAATTGCGCTGCGTCGAGGATACGCAGCCCGAGGGCCTCCGCCTTGGTGAGCTTGGAACCTGCGCCCGGTCCGGCGGCCACGAAGTCGGTGTTCTTCGACACGCTCGACGCGCTCTTTCCGCCAGCGGAGATGATCGCCTCCTGGGCTTCTTCCCTGGTGTAGCCCTCGATCGACCCCGTCGCGACGACGGTGAGCCCGGCGAGCACTCCCCCGGCGGCCGCGGCAGCGCCCGGTCCCGGGTGGTCCGGCGTCCGGAACTGCACCCCGGCGGTGGTCCACTGGTCCACGATGTCGCGGTGCCAGTCCACCTCGAACCAGTCGATGATGGCGTCTGCGATGATGCCACCGACGCCGTCGACCTCGGCGAGCTCGTCCCGCGTCGCCGCTCGGATCCCGTCGAGGCTGCCGAAGTGGCCTGCGAGGGCGCGCGCGGCGACCGGACCTACGTGACGGATGTTGAGCGACACCAGCAGGCGCCAGAGCGGTTTGGTCTTGGCGAGTTCGATCTCGGCGAGCAGCTTGATCGCACTCGAGGACGGCTGCGGACCGGTGAGGCCCGCCCGCTTCTCGGCAGCCGTCGGGTTCCGCCGGAACGGGGTGCGCAGCCGGTTCGTGCCGTCCGCCTCCTCGCGGGGCAGCCCGGTCTCGGCATCGCGCACGACCACCTCGATCGGGGTCAGGTCGTCGAGGGTGAGGTCGAAGAGGCCGGCTTCCGTGCGCAGCGGCGGCTCGATCGGCACGGTCGGCTGGGTGAGGGCGGCCGCGGCCACCTCGCCGAGCACCTCGATGTCGAGCGCGCCGCGGGAACCGATGTGCTCGACCCGCCCGCGCACCTGGGCCGGGCAGCTGCGCGCGTTCGGGCAGCGCAGGTCGATGTCGCCCTCCTTGGCCGGCGCGAGCGGGGTGCCGCACTCCGGACAGTTCGCCGGCATCACGAACGCGCGTTCGCTGCCGTCGCGCAGTTCGACGACCGGGCCGAGAATCTCGGGGATCACGTCGCCGGCCTTCCGCAGCACGACGGTATCGCCGATCAGCACGCCCTTGGCCTTGACGACGTCCTGGTTGTGCAGGGTGGCCTGCCGCACCTCGGAGCCCGCGACCCGCACCTTCTGCATCACGGCGAAGGGGGTGGCACGGCCGGTGCGGCCGACGCTCACGACGATGTCGAGCAGCTTGGTGTTCACCTGTTCCGGCGGGTACTTGTATGCGATCGCCCAGCGTGGCGCCCGGCTCGTTGCGCCCAGTTCGGCGTGCAGGGCGAGTTCGTCGACCTTGATCACGATGCCGTCGATCTCGTGGGACACACTCGCCCGGTGCTCTCCGTAGTACGCGATGAAGGCGGATGCCCCGCTCGCGTCCGGTTCGACGCGGAAGTAGCTGCTCGTCGGCAGTCCCCAGCCGGCCAGGAGTCCGTAGACCGCGGACTGGGCGTCGGCCTGCGGATCGGCCCAGGCCCCGATGCCGTGCACGAGCATCCGCAGCCGGCCAAGCCTCGCGCGCATCAGGCGCAGGGCCTCCTGGCTCTTGCCCTCCGCCTTCTGGCGCAGCGAGCCGGCCGCGGCGTTGCGCGGGTTGGCGAAGGGACGTTCCCCGGCGGCGACCTGCTGGGCATTGAGATCCGCGAAGGCGACGACGGGGAAGAAGACCTCGCCGCGTACCTCCATCAGCGGCGGATGCCCGGTGCCGGACAGTCGCTCGGGGATGCCGGGCACCCAGTGGATGTTCTCGGTGACGTCCTCGCCGACGACGCCGTCGCCGCGGGTCGCCGCGGTGACGAGCACGCCGTCCTCGTAGCGGAGGTTGATCGCGAGGCCGTCGATCTTGAGTTCGCACAGGTAGTGGACGGGGCGGCCGGCGTCCCGCTCGACCTTGGCGGCCCACGCCTCGAATTCCTCGACCGAGAAGACGTTGTCGAGGCTCAGCATCCGCTCGGCGTGCTGCACGGGCGCGAACAGGCTCGTCTCGGCGCGGCCTCCGACGGTCTGGGTGGGGCTGTCCTGGCTCGCGAGCTCGGGAAACTCACCCTCGAGAACCGCGAGCCGGCGGACGAGCGCGTCATAGTCGGCGTCGGAGATGACGACCTCGTTGCGCTCGTAGTATGCGTCCCTGGCGTCGATGATGCTCGCGGTGAGGTCGGCGACCTCGGCGGCGGCCCGCTGGAGCTCCGGCGGCGTGGAGTCGTCGGGCGCGGCGCTCGCGGCGTCAGGCACGGGCGGCGGGAACGGCGACCGGGGCTGGTTCAACGGCAGCCGATGGCACGGGTACGGCGCTCACGGTGCGGTCGATCGTGCACTGGCCGAGCACCCGGGTGCCGACGTAGAGCACCGCGGTCTGGCCGGGGGCGACGCCCGTCAGGGGCTCGCGCGGCGTGATCACGAGTTCGATTGCTCCTGCGTCGGTTGCTCCCGCGCCGGCCGAGTCTGCGCCAGCCGGAATCGGGACGCTCACGACCTGCGCAACGGCGGGCACCGGGTCGGCGTGCGCGCGGATCTGCACGTCGCAGTCGAAGGCGATCCCGGGGTGCTCCGGCGCCAGGCCGGTCCAGGTGAACTTCGAGCCGGCGATGAGGCCGATCGCGAGCGCCTCCTTCGGGCCGACGACGACAGTGTTCGTGATCGGGCGCACCTCGAGCACGAATCGCGGCTTGCCGTCCGCGGCCGGCGTGCCGATCTGGAGGCCCTTGCGCTGGCCGACGGTGAACGCGGCGGCACCCTCGTGCCTGCCGAGGGTGTTGCCCTCGCGGTCGAGGATGTCGCCTGCGGATGCAGGGATGCGCTCGGCGAGCCAGCCGCGGGTGTCGCCGTCAGGAATGAAGCAGATGTCGTAGGAGTCCGGCTTGGTCGCGACCGAGAAGCCGCGCTCGGCGGCCTCCGCACGCACCTCGGCCTTGGACGGCGTCTCGCCGAGCGGGAACATCGAGTGCGCGAGCTGCTCGGCGGTCAGCACACCGAGCACGTAGGACTGGTCTTTCGCCCAGGCGCTCGCGCGGTGCAGTTCGCGGTTCCCCGCGGCATCCGTCTGGATGCTCGCATAGTGGCCGGTGCAGACGGCGTCGAAGCCGAGGTCAATCGCCTTGTCGAGCAGGGCGGCGAACTTGATGCGCTCGTTGCAGCGCATGCAGGGATTCGGGGTGCGGCCGGCGGCGTATTCGGCGATGAAGTCGTCGACGACGTCGAGCTTGAACCGCTCGGAGAAGTCCCAGACGTAGTACGGGATGCCGATGATGTTCGCGGCCCGCTGGGCGTCCATCGAGTCCTCGATGGTGCAGCAGCCGCGGCTGCCGGTGCGCAGGGTTCCGGGCATGCGGCTCAGGGCGAGGTGCACGCCGACGACCTCGTGCCCCGCCTCCACCGCGCGCGCCGCCGCCACCGCGGAGTCGACCCCGCCACTCATTGCTGCCAAAACCTTCACCGGGCAAGTGTAATCGGACGGCCCGGTTTGGCCAATGCGGCTCGGGCACGTCGAGCCCGGGAGGTCAGCGGGTGGGCACGCGGTCGTTCATGCCGGCGCGGCTGGCCTGGGCGTGCGCTGCCGGCAGCGCGGCGAGGAAGGCGTCGACGTCGGCCCCTGTCGAATCGCGGCCGAGGGTGATCCGCAGGGCGCTGCGGGCCTCCGCCTCGCTGCGGCCCATGGCACGCAGCACGTGCGAGGGTTCCGGGATGCCGGCCTGGCACGCCGATCCGGTCGATACGGAGATTCCGGCGGCGTCGAGCAGGAAGAGCAGCGACTCCCCCTCGCAGCCGGGGAAGGTGAAGTGGGCGTTGCCGGGCAGGCGCTGCTCATCCGGCCCGTCGGGTGCCGCACCGTTGAGCACCGCGGTGGGCACGACGGCGCGCACGCCCGCGATCAGCCGGTCGCGGAGCGCCCTCAGGTGCACGTTGCGGGCGGGCAGGTCGCCGAGGGCGGATGCCGCGGCCGCGAACGCGACCGCCGCTGCGACGTCCTGGGTACCGCTCCGCACCTGGCGTTGCTGGCCGCCGCCGTGGATCAGCGGGACGATACTGGCCCGGCGCGACAGCACGAGTGCTCCGATGCCGACCGGCCCGCCGATCTTGTGGGCGGAGAGGCTGAGGGCGACGATGCCGCCCGCGGAACCTCCGGCGCCGCCGGAGGCACCGGTGCGGCCCGCGCCGCTGAGCGCGCGGAAGTCGATCGGCACCTGGCCGTACGCGGACACGGCGTCGATATGCACCGGGATCCCGTGGACGGCGGCGATCTCGCCGATCTCGGCGACGGGCTGCAGGGTGCCGACTTCGTTGTTCGCGGCAAGCAGGCTGAGCAGTGCGACATCCTCTGCGCCGGTCCCGAGGGCATCCGCCACCCGGGCCGGGTCGACCCGGCCTGCCCTGTCGAGCGGAAGCCATCCGGGTTCTGCGCCGTCGTGGTTTTCGAGCCACTCGACGGTGTCCATGGTCGCGTGGTGCTCGCCGCCGGGGACGAGGATGCGCCTGCGCGGGGCGCGTGCCCAGAACAGGCCCTTGAGGGCGAGGTTGATCGCCTCGGTGCCTCCCCCGGTGAACACGACCTCGATCGGATCGCAGCCCACACTCCGTGCCACGGTCTCGCGGGCTTCCTCGAGCATCCGCTTGGCATTCTGGCCCTGGCTGTGGATGGAGGCGGGGTTTCCGACGACGCTCATGGCGTCGACGTATGCCTCGATGGCCGCTGGCAGCATCGGCGTCGTCGCGGCGTGGTCGAGATAAATCGACAAAATACCCTCTTCCGCTCGGTTTTCGGCTGGCTGAGCGTGCGCCGGTGGTCACGGCCAGTCTCCGTACTCATTACTCTAGAACGCATGACTCACGCCGATCCCCTGCACAACCTCGGCGTGCGGCTTTCAGCCGGGGTCGGCGAACTCCGTGTCTGGTCGCAGAACGCCGAGGCCATGGACCTCTGCATCTTCGACGCCACGGACCCGAACTGGATCGTCAAGACCGTGCCGATGACCCGCGACGCGGACAATGTCTGGTCCGGTCGCAGTCGCACCCTGTCCGCGGGCCGCCACTACGGCATCCGCGTCTCGGGGCCTGCCGCATCCACGAATTCGTTCCACCCCGAGAAGACCATGGTCGAGCCCTATTCTCGAGGCCTCGTCAGGGTCGGCCCTGAGCAGTGGCAGTCCTCCGTCGTCGACGACGCCTTCGACTGGGCCGGTTCGGTGAAGCCGAAGATCGCGCTCGACCACACCGTCGTCTATGAGGCGCACGTGCGGGGCATCAGCAAGCTCAACCCGGCCATTCCCGCCGACCTCCGCGGCACCTACGCAGGCCTGGCGCACGAATCGACGATCACCTATCTCAAGGAACTCGGCGTCACCTCGGTCGAGCTCCTCCCCGTGCAGGCGTTCGTTTCCGAACAGCGCCTGCTCAAGCAGGGTCTCACCAACTACTGGGGTTACAACACCTTCAACTTCTTCACCCCGCACGCCGACTATGCGACCATGGCGTCCCAGTCGGCAGGTCCGGAAGCCGTGCTGCGCGAGTTCAAGGGAATGGTCAAGCTCCTGCACGAGGCCGGCCTCGAGGTGATCCTCGACGTCGTCTACAACCACACCGCCGAGGAGGGTCCCGGCGGCCCCGCGAGCAGCCTCCGCGGCATCGACAACGCTACCTACTACCGCCAGAACGATGCGGGCGGCTACATCGACGTGACCGGCTGCGGCAACACCCTCAACGTCTCCAACGAGGTGCCGCGCCGACTCGTGCTCGACTCTCTCAAGTACTGGGCGAACGACGTGCAGATCGACGGCTTCCGTTTCGACCTCGCCGCGACGCTGAGCCGCGGGGACAACGTGGAGTTCCAGCGCGACCATCCCCTGATCAAATCCATCCAGTCCGATCCGGAACTCGCCGGCGTCAAGCTCGTCGCCGAGCCGTGGGACGTGGGCATGGGCGGCTGGCAGACCGGCAATTTCCCGGACGGCTGGACGGAGTGGAACGACCGTTACCGTGACCGGATGCGCTCGTTCTGGCTCACCGACATCGCGGCGGCCAGGGACGGCCACTCCGGGAGCGGCATCGGCCGCTTCGCGACCCGGCTGGCCGGCTCCGCGAACACCTTCTCCCTCGAACGCGGCCCGCTCGCGTCGCTGAACTTCATCACGGCGCACGACGGCTTCACAATGGCCGACCTGACCGCGTACAACGTCAAGCACAACGTCGGAAACGGCGAGTCCAACCGCGACGGCACCGACAGCAACAACTCCTTCAACCACGGGGCCGAGGGACCCACGCGCGACCGCGGCATCCTCGCGACCCGGCGCAAGGCGATGCGCAACCTCCTCGGCACGCTTCTGCTCTCCGCGGGCGTCCCGATGCTGACGGCCGGCGACGAATTCGGTCGCAGCCAGCGCGGCAACAACAACGCGTATTGCCACGACAGCGAGCTGACCTGGCTGAACTGGGACCTCGACGACTGGCAGATCGACCTGCACCGTGTCACGAAGAAGCTGCTCCAGCTGCGTCGTGACAACCCGGCCCTCCGCCCGGTGTGGTTCGGCCGCTCCGGCGAAACCACCCTGAGCGCGAGCGAGATGGACTGGTACAACATCGAGGGCAAGTCGATGTCGGAGGACAACTGGCACTCCCCGAAGGAGCGCACCCTGCAATACCTCGCGGCGTCGACGCCCGAGTTCGAGGAGTTCAACCGGATCCTCCTCATCGTGCAGGGCCGCGAGCGCGACGTGACGGTGACGCTGCCAGAGCACGCCGGCGTCTCCTCGTATTCGCTGCTCTGGGATTCGAGTCACGACGACCTGAGCGACGCGGTCATCGAGCACATCCCCGGCACCCGGCTGCTCGTGCCGGGTGCGTCGATGCAGTTGTTCCGGGCGAGCTAGTCCGGCTCGGTCGCAGAGGAGTCGCAGTGGTGAAGAAGCACGACGGCGCCGGTGGGACGCCCGCGACCGTCGCGCTCACGCACGCGGGCATCCGGTTCACGCCGCACGCCTACGACCACGACCCGTCGGCGACGGGGTACGGCCTCGAGGCCGCTGCAAAACTCGGGCTCGACCCGGCCAGGGTGTTCAAGACCCTGCTGGCGGATGCCGATGGCACGCTCGTCGTCGCCGTCGTGCCGGTCGCCGGCCAGCTCGACCTCAAAGCCCTGGCGCACGCGGCCGGGACCAAGAAGGCCGTGATGGCCGACCCGAAACTCGCCGAGCGGAAGACCGGCTATGTGCTCGGCGGCATCAGCCCGGTCGGGCAGAAGACCCGCCTGGTGACCGTCGTCGACGAGACCGCCCTGCTGTACGACACCGTGTTCGTGTCCGGCGGCCGCCGCGGGTTCGACATCGAGCTGGCGCCGGCGGACCTCCTCGCCGCCACCGACGCCCTCACCGCCCCTATCGCGCGCTAGCCGGCTACGGCGATCAGGCCCATCTCTGCCGAGCTCACCAGCAGGTCGTTCTTCGGGACGACGCGCACCGTGTACCCGAACGCGCCGCCGCGGTCGAGCGCGACCGTCCCAGTGAAGAGGGTCGCACCGCCCTGCTCTGGCGAGTCGGAACCGTCCGCGGCATCCGGGTCGACGACCGCCTCGAGCGCGAGGGTGTGCACGCCGCTCAGCTCGTCGTTGGCCAGGCTCTTCCCGTAGACGACCTCGACGGTGACATCCGCGGGGTCGAGCCCGTTGAGCTGCACATGGGCACGCAGGTGCAGTTCGTCGCCGACCTTGGGAACGGCGGCGACCCCGCCGGACTCGACGTGGGCGACGGAGACGCCCGGCCACTTGGCGACGATGCGCCCCTTCCACACGGCGAGTTCGCGCGCAGCACGGTAGTTGTTCGCGGACAGGCGTGCCTCGGCGGCCCCGGCCGGGCGGTAGAGCTTCTGCACGTACTGGCGCACCATCCGGCCGGCGTTGAGTTCCGGGGAGAGGGTGGCGAGGGTGTGCCGGATCGAGGCGACCCAGCGTTCGGGAACACCGTCGCCGTTGCGGTCGTAGAAGCGGGGAGCGACATGGTGTTCGATGAGCTCGTAGAGCGCGTCGGCTTCGATCCGGTCCCGCTCGGCGGAGTCGCCTGCGGCATCAGCCGACGGGATCGCCCAGCCGTTCTTTCCGTCGTAGTACTCAGGCCACCAGCCGTCGAGGATCGAGAGGTTCAGCGCTCCGTTGAGTGCCGCCTTCATTCCCGAGGTGCCACAGGCCTCCAGGGGACGCAGCGGATTGTTGAGCCAGACATCCGTGCCGGGGTACATCAGCTGCGCCATGCCGATGTTGTAGTCGGGCAGGAACGCGATGCGGGTGCGCAGCTCCGGGTCGGCCGCGAACTGCACGACCTTCTGGATGAGGCGCTTGCCCTCTTCGTCCGCGGGGTGCGACTTGCCGGCGATCACGATCTGGATCGGGTGCTCCGGGTGCAGCAGCAGGGCACGGAGCCGCTCGGGGTCGTGCAGCATCAGGGTCAGCCGCTTGTACGTCGGGACGCGGCGGGCGAACCCGATCGTGAGCACCGTCGGATCGAAGACCTGGCCGATCCATGCCGGCACGATCCCGCCCGGGTTCTGCACGAGCCAGGCCGCGGCGATGCGCCGGCGGGCGTCCTCGACGAACTGCAGACGCATCGTGCCGCGCACGGCCCAGAGGTCGTCGTCGGTGATCGCGGGCGAGGCCCAGTCGGCCTCAGAGGTATCGCTCGTGCCGAGGCGGTCCTCGGCGAGGTGAAGCAGCGAGGGGTCCGTCCAGGTCGGGGCGTGCACGCCGTTGGTGATCGAATCGATCGGCACGTCCTCGGCGTCGAAGCCCGGCCAGAGTCCCTTGAACATCCGTCGGCTGACCTCGCCGTGCAGCTTGGAGACGCCGTTGGCGCGCTGGCCGAGCCGCAGGCCCATCAGCGCCATGTTGAAGACGTCGGGAGACCCGCCCGGATAGTTCTCCGCGCCGAGGGCGAGGAGCTCGTCGACGCCGACACCGGGGAGGAGGTCGGTCTCGAAGTACCGCTGCACGAGGCTGCGCTCGAACCGGTCGATTCCCGCGGCGACGGGTGTGTGGGTCGTGAACACCGTTCCCGCCCGCGCGACCTGCAGGGCCTCGGCGAAGCTCAGTCCGTCACCGATCAGGCTCGAGATGCGTTCGAGGCCGAGGAACCCGGCATGGCCCTCGTTGGTGTGGAATACCTCGGGTTCCGGCCGGTTGTTGAGGGCGCTCCAGACCTTCACGGCGCGGGCGCCGCCGATGCCGAGGAGCAATTCCTGCAGCAGCCGGTGCTCGCCGCCGCCGCCGTAGAGCCGGTCCGTGACGAGGCGCAGGTCGTCCGCGTTCTCGGGAATGTCCGTATCGAGCATGAGCAGGCGGATGCGGCCGACGTTCGCCTGCCAGACGCGGGCGTGCAGGGTGCGGTTGTCGGGGAGGGCGAGCGAGACCTGCACGGCGGAGCCGTCGGCACGGCGCAGCACGGACAGGGGCAGTCCGTCGGGATCGAGCAGGGGGTAGCTCTCGATCTGCCAGCCGTCCGGGGAGATCGCCTGGCTGAAGTAGCCTGCCCGGTAGAACAGGCCGACGCCGATGAGAGGGACGCCCAGGTCCGAGGCGCTCTTCAGGTGGTCACCCGCGAGGATCCCGAGGCCGCCGGAGTACTGCGGGAGCGCGGCGGCGATGCCGAACTCCGGGGAGAAGTAGGCGATCGACGCGGGCTTGTCACCCTCGAGGCCCTGGTACCAGCGCGGTTCCTGCAGATAGGAGCGCAGCCCGTCCCTGATCGAGTTGACCCAGGAGACGTATTCGTGGTCTGCGGCGAGCGCCACGAGCCGGGCCGGATCGACGGCGCCGAGCAAGGCAACGGGATCAGTACCGATCTCGCGCCACAACTCTGGTGAGATGTGTTCGAAGAGTTGGCGGGTCGGCTCGTGCCAGGACCAGCGCAGGTTACCGGCAAGCTCATCGAGGGCTGCTAGAGCCTCGGGCACGACGGTGCGGACTGTAAATTTACGGATCGCCTTCACGCGTCCCAGCCTAGAGGCGCTGGCAGGTCTCTGTCCCGTTCCTCCCCCGGAAACCGCACAATTCGCGCTACGGTCATCTTGTGGCAAAGACAGCTAAACGTGCAAATGTTGTTCCCGAATCCGTGGCAGGCGCCGACGCCGGCACGGACCTGGCTCCCCCTGCGGGTCAAGGCAAGCGAGGCAAGGAGGAGCCGACGCGCATCTCACGCATTCCGATCCTCGACCTCGCACCCCAGCTGGCCGACAATCTGTGGCCGGCGAAGGCCTTCGTCGGCGAGGCCGTCCCCTTCGGGGCCACGGCATTCCGTGAGGGTCACGACCTGATCGGGGTCACCCTGCTCCTGACGGATCCCGAGGGGAACCGGTCCGAGCATCCGATGCACCCGGGGGCCCCGGGCACCGACAGGTGGACAGCCCTCGTCACACTTGGAAGGCAGGGCATCTGGCAGTACCGGGTGCGCGCTTGGGCCGATGGGTGGGCCACGTGGCGCCACACCGCCGAGATCAAGGTCCCCGCCGGGATCGACATCGAGCTGACGTTCCTCGAGGGTTCCGTGCTCCTCGCTGCGGCCGGAACGGACAAGCGCCGTCCGGCCGCCGAGCGTCGCGTTTTCGCGCACGCCGCAGCGGACCTCACCAACCCGGGCATCTCGGTCGACGATCGCCTCGCCCTGCTGGACACCCCCTCGCTCAACGCTTTCATCACCGCACGCCCACTCGCAGGACTGTCGTCGACATCGGCACAGCGCGCCGTGCGCGTGGAGCGCACCCGGGCCGGCGTCGGCTCCTGGTACGAGTTCTTCCCCCGCTCAGAGGGCGCCGTGCAGCGCGCGGACCACTCCTGGCAGAGTGGAACGTTCCGCACCGCAGAGGACCGCCTCCCCGGCGTCGCCGCGATGGGCTTCGATGTGCTCTACCTCCCACCGATCCACCCGATCGGCCGTTCGTACCGCAAGGGCCCGAACAACACCCTCAACGCCGGACCGAACGACCCCGGCTCGCCCTGGGCGATCGGATCGGAGGACGGCGGCCACGACGCCATCCACCCGGACCTCGGCACCGTCGACGACTTCCGGCACTTCCTCGCCGCAGCAGCGGAGAACGACCTCGAGGTCGCCCTCGACCTCGCACTGCAGGCCTCGCCGGACCACCCCTGGGTGACCGAGCACCCTGAGTGGTTCACCACCCTCCCGGACGGCAGCATCGCCTACGCCGAGAACCCGCCGAAGAAGTACCAGGACATCTACCCGATCAATTTCGACAACGATCCAGCCGGCATCCGTGCCGAGGTGCTGCGGATCGTGCGCTACTGGATGGGTCTCGGCGTGCGGATCTTCCGCGTCGACAACCCGCACACCAAGCCCCTCGATTTCTGGGAGTGGCTGATCAACCGGGTCACCGAAGAGAACCCCGACGTGATCTTCCTCGCCGAGGCGTTCACGCGCCCTGCGCTCATGCAGGCGCTCGGCAAGGTCGGATTCCAGCAGTCGTACAGCTATTTCACCTGGCGCAACACGAAGACCGAGCTCGAGGAGTTCTTCCACGGCCTCGCGACGACGACGGCGGACTTCTACCGCCCGAACCTCTTCGTGAACACCCCGGACATCCTCTCCGAGTTCCTCCAGGTCGGCGGACACGCCGCCTTCAAGATCCGGGCGGCCCTCGCCGCGACAGCCGCCCCGACCTGGGGCATGTACGCCGGTTTCGAGCTCTTCGAGAGCGTGCCGCGCCCCGGCGCCGAGGAGAACATCGACAACGAGAAGTACGAGTACCGCCCGCGCGATTTTGCGGCCGCGGAAGCGGCAGGCGAGTCCCTCGCGCCGTACGTCTCGTTGCTCAATGCCATCCGCCGCGCCCATCCCGCACTCGGCCAGCTGCGGAACCTCGACCTGCACACGAGTGACGACGGCGCGGTGCTCGTGTACAGCAAGTACCTCGATGCGGCACACACCGGCACAGGGACAAGTGACGCGATCATCGTCGTCGTGAATGTCGACCCGCATTCGGTGCGCGAGACCATGGTGCGCCTCGACGTGACCCGTTTCGGGCTCGAGCCCGGCACGGTCTTCGAGGTCGAGGAACTGATCACCGGTGCCATCTGGACCTGGACAGCAGACAACTTCGTGCGACTGGATGCCGCTGCCGAACCGGTACACATCCTGCACGTCAGAGGAGCAGCACGATGACGCCAAAGACCCCACGCCCCGCCACCGTGCCGGTGGTTCCCCCGGGCATCCTGCAGGCGATCGCCGAAGCCCGCTACTACAACCCCCACGAGATCCTCGGGCAGCACCTGATCGGGGGGACGACGATCGCGGACCCGCTCACCGTCATCCGTGCGCTGCGCCCGCTCGCGAGCGAGGTCTTCGCGATCCTCGAGTCCGGCGCCCACATCGAGCTCGTGCACATCGGCTACGGAGTCTGGCAGGGCGTGAGCACCGTCGGCCTCCAGGCATACGAGCTCGAGGCCCGGTATCCGGACGCCCCCACCTGGATCGTCGACGACCCGTACCGCTTCCTGCCGACTCTCGGCGAACTCGACCTGCACCTCATCGGCGAGGGCAGGCACGAGCGACTCTGGGACGTACTCGGAGCCCACTATCATTCCGGCACAACCGTCGCTCCTCTCCCGACCGACGAAACGGCCGGTCTGGTCGCAGGCACGTCCTTCTCGGTGTGGGCTCCGCACGCGCAGGCCGTGCGAGTGATCGGTGATTTCAATTCCTGGAGCGGCATCCTGCATGCCATGCGCAACATGGGCAGCACGGGCGTCTGGGAGCTCTTCGTCCCCGGCCTGCACCCAGGGTCGAACTACAAGTTCGAACTTCTCGCCCAGTCCGGCGAGTGGGTGCGCAAGGCTGACCCGATGGCCAGGTACACCGAGGTGCCCCCGATGACCGCGTCGGTCATCGGCGAGACGCACTACGAGTGGGCGGATGCGGAATGGCTCGCCGAGCGGGCCAGGACCCAGGCCCACAAACGGCCGATGAGCATCTACGAGATGCACGTCGGGTCGTGGCGGCCCGGGCTCGGCTACCGGGACCTCGCCGACCAGCTGATCGACTACCTGCACGAGCTCGCCTATACGCATGTCGAGTTCATGCCGCTCGCCGAGCATCCGTTCGGCGGGTCGTGGGGCTACCAGGTCACCGGCTACTACGCCCCGACCAGCAGGTTCGGCCACCCGGACGACCTGCGCTACCTGATCGACCGGCTGCACCAGTCGGGCATCGGCGTGATCATGGACTGGGTGCCCGGGCACTTCCCCAAGGATGACTTCGCCCTCGCCCGTTTCGACGGCCAGGCGCTGTACGAGCACGCGGATCCCCGCCGCGGTGAGCAGATGGACTGGGGAACCTACGTCTTCGACTTCGGCCAGACCCAGGTGCGGAACTTCCTCGTCGCGAACGCGCTCTACTGGCTCGAGGAGTTCCACATCGACGGTCTCCGCGTGGACGCGGTCGCGTCGATGCTGTACCTCGACTACTCCCGCGAGGACGGCCAGTGGGAGCCGAACATCTACGGCGGAAACGAGAACCTCGAGGCGATCAGCCTCCTGCAGGAGGTCACCGCGACGGCGTACAAGCGCAACCCCGGCACGGTCATGATCGCCGAGGAATCCACCAACTGGGGCGGCGTCACGGCTCCGACCAGTCGCGGCGGACTGGGTTTCGGCTTCAAATGGAACATGGGCTGGATGCACGACTCGCTCGAGTACACGAGCATCGACCCGATGTACCGCTCGTGCCACCACAACGAGATCACCTTCTCCTTCGTCTACGCGTTCAGCGAGAACTTCCTCCTGCCGATCAGCCACGACGAGGTCGTGCACGGCAAGGGCTCCCTCGTCGCCCGGATGCCGGGAGACGACTGGCAGAAGCTCGCGAACGTGCGGGTGTACCTGTCGTTCATGTGGGCTCACCCGGGCAAGCAGCTCCTGTTCATGGGCCAGGAATTCGGCCAGCTCCAGGAATGGAGCGAATCCCGTGGCCTCGACTGGTGGCTGCTCGACCAGTCCCCCCATCGCGGACTGTTCACCCTCGTCGGCGAGCTGAACCGGGTCTACCGGGGCAACGCGGCGCTCTGGGAACGCGACACCGACCCTGCCGGGTTCGAGTTGCTCGACGGAGGGGCCGCCGCGCAGAACGTCGTCTCGTTCCTCCGCTGGGACGACTCGGGCACGCCGATCGCGTGTGTGTTCAACTTCGCCGGCCAGCCGCACACTGGTTACCGGGTGGGGCTGCCGTTCGCGGGCGTGTGGGACGAGATCCTGAACACGGACGCGCAGAATTTCGGTGGTTCCGGGATGGGGAACCTCGGCCAGGTCACGGCGACAGAGGAACCGTGGACAGGGCGACCGGCATCCGCCCTCGTCACGCTGCCGGCCCTCGCCGGCGTCTGGCTGCGCCTGCGCCGCTAGACGCCGCTGCTTGCTGAACTTCGCGAGAGTACGAAAATGGCCCCCTCCCCGGTCGGGAGGGGGCCATTTTCGTACTCTCGCGGGGCTACGCCGGCTAGTAGAGCAGCATTGTCAGGCGCTTGCGCGTGGGGGCGACCCTGGGGTCGTCCTGGCCGATGACCTCGAACAGGTCGAGGATGCGTTCGCGGATGCGGTTCTTGCCCGCGGCGTCCTGGGCGGGAAAGAGCGTGAGGAGCCGGTCGAAGGCATCCTCGACGTGCCCGCCGGAAAGATCGAGGTCGGCGACGAGGAGCTGCGCCTCGAGATCATCCGGCGCGGCCGCTGCCGCTGCACGGATCTCCGCGAGCGTCTTGCCCTGGAGCCGGGCGAGCAGCCCCACCTGGGCGAGCCCGGCGACGGAGAGGTTGTCCCTGGGATCCCTGGCGAGTGCCGTCTTGTAGATCGCGATCGCGGCGGCGTAGTCGCCCCGTTCGATCGCCTCGTAGGCCTCGACGTGGTGCGGCGGGAGTTCGGGCTCCGGAGGGGCGACCGGGGTCGCCGCATCCGCTCCCTCCGGAGCGACCGCCGTCCCGACGACGCCGTGCTCCGCCGCGAGCTCGAGCACCCGCTGGAGGACCGCACGGACCTGATCCTCCGCGATCACGCCGTTGAAGAGCGCGACGGGCTGGCCGCCGATGACCGCGGCGACGGTCGGGATCGACTGGGCTTGGAAGGCCTGGGTCAGCTGCGGGTTCGTGTCCACGTCGACCGTGGCGAGCACGAACCGACCGCCGTACTCGAGGATCAGCCTGGTGAGGACGAGGGTCAGTTCAGCGCTCTGCTCGCTGCGCGCCGACCACAGATCGACGACGACCGGAACGTTCGCCGACAGGTCGAGGATCTCGCCGAAGTTCGCGTCCGTTCCCTGGAACACGAGACTCGGAACCGAAACCGCCCCGGCCTGACCCGCCTGTCCGGCAGCTCCGGCTGAGCCGGCTCCCCCGGCCGCCGGTGCCGGCGGCCGGTTCAGGAGGGAGGACAGATCGACCGCACCGCGCATGCTGGCGGCGGACGGGGGGACAATGCTCATGGAAGCTCCGTAGACGAGATCAGTCCCTGGGCAAAGCCAAGGAGGACAATTTTATCGCTCGAACCGGCGGCGGGAACGTGGAACAGAAGCTGGTCGGCGTAGGTGTTCTTGAAGCCCTTCGCGGTGGCGGTGAGGCCGGAGAGCGCCTTGCTGGCGACCGCGCCCTCACCGGGGCTGACCGTCGCAGCGGCGTCGACGGGTTTGACGGTTTCCGTCTCCTCGAGGCTGACCGCGACGATGCTCCCCGAGTCGTTCGTCGCGAGGGCGATCGTGGGCCCTGTGCTCGCCTTGGCACCGAATTCGATCGACGCCGTCGTCGGCAGCTTGGCTTTCTTGTCCGCCTTGTTCGCGTCGATCTGGGTGCGGAAGCTGTCCCCTGTCGCATCGAACAGGGCGAACGACGGGCTCGCCTCGCCATTGCTGAGGATGTCCGCGTATGCGGCCGCGACCTGATCGGGCGGCAGGAGCATCAGTTTCGAGTCGGGGGCGATGATGGGTGCGCCGATCGTGGCGGGGGCCAGGTCAGGGATCTTCGCTGAGGGCTCGAGCTGCACCGCATATTCGACGAGGTAGCTCGCCCGTGCCGACTCCTGGCGGAGCACGACGACGGTCGGCGCGACATCCGGGGTGTCCTTGTTCTGGACGACGGTCATCACGACCCGAGGCCAGGTCGCAGACTGCTGCGGAAGCGAGAGCGTGAGCGGTCCGGCAGGGAGCGCGGCCAGTGCGGGGAAGTCGGGAGCGATGGCTCGCACCTTGTAGTTGGCGAGGCGCTGGTCGAAGGCGGGACCGGTGAATCGGGTCGCGAGGATGTCTGCGCTCAGGTTCTTGTCACCGTCCGCTGCGACCGCGGAGATCTTGGTCATGATCCGCTCGAGCTGCGGCACCGTCACGGCGGCCGGAGGCACGTCCTTGATCACGACGGCCGCCCCGCTCGCGTCAGGCGTCGGGCTGAGGGAGGCAGCATCGGTCGGGGTGCTGCCCGGCCAGAATTCCGCAGAGCATCCCGTGAGGACGAGTCCGGACACGAGGAACATCGGAACAACGGCGATCAGGGACCGCCCGATCGACCGTCGCCCGGTGATCTCGCTCGCCTTGATGGACTTGGGGCGGGGCGCGCGCGGAAGTCGCGGCATCCGTGGACCCTTGGGCAGGTTGCGGCGAGGGCCGTGCGACCTGCGCAGGTGGAGGAGTGCCCACAGGTACAGGATGAGCCCGACAAGGGCGAGGATGGCGCCCCCCATGATCAGCGGACCGGCCCAGGGGGTCGAGTTGTCCACGGGCCAGGTGATGCTCACCTTCGACGGCGCGGGGTTGGTGCCGTCAGAGGCGACGATCATCGAAATGCCTTCCGGCAGGTTCACGGTCGCCGTGAGTTCCTTCGTGCCGGTGAATTCCTCCAGCCAGAGGTCCGAACCGGCCGGGTTCGTCACGGTCGCTGCGGCGACCGGCGCCGTGCCTGCGGGAACATCGGTGTCTGCGGGGACGGTGTCGCTTCCGAGGCCGGGCCCGTTCTTATCGGTCGAATGGATGCTGACGTACTCGTGTCCGGCCAGCCACGCCTTCACATCCGCCGTGCGGCCATATGCCGCGAACAGGGTGTCGGATCCGGAGAGGGTGACGGTCTGGGCGCCCGGGTGCTCCGTCAGGGCACTGGAATCGATCACGGCGTACGGAGCGTCGGCGGCGATGGTCGCGCTCAGGCTACTCGTCGCGGGTTCGAGGAAAACCGTCCGCTGGGCAATGCCGAGCACGATCATCACACCCGCTAGGACGAGCGCCACGATGGCAAAAAGGAAACGCACTGATACCCTCCTGTGTCGCCAGCCGCTCCGCACACACGGGTGCTTGAACCCGGAGCGGGTCCGGGAAGCAGCGGACAGGACATTCCACGATACTGTCTCGTCCTGAAAGCTGCCTAATAGACCCCTGTAGACGGGACGCGCGGCCGCCGCGTCAACCCACTAAAATTGTCGTGGCCCCCTTGGCCGGACTAAATGCGGGGTCAGAGTTCCAATACAAGGAGATAGCGTGGCGATCGACGAAGCTGATTTCACCCAGGTTTTCCGTGGTTATGACAAAGAAGAGGTCGACAGGGCAATCCAGGGCCTGCGTCGTGACCTGATCCAGGCAAACAGCCAGGGTACGGAAGCCAACAAGGAAATCAAGCGCCTCACCGCGCACATCGACGACCTGAACGCTGAGATCGAAGAGGTCGGCAGCCCCACCTTCTCCGGACTCGGCACGAAGCTCGAGAACACCCTTCGGGTCGCTGAGGAACAGTCCACCCGCGTGATCGCCCAGGCCGACATCGACGCCGAGCGCCTGCGAGCCTCCGCCGCGAGCGAGGTCGACACCCTGCGCCGCGAAGCAACCGAACGGGCAGAACGCGCCCTCTCCGACGCGAACGTCAAGGCCAGCCGCCTCCTCGACGATGCTCGCGCCGAAGCCGATGACCTGCTCGCACGTGCCCACGACGACTACACCACGGTGACCGGTGACGCCGTGCAGGAGGCAGCCGCAATCCGCGGTGCCGTCGCCACAGAGGCCGCGGAGCTCCGGGCCACGGTCAAGCGCGAGGTCGCCGCCATCCGCTCAGAGGCGGAACGTGAAGCAGCCGAGGTGCGCGTCGTCGCACAACGTGAGGCGACGGATGCCCGTGAAATCGCCGCCGGCCTGACGCGCGAAACCGAACTCACCAGGGCCGAGGTCGCCCTCGAGCTCGACCAGCAGCGCGCGGATCTGGCCAGGGAGACCGAACAGGCCAGGATCGACCTCACCGCGGAGACCGAGCAGGCCCGCTTCAACAGCGCCAGGGAGGCAGAGCAGGCCGCCATCGACCTCGCCCACGAGACCGAGCAGACGCACACGGCTCTCGCTGCGGAGGTCGAACAGGCCCGCACGGACCTCGCCCGCGAGATCGACCAGGCCCGCATCGACCTCGGCATCGAACGTGAGCAGGCCGAGACCGAACTCGCGCTCGACCTCGCCCGCCAGCGCGCAGCCCTCGCCCAGGAGCTCGAGAAGGCTCGCGCCGCCCAGGCCGCGAGGGCCGAGCAGGCCGCCGCCGACCTCGCCAGGGAGAACGAGCAGGTACGCGCGGACTTCACCGCGGACGGCGAGCAGCTCAGGATCGACCTGGACAACCAGCTCACGGCCGAGCGCAAGCGCGGAGAGCACGAACAGGCCCGCCTGCGCCGCGACATCGACCAGACTCGCGCGGACCTCGACGTCGAGCTCAAGGCCCGCCGCGACGAGGCGGAGCAGGGTCACCTGGCCAGGCACCAGGAGGCCGTCGCCCAAACCCAGAAGTTCCTCGACGACGCCTTGAAGCAGCTCGCGGAGACCAACCAGCGCACCCTCGAGTTGCGGGCACTCAACGAGCAGCTGGACTCCGGAGCCCGCGCAGAGGCGAAGACGGCCCGCCTGGCCGCGGAAGCCCATGCCGAGCAGATCGTTCAGGACGCGGAAGCCCGCGCCACCGCGCTCGTCACCGAGGCCGAGAAGCGGACACGCGCACTCGTCGCTGACGCGGAGGAGCGCCTCTCCCAGATTAGGATTGAGCGCGACTCGGTCGCCGGCTACTTCGAGAGCCTGCGAGGCCTCCTCACGCAGGCGGAAAAGGTCACAGCACTGGACGATTGAACGCCACCGCCATCCCGAGGAGATCCGAGTGAAAATCCAGAACGCATTCCGCCTGGGGCTGATCGGAACCCTCGGGGTCGGGGTGGGAATCCTGATCCTCAGCTCGATTGTCAGCCTGTCGACGATCATCACCTACATCGGTGCCGCCCTGTTCATCGCGCTCGGACTGGACCCCTCGGTGTCCTGGCTCGAGAAGAAGGGCTTTCCGCGCTGGGCGGCGATCCTCGCCGTGCTGATCGCGGTGATCGGCGTGCTCACCGGGGTCATCTTCGCCATCGTCCCGATCATCGTCGACCAGATCACGAAACTGTCGCAGGCCATTCCCGAGCTCGTCAGGTCCGTCAACTCGTCGACGTTCCTGTCGGACATCCAGAAACAGTTTCCAGCCCTCCCCGTCTCCGGGATCGTGAAGTCGATCACCGACTACGTGAGCACCAACGTGACGACGATCACCACCGCGATCATCCAGTCCGGGCTCGCCGTGGTCAGCGGATTGTTCGGTGCCCTGATCATCGTGATCCTGTCGCTCTACTTCACGGCGTCGCTGCACAGCCTGAAGACCGCGACCTACCAGCTCGTACCTGCCTCGAAGCGTGCGCGGTTCGCCGACCTCAGCGAGCAGATCACGACGTCCGTCGGTCGCTTCGTCGTGGGGCAGGCCGCGCTCGCCTCATGCAACGGCGTACTGAGCTTCACGTTCCTGTCGATCATCGGCGCCCCCTTCCCCGCCCTGCTCGCCGTGATCGCCTTCCTGGGGTCGCTGATCCCGCTCGTCGGAACGATCAGCGGTTCGGTCATCATCGTGCTCGCGTGCCTGATCCCCGGGATCGGCAGTTCGACCCTCACGGCACTGGTCGCGGCGATCTACTACATCGTGTACATGCAGGTCGAGGCCTATGTCCTCAGCCCCAACATCATGCGACGCGCCGTGTCGGTACCCGGTGCCGTCGTCGTCGTCGCGGCCCTCGCGGGCGGGTCACTCCTCGGCATCCTCGGCGCGCTCATCGCGATTCCGGTCGCCGCGGCGGTGATCATGATCATCAAGCAGGTCGTGATTCCCCGCCAGAACGAGCTCTGACCCGGGCTCGCAGCTCGATCAGCCGAGCCACTCGGTCGGAAGGGGTGCTGCCGCCGGGTTCACGACGGCGACGATCTCGTTGAGGATGCGCTTGGTCTGGGTCTCCCCTACCCACAGGTGCTTGCCACCGTCGACGGCGATGAACAGGGTCTCCGGGACGCTCGTGAATCGTTCCCTGGCGGCTTCTGGTCGCAGGTAGTCGTCGTGCTCGGGGATGATCGCCACGAGCCGGCGCGAGTTGCCCGCCCAGGCCGCCAGTTCCGCATCCGTCGCCCGGTGCAACGGCGGGGACAGCAGGATCGCCCCTACGATTGGATGCTCGAGGCCGTACTTGATCGCGAGTTCGGTGCCGAAGGACCAGCCGACCAGCCACGGGTTGGGGAGCTTCCGCTCGGCGACGAACGCCATTGCCGCCGCGACGTCGAGCCGTTCCGCATTGCCGTGGTCGAAGCTTCCGCCGCTCGTACCCCGTGGTGAGGTCGTCCCCCGGGTGTTGAACCGCAGCACGGCGAGGTCGGCGAGGGCAGGCAGGCGCCCTGCCGCCTTGCGCAGGATGTGTGAGTCCATGAATCCGCCGTGAGTCGGCAGCGGATGCAGCGTCACGAGTGTCGCGACCGGCTCGCGGTCGAGCGGAAGGGCCAGTTCCCCCACGAGGGTGAGGCCGTCACTCGTGTGCAACTCGATGTGCTCGCGGCGGGCGGGCAGTTCGATGCCGCCCCGGATCTCGGCCACGGTGGAACTCACGGTGTCTCCCTCGTGCCGGTGTCGCCCGGCATCATCTGATTCTCCAGCAGTGGCTGTGCCAGTGCCGGCGTCCCGCCAGGTCGGCGGCCTCCCCCATGAGCCCGTCCGCGCGCCACGCGACCAGGTGAGGAGTCTTCGGTGCGATCTCGAGATTGCATCCGGGACAGACGTAACTCTTCGTCGCCCGGCTCGCCGTCACCGGCTGAACCGTCCAGAGGCCGTCGCGCCGTTCCTCGGTTCGACGCCAGCCTGCCCGCATGCGGTCGAGGCTGTCGTCCTCGCCGGCATCGTCCGGACCGCGCCTGCGACCCCTCGGATGATTGCTGCGTGGCATTGGGTCAGTCTACGTCGGGTCGGCGGGCGCGGCGAAGCGCGCCGTGCGACAGCAGGACCCCTAGTACCAGCCGGAGTCGACGGAGTGCGCCCAGGCGCCGCAGGGAGTGCCGTAACGGCCCGTGATGTAGCCGAGGCCCCATTCGATCTGGGTGCCCGCGTTCGTGGCCCAGTCGGCGCCTGCAGACGCCATCTTGGAACCGGGCAGTGCCTGCGGAATACCGTATGCACCGCTGGGGTTTTCGGCGTTGACGCGCCAGCCGGATTCCTTGTTCCAGAGGGCGACGAGGCAGCTGTACTGGTCCTCCCCCCAGCCGCGCGCGGCGACGGCCCCGGCAGCGTATGCCTGAGCAGAGCCGGGGTTCGCCACCGCGGCGGTCGGCGCCGAAGCGCTCGAACTCGACTTGCTCGACGACTTGGCCGCGACCACGACGGGGACCGGGGCCGGCTTGGGCTTTTCGGTGACCGTGTATGACTCGCGCACGATCGTGTTGGAATATGAGCCGTTCACCTGGACGACCTGCGTGGCCTGGCCTGCGAAGCGGCCGCCGGCCGACTGGTAGTACGGCGATGCCGTCGCGCCGGAGTACGGATCAACGACGGTCACGAGCACGAAGGCCGCGGCTGCGGTGAAGGCGAAGAGGAACAGGACACGGGCACGAGGTCGGGGTTTCTCGGCCCTCCGAATTGTCGGAGTGGTGGTATTCCCGGACTCAATTACGCTTAGGTGTCTTCCCACGATTTCTCGAGCCTAACCCAGATTTCGGATAACAGCCAGATAACGGTCCGAGATTCACCGAACCGCGAGCATCACGTCGACGACGCTGTCGAGCACGACATCGACCTGGATTTCCCGATACCCGCCGCGTTGCGGTCGGAAAACGGACGAACGCACATCGTCCGCCGTGATCGGAAAGCCGTCTTCGAAGTACTTGGTGAGCTTGTTCGCGAACCGGTCGACATCCGCCCGGTTGTACCCGACGCTCAGGAAGCTGACCCGGCTGAAACGATGCCCCGCCGGCCGTCCGAGTCGGTTCACGAGTTCCTGAGCACGGTCGCGGGCACTCTCGAGCCAGGCCTGCTTGCCGTGGGCTTCCGCCTCGCGTTCGCGGTCGCGCACGGCGAATGCGTCCTCGAGGCGTTCGAGGGCAGCGTCGACGTGTGCGGACGAGTAGCCGCCCTTCTGCATCGAGAACGCGGTGTGGCGGATGCTTTCGGCCGTCAATGGTTCGGAGTCGTCGGTCGCGTCGTACGCACGACGCGCGCTCGCCAGGAACTCGTCGACCTGGGTGACGTTGTAGCCGAGCGTCTTCTTGCCGGCCCGGGGGAATGTGGTGCTCACTGGATCATTCTGCCCCACGGGGAGGCCGCTGTCGAAAGCGTGCCCCCACCGGGGGTGCTTTCCGCTGGTCAGCGGAAGATGAGATACAGCGCGTACGTTGCCGCCGCCGAGGGAAGAATCGAGTCCATCCGGTCGAGGAAGCCACCGTGGCCGGGAAGCCAGGAGCTCATGTCCTTGATACCGAGGTCGCGCTTGATCAGCGACTCCGCGAGGTCGCCGAAGGTGGCGCTCAGCAGGATGACGAGTCCGAAGACCAGGCCGAACCACCAGGGTTCCCCGATCATGAACAGGGACAGCACCACACCGACGATCAGACACGCCAGGCCGGCACCCGCGAAGCCTTCCCAGGTCTTCTTGGGGCTGATCGTCGGCACCATGCGGTGCTTGCCGAAGGACAGCCCGCTCGCATACGCCGCGGTGTCGTTCGAGATCACCAGAAGCAGGAAGGCGAGGGTCCACCATTGCCCGTCCGGCTGCGCGACGAGCAGCACGGCGAAGCTGCCGAGGAACACCACGTAGGTCTGGATGAAGAAACCGGCTCCGATATCACCGAACACCGAGCGGGCAGTCCCCCGGTGGGCGGGGCTGAGCAGCAGGAACACCCGCCAGAGGCCGATGAAGAGGATGCCGGAGAGGGTGACGAGGAACTGGCCGCTCGCTCCCCAGTAGAAGGCCGCAGGGACGACGGAGACCGCTGCGATGACGACCGCGATGCGCGGCACGTTGCGTCCGGACTGCCTGAGGGCCTGCGCGAGTTCGAAGGCCGTGAACCCGACGAATGCGGCGGCGCAGACCATGAAGAGCTCTTTGATGAAGATCAGGCTCACGAGCATGAACAGGCCGAGCGCGAGGCCGATCAGGGTCGCCAGGATCAGGTTCCGACCCGTTCGGGCCGCGATCCGTTCGTTGGTCGCGTCCAGCTGCGCGCGCGTCGCCTGCACCTGGCGTTCGATGTCCGCGCGGGTGGACTGCATCTGCCGTTCGAGGTCGTTGCGGGCAGCGTGGACCTGGGCCCGGAACTCAGAGCTACCGGCCCCATGGGGTCGTTTGGGAGGAACCGGTGCAGTGTCGCCGGTTTCGTCGCGTGGCTCGTGCGTCATGACGCTGGCTCCGCCCTTAAATCTCGAGGAGTTCGGCCTCTTTGTGCTTGAGCGCGGTGTCGATCGCGTCGACGTGGGTCTTCGTGATCTGCTCGAGCTCCTTCTCTGCCCGGGCAACGTCGTCGTCACCGACTTCGCTCTTCAGCGCATCGAGTTCGTCCTTCGCCTTGCGTCGCAGGTTGCGCACGGAGATCTTGGCGTCTTCCGCCTTGGTCCGTACGATCTTGACGTATTCCTTGCGGCGGTCGGCCGTGAGTTCCGGAAGGGTCGCCCGGATGACGTTGCCGTCGTTGCCGAGGTTGGCGTCCAGGTTCGGGGTGTCCCGGATGGCCTGCTCGATGTCGCGCAGGGCACCCTTGTCATAGGGTCCGATCAGGAGCGTGCGTGCCTCGGGGTTCTGCAGGGACGCGAGCTGCTCGAGCGGTGTCTGGGTTCCGTAGTAGTTCACCAGGATCTTTGCGAACATCTGGGGGTTCGCCCGTCCGGTGCGCACGGTCCCGAAATCGTCTTTGGCGGCTTCGAGGGCCTTGTGCATTCGTACGCTTGCATCGGACAGAACATCCGCGATCACGGTAACTCCTTCGTTGAGGCTTCGACCTGGTGATTTCGACCTGGTGACTTCGACCTGAGGCCGTTTCGACCGCAGGTGACATCGACAAGTTTAGTTGGAGACGAGGGTTCCCAGATCGGCTCCGAGGATGGCGGCCGTCACATTGCCCTGCGGCGCCATTCCGAAGACCTGCATCGGCATCCCGTTGTCCATGCAGAGGCTGAAGGCGGTCGAGTCGACGACCTTCAGGCCGCGCTGCAGGGCGTCCTGGTAGGTGAGGTGGCGGATCATTTCCGCGTCCGGGTCGGTGCGCGGGTCGGCCGAGTAAACGCCGTCGACGCCGTTCTTGGCGACGAGGACGATGTCGGCACCGATTTCAAGCGCGCGCTGAGCCGCGACCGTGTCGGTTGAGAAGTACGGCAGTCCAGCCCCGGCCCCGAAGATGACGACGCGTCCCTTTTCGAGGTGACGTTCGGCGCGGCGCGGAATGTACGGCTCGGCGACCTGGGTCATGGCGATCGCGGACTGGACCCGGGTCTCGGCGCCGGCCTGCTCGAGAAAGTCCTGGAGGGCGAGGGCGTTCATCACGGTGCCGAGCATGCCCATGTAGTCAGCCCTGCCCCGGTCCATTCCGCGCTGGGACAGTTCAGCACCACGGAAGAAGTTCCCGCCGCCGACGACGACGGCGACCTCCACGGTCTGTGCGGCCTCCGCGATTTCCCGGGCAAGTGAGCTGATCACATCCGGGTTCACGCCGAGGCTTCCTGCGCCGAACGCTTCGCCGGAGAGTTTGAGAAGGACTCTGCGCTTCTTACCCGAATCTGACATGCCCTGGGGGTCCTTCCGTTGTGCGTGATCTAAAACTACTGCGTGCCGACTCAGGGCGGACACAGCAATGGAGACCGGCCTGCTCGCGCAAGCCGGTCTCCATCATTGGTACTGCGAGCCTATTGCCTAGGCGCCGACCTTGAAGCGGGCGAATCCGGAAACCGTGAGACCGGCATCCTTCAGCACCTGCGCGACGGACTGCTTGTTGTCCTTCGCGTAGTCCTGCTCGAGCAGGGCGACCTGCTTGAAGTAGGCGTGGATGCGGCCTTCGACGATCTTGGGCAGTGCCGCTTCCGGCTTGCCCTCGTTCTTCGAGATCTCGGTGACGATGCGGCGCTCGGCCTCGACGAGGTCAGCGGGGACGTTCTCGCGGTCCAGGTACTCCGGGTTCGCGAAGGAGATGTGCTGGGCGACGCTGCGTGCGGTGTCAGCATCCTCTCCCGAGTAGCCCAGGACGACGCCGACCTGCGGGGGCAGGTCCTTGCTGGTCTTGTGCAGGTAGATCGCGAACTTCTCACCCGTGACGGATGCGACGCGACGCAGCTCGAACTTCTCACCGATGATCGCGGCTTCGCCATCGATCAGTTCGGCGACGGTCTGGCTGCCGGCGGGGGCGGCCAGGCCTTCGGCGACCGAAGTGGCACCGGCAGCGGCAACCGCGTCCAGGACCTTCTCGGCGAGGGCGCCGAACTTGACACCCTTGGCGACGAAGTCGGTCTCGCAGGCGAGCTCGATCAACGTTGCGGTCGTGCCGATCTCCTTGGCGGCGACGAGGCCCTCAGAGGTGGAACGGTCAGCGCGCTTGGCGTTGCCCTTCGCACCCTTGAGACGCAGGATCTCAACGGCCTTCTCCATGTCGCCGTCGGCTTCGACGAGGGCGTTCTTGGTGTCGACCATGCCCGTACCGAGGCGTTCACGGAGGGCTTTGACGTCTTGCAGGCTGATGCTGGCCATACCGGGTTCCTTACTTGGTTTCTTCGGCGGGAGCTTCGACGGCAGCAACGGCTGCCACGTCGGCTGCTTCTTCGACGACCTGCTCGGCGGCGACGGTTGCGTCGGCGACCTCAACGGTCTCGGCGGAGGACTGCTCGGGGGTGGCGTCGGTTGCGGCGACATCCTCGGTCTTCAGCAGTTCTGCTTCCCAGGCGGCGAGGGGCTCGATTTCGGCCTCCGGCTTGGCGTGGCGCTGGATCAGGCCCTCGGCTGCTGCGTCCGCGATGATGCGGGTCAGCAGGCCGACGGAACGGATGGCGTCGTCGTTGCCCGGGATCGGGTACTGCACGTCGTCGGGGTCGCAGTTGGTGTCGAGGATCGCGATGACGGGGATGCCGAGCTTGCGGGCTTCGTCGATGGCGAGGTGCTCCTTGTTGGTGTCGACAACCCAGAGCGCGGACGGCGTCTTCGTGAGGTTGCGGATACCGCCGAGGCTCTTGTGCAGCTTGACGAGCTCGCGCTTCTTGATGAGCATTTCCTTCTTCGTGAACCCGCTCTTGGCGGTGTCCTCGAAGTCGAGCTCTTCGAGCTCTTTCATGCGGGCCAGACGCTTGGAGACGGTCTGGAAGTTGGTGAGGAGGCCACCGAGCCAGCGCTGGTTGACGTACGGCTGGCCAACACGGATGGCCTGCTCGGAGATCGATTCCTGCGCCTGCTTCTTGGTGCCGACGAAGAGGATCGTGCCGCCGTGGGCGACGGTCTCCTTGACGAAGTCATAGGCCTTGTCGACGAAGCCGAGGGACTGCTGCAGGTCGATGATGTAGATGCCCGAGCGCTCCGTGAAGATGAATCGCTTCATCTTCGGGTTCCAGCGGCGGGTCTGGTGTCCAAAGTGCACGCCGCTGTCGAGCAGCTGGCGGATGGTGACGACGGCCATGAGCCGTACTCCTTGTCCGGCGCGCCGCATACGCGGCAAAACGCCAATCGGTTCGTGTCCTGATCGGTCGATCACGACTCCTGGTGCCCGGCGCACCGCCGCCTGGCTTCCGAGGAAGTAAGGACCGAATGGAGGTGTTGGCCGAATGGGCACGCGTAGTCAGCGCACGAAGCGCTGCTGCCATAACTTTAGCACCCGGCGAACCCGGTTCCAGCCAGGTCCGGGGGAACGGATGTCCCCCGCCACCCGTCCTCAACAGCCGGAGTCCCCGTCGACCCCTGCACCACCCCGCGCGAGTGGGCTCATCGGACCTGCCCGACCTCCAGTCTGTGGGCATGTCGATTCACAGCCGCACCGTCAGCGCCCTGGTCGCCGCCATTCTGGTCTGTTCCGCCGTCGCACCCGCGGCGACCGGCCAGGGCGGGCCACGCGCGCAGCCGCAACCGATGCCCGAGCGAGGTCCGACGACCGGATCGGAGGCGTGGGAGTGGCCGCTCGCGATTCCGCATGCCGTGGTGCGGGGGTTCCGGGCGCCTCTCACCCAGTACGCCGACGGGCACAGGGGAATCGACCTGGCCGCGCACCCGGGCGAGCCGGTCTATGCCGTTGCCGACGGCACGGTGACCTTCGCCCAGATCGTCGTCGACCGACCCGCGATTTCCCTCAGCCACGCCGGGGGCCTCGTCTCGAGCCTGGAACCGGTCACGGCGCTTGTCGCGTCAGGGGACCCCGTGCGCCGCGGCCAGCTCATCGGCCACGTGGCGACCGGTGGCCACTGCGGCGACGGCTGCCTGCACCTCGGCGCGCGGCTCTCCGGCCGGTACGTGTCGCCGATGCGGTACCTCGGCGGCGTCCCACATGCCGTGCTGCTGCCGACAGAGTCGGCCGCCCTGCTCACGGTGCGAGGGGACTCCCGGCGAAGCGCACGTGCAAACCTGCTCTGGCGAGCGATTCTCCGGAACGCGTGACCTGCTCAGGCCCGCGGGTGAGCGTTCTGGTAGCTCTGCCGCAAACGTTCCGCGGAGACGTGGGTGTAGATCTGGGTCGTGCCGAGGCTCGCGTGACCGAGAAGTTCCTGCACGGCGCGCAGGTCGGCCCCGCCGTCGAGCAGGTGGGTCGCCGCCGTGTGGCGCAGGGCGTGCGGCCCGGCGGGACCGTTGCCGGGGATCTCGGCGAGGAGCCCTGCGACCAGGCGGTATACGGCCCGCACTCCGATGCGGCGTCGGTGGGTCGCGAGGAACAGCGCAGCGGGGCGTCCTGCCGAGCTCGAGACGGAACCCACCGTGGTGCTCCCGGCGGGTTCCTCCGCTGCGGCGAGCAGCACCGGGCGGGCGCGCTCGAGGTAGGCGATGAGTGCACGCTGGGCGGGAACGCCGAAGGGAACGACTCGTTCCTTGGACCCCTTGCCGGTCACGCGCACGGTGAGCTGGGAGAGATCGACATCCGGGACGTCGAGACCGACGAGCTCGGACACGCGCAGCCCGGAAGCATAGAGCAGTTCGACGATGGCCTGGTCGCGCAACTCGTGCGGACCGCCGGCCCTGGCTCGCAGCTCGAGGTGATCGAGAAGGGCCTGCATCTGCGCCCGGTTGATCACCCGGGGCAGGGTTCGACCCGGTTTGGGCGAGCGCAGGCGCACGGCCGGGTCGAGCGGACTCACGCCCGTGCGGGTCAACCAGGCTGTGAAGCTGCGGGCGGAGGCGGACCGACGCGCGATCGTCGCCTTGGAGAGACCCGCCTGGGTCGCCACCCATAGCCAGTCACGCAGCAGGTCCAGGGACAGCCCCTCGGCATCGGCGACCCCACGACCGTCGGCGAAGCCGAGGAGACCGCGGAGATCCGTCCGGTAGGCCCGGACGGTGTTCGGCGAGAAGCCACGCTCCGCCGCCAGGTAGACGGTGAAGTCCTCGAGAAGGGCTGCGAGGGGCATCCGTCCGCCGCCCGCCGGCGCACTCACGCCTGGCGTGAGAAGGCCTCGGTCCGCTCGTCGGGGCTCATCGCCTCGATACGGGCCAGGAACTCGGAGTCGAAACGCGTCGCGGGGTCGAAGTCGCCGAGCACGACATGCGAATGCACGACGCTCTCCGGATAGACCTGCACGAGATTGATCGACTGGCCGCCGCGCACACCCGTGAGTTGCCGGGCAGGCGCACTCGGGTCGATGGTGTAGCAGGTGGCCGCGGCCACCGAGACGGGGATGCCGGCGAAGAGCCCGGTCGTGGCGTAGTGCAGGTGCCCACCGAGGATGCCACGGATGTCACTTCCGGCGATGACCTCGGCCAGGCCGGCCTGGTCTCGGAGTTCGAGAAGGCTCATGAGGGAAACCATGGTCGGGATCGGCGGGTGATGCAGGGCGAGGAGCGTGCCGTGCGGGGCTGGTTCGCGCAGCACCTCGGCGAGCCAGGCCAGTTGCTCGGCGGAGATCGCGCCATGGTGGTAGCCGGGAACGCTCGTGTCGAGAGCGATCAGGCGGAGTCCGTCAAGGTCGTGCACCGCGTCGACGGGTGCGGCAGCGGATGCCCCGTTCCCGGTTTCGCGGAGCAGTTCGCTGCGGAAGGGCGCCCGTTTGTCGTGGTTACCCATCACCCAGATGACGCGGGCCCCGAGCCGGTCGGCCGCGGACTCGACGAGGTCCCGGATGCGCCGGTAGGCATCCGTTTCGCCGGTGTCGGCAATATCACCGGTGAAGATAAGGGCGTCGATCGGCTGCCCCGAACGTTCCAGCTGGGCAAGGGCCTCGTGCAGGGGCGTGTCGGTGTCGACGGTGCCATAGAGGGGTCTACCGGCACCGAGGAAGTGCGTGTCGCTGATGTGCGCGATCACGTGGCTCGCCGGCCCGTACTGGCCCAACTGAACCTGCCCCACTGGAACGCCACTCATGACTCACCCTTCGTCCGCTCCAGACTAGGGCCTGGCGCCGACACTCCCCCGGCGCCCCGGCCGCGTCGATCAGTCCTGCGGGTCTTCTCCGACGCTGCCGTCGGCGCGTTCGCGCAACAGGTCGAGGTGACCCGCGTGCCGTGCGGTCTCCTCGACCAGGTGAATCAGGATCCAGCGCAGGCTGAAACTGCGGCGCACCGAGACGACGTCGAGCGAGTTCGCTGCCGCGATGATCGCGTCGCAGCGGCGCGCCTCCTCCGCATAGTCGGCGAGCAGCTCGGCCATGGTCACTTCGGGCGGCACGTGGAACTCCCCGTCAGGATCCGCGTCGGTCCAGTCGAAGCTCAGACCCTCCTCACCGGCGAAGACATCGCGCAGCCAGGATCGCTCCACGTTCATGAGATGTCGGACGATGCCGTGCGCGGTCATGCCGGTCGGAGTGGCGACGGGCCGGAGAGCCACGTCGGAGGCATCGCCGACCTTCCATGCAACGAGGTCCCGCTGACGCTGCAGGAACCCCGTTATCGTCGTGCGTTCATCGCCGAAGTGCGCGGCTTCGGTGACTCCGGCGCGCACGCCGTTGATGCTGCCGGAGCCGTCGGAGGCCGGGTTCGCGTAATCAGGCATACCCCTTTGTATCCTGTTTCGCGAGAGTGCGCTTTCGGCCCTTTAACCCGCGTTTCATGGGCCAAAAGCGCACTCTCGCGGACCAGCGGCGGGCGGCACCTGGCCGCGGGCCCGCGATGCGCGCAGGCACTGGTTGCCGGGGACGGCCCGGACTACCATGGCGCCATGTCAGCTCAGCCCGGCGCATACGACGAAGCACTTGGGCGAGCCAGGGAGCACGCTCTCGCGTGGCTTGGTTCGCTCGGTACCCGCCCGGTCGGTCCGCGCGCCGACGCCGACACCCTCTCCGGGATGTTCGCCGGTCCGCTGCCTGAGTCCCCCACCGCCGCGGCATCCGTGGTCGACGAGCTGGCCGCCCTCGCCGAACCCGGGCTGATGGCCATGCCGTCTGGTCGGTTCTTCGGCTGGGTGATCGGCGGCACCCTCCCGGCAGCGCTGGCGGCAGACTGGCTCGTCAGCGCCTGGGACCAGAATGCCGCCATGCGCTTCGCGACGCCGGCCACTGCCGCGGCCGAGGAGGCCGCCGGAGCGTGGGTGCTCGACCTGCTCGGGCTGCCGTCCGGTTCGGATGTCGGATTCACCACCGGGGCGACGATGGCCAATTTCGTCGGGCTCGCAGCCGGGCGCCAGTCAGTGCTCGAGCGGGTGGGCTGGAATCTCAGCAGGGACGGACTTTCCGGTTCGCCCCGCGTGCGGGTGTTCGTGGGCGAGGAGCGGCACGCGGTGATCGACCTCGCACTCCGGTACCTCGGCCTCGGCGAACCCGTCGCCGTAGCGGCCGATGAGCAGGGCCGACTTGATCCCCGTGCCCTCGCGGCTGCGATGCAGGACGGCGAGGGTCCGGCCATCGTCTGCCTGCAGGCGGGGAACCTGCACTCCGGTGCCTTCGATCCGATGACGACGGCAATCCGGGTGGCGCGGGAACACCACGCCTGGGTGCACGTGGACGGCGCGTTCGGCCTCTGGGCCGCGGCGAGCCCGAAGTACCGCGGGCTCGTGGCAGGCGTCGAGGGAGCCGACTCCTGGGCGACCGACGCGCACAAGACGCTCAATGTGCCCTATGACTGCGGGATCGCGATCGTCGAGAAACCGGCGACTGTCCGGTCCGTGTTCGGCGTGCACACGAGCTATCTACTGAAACCGGCGACGGACGGTCCGGGCGACCCCTTCGAGAAGGTGCCGGAGCTCTCCCGCCGGGCACGGGGCATCCCGGTGTGGGCGGCACTGCGCTCGCTCGGGCGATCCGGCACGATCGACCTCGTCGAGCGCCTGGCCGGTCACGCCCGCTCGCTTGCCGAGGGCCTCGCGCGCATTCCCGGCGCCGAGGTCGTCAACGACGTGGTCTTCACCCAGGTGTGCGTGAGCTTCGGAAGCGATGCCCGCACCCGGCGGGTGACGGAGCTGTTGCTCGGCCAGGGCACCACGTGGATGTCCGGTTCCGTCTGGCGCGGGCGCGAGGTGCTGCGCATCTCGGTCAGCAACTGATCGACGGATGCCGCCGATGTCGCCGACTCCCTCGCGGCTGTGCGGCGGGCGTGCGAGGCCGCAGGCCACGACGGCGAGGAGACGCCTGGGGGCCTGTACCAGGGCTGACGGTTTCGCGGCAGGCCGAGCCTGGCTCAGGCGTTCCGCACCCAGCCGGTCTCTCGCTCGCGCGCGGCGCCTTCGAGCCCGAGGGCGCCGAGGGCGGCGCGCACGGACATGGTGGAGAGGCCCGCGCGGCGGGCGAGGTCGCCGATCCCACGCGGGGACCGCCCGCTCAGGGCGTCGAAGACCCGCACCTGTTCGCTTGTGCGCCCGGAACCCTCGAGCCCGAGTTCCGATTCGGGGAAGTCCAGTGTCACCTGGACCAGGTGCTCCGCGACGAGTTCCGCCATTTCGGCGGCCGTCGTCACGCAGACGGCGTCGTACTCGCGGATCAGCCGGTGACACCCGGCCGAGGCCGGTGACGTGACCGGGCCGGGTACGGCGCCGAGCGGCCGCCCGAGGGTGGCCGCGTGCCCGGCGGTGTTGAGCGATCCGGAGCGCCACCCGGCCTCCAGGACGATGGTGGCCAGGCTGGTCGCCGCAATCAGCCGGTTCCGTTGTAGGAACCGCCACTTGGTGGGCGCGGCCCCGCACGGGAGCTCGGAAATGACGGCCCCCTCCCCGGCGATCCGTTCGAGGAGGTCGACGTGCCCGCTCGGATATGGCCGGTCCACTCCCCCGGCGAGAAACGCCACGGTTCGACCACGGCTCGCGAGTGCCGCTTTGTGCGCCATCCCGTCGATCCCGTACGCCGCGCCGCTGACGATCGCGAATCCGCGGTCGACGAGGCCGGCAGAGGCTTCCATCGCGACATGCTCGCCGTATCGGGTAGCAGCCCGGGCGCCGACGAGGGCGATCGACTGGGCGAACGCGCCGAGGGCATGTGCAGGGCCGCGCCACCAGAGGGCGAGCGGGGCGTGTACCCCGAGGTCCTCAAGCCCGGCCGGCCAGTCGGGGTCACCGGGAATCGCCAGCCGTGCCCCCGATCGGGCTGCCTGCCGCATCGCAATCGTGACGACGATGGGATCGAGCCGCGGACGCCAGCGCTCCAGAGCGCGGTCGAGTCCGGCGGCAGCGATCACACCCTCCGCCACCCCGGCGGTCAGGAGTTCCCCGGCGATATGGTCGTGGGTCCAGGCCTCGATAATCATCCGCAGGGCGCGAACGGCGCCGAGCGCCGCGACAACGAGGCCCGCAGTTCCGTCGCCGGGTTCGCTGATGCACGACCACGCCGCTCGAGCGTGCAGCTCCGCCGCGAGTTCCCGGGTCAGGGTGGCCCCGGGTGCGCGCACGCCGGTCGCGAGGTCGATCATGGTGGTCTCATCGGGTTCGAATGGCATCGTGCGTCGTGTCCTTCCGTCGGTGGATGTCCGGCTTCAGCCGGTGCGCAGGTAGAGCGCCTGTCCGAGCTGCTCGACACCCGGCCGATCGGCGCCCTCGAGGTCGGCGATCGACCAGGCGACGCGGAGCACCCGGTCATAGCCGCGCATAGTGATGCCGCCGCGCTCCAGCGCTCGATCGAGCGCAGCGGTCGTCGCCCGGTCCAGCCGCAGGTGCCTGCTGCGGAGCCAGGACCCTGGGACCGCTGAATTGAGCGACCAGGGTGTGCCGGCGAGGCGCTCCCGTGCGGCGCGCCGGGCCCGGATCACACGTTCCCGCGCAGCCGAGGTCGTCAGGCGCGGTTCTTCGGCGGCGAGCCGCAGCTGGGCCGCCGTGATCCGGTTCACGTGAAGTTGGATGTCGATCCGGTCCAGGAGCGGCCCGGAAATTCGGGCGAGGTACCGCCGGCGCGCGCTCGGCGGGCACGAGCACTCGAGGCCGGCGACGCCGTACTGCCCGCACGGGCACGGATTCGCGGCCATCACGAGCTGGAACCGCGCCGGGAAGTGGGCGACGGCGTTGGCGCGGTGGATGCTGATCATCCCGGATTCGAGCGGCTGCCGGAGGGCGTCGAGCACGGCCGATGCGAACTCGGGAGCCTCGTCGAGGAAGAGCACCCCGTGACAGGCGCGGGCGGCTGCACCCGGCCGGATCTGTCCACTGCCGCCGCCGACCATGGCCGCCGCCGTCGCGGTGTGGTGCGGCGATTCGAGCGGCGGCCGGGTCACGAGGGACCGGCCGAGTCCGCGCCCGGCGAGGGAGCGCAGCGAACTCGCCTCGAGGGAGGCGGCCGGGTCGAGGTCGGGCAGGAGTCCGGGCAGGCGGGCGGCGAGCATGGTCTTGCCGGAGCCTGGCGGGCCGAGCATGAAGAGATGGTGGCCGCCTGCTGCGGCGATCTGCAGGGCCAGGATGGCGTCCTCATTGCCGATGACGTCGGCAAGGTCCATCGAACCGGTTTCGACGACGTCGTTCCCGGCGGGTCCGGCTTCGGTGGGCCACTCGATGGTTTCGACCGGCACGGGCGTCAGCTCCGCCCCGTGCCAGATCGCCGCCTCGCGGAGGGAGGCGACCCCGATCACGGTGATGCCGGGCACGAGTTCCGCCTCCGCGGCGTTTCCGGCCGGAACCATGACGGTTCGGTGGCCGAGACGCGACGCCGCGATCACCGCCGGCAGCATGCCCGGGACTGGTCGAAGGCGCCCGTCGAGGGCGAGCTCGCCGATGTGCACGACCGAGCCGACCGAGCCGGCCGCGACCACCCCGTCCGCGGCGAGGCACGCGAGCGCGATCGCGAGGTCGAATCCCGAACCGTGCTTCGGGAGCGCCGCCGGCGACAGGTTGATCGTGAGCTTGTTGTGGGTCAGTGGGCAGCCGGAGTTCTTGGCCGCGGCCCTGACCCGCTCCGTCGCTTCGGAGAGCGCGGCGTCCGGCAGGCCGATCAGCACCATGCCGGGGAGCTGACCCGAGATGTCGGCCTCGACTTCGACGAGCGCGCCCGTCAGCCCGAGCAGGGCGACGGCGTGGGTACGGGCGAGACCCATCAGGCTGCGCCCATCAGACGGCACGCACTAGAACACGCTCACTAGAACACTCCGGGCAGGTGCTCGATCACCGGAACGGCGCCGGGGGCGAGGATCACCGCGATCGCGTCGATCCTGATTCGCTCCGGCCAGGCATCCGCCTGCTCGCACCACGCCGCCGCAAGCCGGCGGAGCCGGGCGAGCTTGACGACGGTGATCGCCTCGAACGGATGCCCGAAGCCGATCCCCGAGCGCGTCTTCACCTCTACGAAGGCGACTTCGCCGTCCTGCTCGACAATCAGGTCGATTTCGCCCTGCTCGCACCGCCAGTTGCGGGCGAGGAGCGTATACCCGGCGTCGGTGAGGAACCGCGCCGCGTGCTCCTCACCGAGCCTGCCCAGATCATCTTTGCGTGCCACGAGTGCCTCCCACGGACAGGATGCCGGGGGTGGGCGAGCATCCGCGGGGGCCATCGTCGACCGGTGGACAGCGGGCAGACGTCGACGCCTGGTGAGGAGAGTCGGGAATTCGCCTTCGGAAAGTCCGTACACCGTCGAGGGGCGACTCCTAGATGCCGAGGCTCCTGAGTGCCTCGTCCATGCGATCGGCGAGCACCCGATACCCCTCATCGTTCGGGTGCAGGCCGTCGCCGGCCTTCCATTCCGGGTGGCCGTCGAGCCAGTGCGAGGCGCCGGGAATGTAGACGGCGTCGATCGCCGCAGCGCCCGCGCTCACCCACTCGATGATCTGTTGAACCGAGCCGGGTCGATCGTCGGTGTACCAGAACGGCTCGACCACGATGACGCGTGCGACCGGCAGCGCTTCACTGATCCTGGTGAAGTCGGCCGTGATGGCGGAGCGGATGCGGTCGGCGCGAGCGGGCATCGAGAAGTTGTCGTTGAGACCCATCGTCACGATCACGATGTCGGGGCGGGCGGCGATGACCTGGTCGACGAGGTCCTCTGACACGTCTGCCCGGTGGTTCACGAAACCGAGACCGTTCACGCTCGGGTTCACCTCGGTCCAGCCGTGCTCGATGGAAAGGAGCGTCGACCACCGGTGTTCGGGGCTCGAAGCCCCTGTCCCGAGCGTGTACGAGTCCCCGTAGAACGCCACGACGGGACCGGTACCCGGAGACCCCGCAGGAGTCACCGGAATCGGTTCGGCCGGTACCGCACGTCCAACCGAACCGATCACGGCGACGAGTCCAACGACGACGGCCACGGACCCCACCCAGAGGGCCATGACGGTTCGGGTCATTCGTCGGGGTGCACTCACACCAGTCATTCGGAGCGGGATCCGTTCTGGTTTGCCCGGCAATGCGGGAAAGGACCGGTCACGACACCAGCAGCGGCGTGCCGTTCCCCGCTGCCGCGAACGCGGCATCCGTCGCCCGGAGCACGCGCAGTACGTTCGCCCCGGCGAGGGCGGCGAGCTCGACGGCGGTCCAGCCCCGCGCGGCGAGCTCGGTCAGGAGCGCCGGGTAGCCGTCGACGCCCTCGAGACCGACCGGGAATTCGTCTGTGCCGTCGAAGTCGCCGCCGAGCCCGATGTGCCGAATGCCCGCGACCCGGCGAGCGTGCTCGATGTGGGCGATGACCTCGTCGAGGGTCACCGTCGGCGCGGCGCTGTCCCTGGGCCCGTCGAACCAGGCGGCGAAGTCCGGGGAGAGGAACTGCGGCACGAAGGTGAGCATGAGCACGCCGTCGTTGTCGCGCAGGCGCTCGAGCACGTCGTCCGGTACGTTCCGCGGGTGGTCCGTGACGGCGGCGCACGAACTGTGGCTGAAGATCACCGGCGCCGTCGTCACGGAGAGCGCCGCGTGCGCGGTCGCCGGGGACACGTGGGACAGGTCGACGAGCATGCCGAGCCGGTTCATCTCCCGCACGTACTCGACGCCACGCGCGGACAGGCCGCCGTGCACGGGCTCGTCGGTGCCCGAGTCGGCCCAGGTCGTGTTGTGCACATGGGTGAGGGTGAGGTACCGCACGCCGAGCCGCGCGAACATCCGCAGCACGGCCGGGGAGTCGTTGAGGCTGTGCGCGCCCTCCGCGCCGAGGAGGGACGCGATCCGGCCGTGGGACCTGGCCGACTCGACGTCGGCGGCGCTGCGGGCGATCTGGAAGTCGTCCGGGTAGCGGGCGGCGAGGCGGTAGACCCAGTCGATCTGCTCGAGGGTGCCCTGAACGGCGTCGGCACCGAGGGATTCGTCGCTCACATAGACCGACCAGAACTGTGCGCCCACCCGGCCGGCCCGGAGGCGCTCGATGTCGGTGTCGGTCGTCAGTCCCCGTTCGAGTCCCTCGACCGAGTACGCGCGGTTCTCCCGGCATTCCCAGGCCCAGTCGTTGTGGCCGTCGACGAGGGGTGCGAGTTCGAGGGCGTGGTCGACGACCGCGCCAACAGGGTTCGTTGGGGCGGTCGTGGCGGCGTGGTTCTCGGCAGCGGATGCGGGGGGCATGGTCCAACGCTAGTGCCGGGGTTCCCCGCGCGGAACCCGGGTTCCCGCGTGCACCGGCACCGGCACCGGCACCGATGCAGGTTACTAGGCTGGACCCATGGGACTACGCGACAGGTTGGTCGACCTCGGCATGAAGACGATGAGCCTGATGCACCGGGCCGTGCTCAAGGCATCCGGTGGACGTTTGCTCGCCTCGTTCGGGCCGATCCCGGTGGTCGAACTGCACACGATCGGCCGCTCGACGGGCAAGCGCCGCACGACCATGCTCACGGCCCCGATCCACGACCGGAACCGCTTCGTGCTGATCGCCTCGAAGGGCGGAAGCGACCGGAACCCGCAGTGGTACCTCAACCTCGTTGCGAACCCCGACGTCGAACTCACCGTGCACGGCACGACGAAAAAGCTGAGGGCACGCACGGCAGAAGCAGCGGAGAAGGCGGAACTCTGGCCGCAGATCGTCGCCGCATACAAGGGGTACGAGGGCTACCAGCAGAAAACCAGCCGGGACATCCCCGTCGTGGTCTGCGAGCCCCGCTAGAACGACCAGCCGGCTACTCGTCGAGCGCGAGTTCCTTGGGCAGTTCGAATTCCTTCGAGGCGAGTTCCTCGACGTTGACGTCCTTGAACGTCAGCACGCGCACGGACTTCACGAAACGGTCCGACCGGTACACGTCCCAGACCCAGACGTCCTTCATGTTCAGTTCGAAGTAGAAGTCGTGCTCGGTGTCCCGGCGCACGAGTTCGACCTCATTGGCCAGATAGAAGCGCCGTTCCGTCTCGACGACGTACTGGAACTGCCCGACGACATCCCGATATTCGCGGTACAGGGCCAACTCGACCTCGCGGTCGTAGTCTTCGAACTCTTCTTCTTCCATGGTGAGACAATCCTACGCTGAGATGGTCAGCCACGATTTGCGATGGAGCCCTGTCGGTCCGAGGCGCCCGATCGCAGCCATGTGCTCCGCACTGCCGTAGCCCTTGTTGCCCGCCCACCCGTAGCCGGGCGTGACCGCATCCGCTGCGATCATCAGCCGGTCGCGGTGCACCTTCGCGATCACGGATGCCGCGGACACGGACGCACAGTTCTGGTCGGCCTTGATCCGGGTCAGCACGGAGAGGGGCGTCGCGAGGGCCTTGTTGAGGTAGTCGTCGTTGCCGTCGAGCAGCACGACGCTCCCCCGGACGTCCACGCCGGCGGCGAACAGTTCGGCGAGGGCCCGTTTGCCCGCGAGCCCGAGTGCGGCGATGATGCCGATCTCGTCCACCTCCTTCGCGGAGGCGAGTCCGACCGCGGAGTGCAGCACCCAGGCGACCGCGAGCGGTGCGAGGGCCTCACGGCGCCGCTCGCTGAGCATCTTCGAGTCGCGGAGACCGACCGGCATCGTGCCGTGCGTGGCGTCGATCGCGGCGACGCCGACCCCGACCGGTCCGGCGAGGGCACCACGTCCGACCTCGTCGCAGCCGATCACGCAGCTCGCGCCTTCGGCGAGCAGGCCGAGCTCGACCTCGAGGGTCGGATCGCAGACGGCCATCTACTTCGTCTCCGGGGAAACCCCTCGGAAGACTTCCGGGTAGTCGTCGAGCCAGGTCCAGCGCGACAGCGGCCAGCTGATCACGAGGGCGCGGCCGACGACGTTGTCGATCGGCACGAAGCCCTTGCCAGGGGTGTCCCCGTTGTACCGGGAGTCCTTGGAGTTGTACCGGTTGTCGCCCATCACCCAGAGCGAATTCTCCGGTACGACGACGTCGAAGTTGTCCTTGGATACGGCGCTCGCCCCGGCAGGGAGGTTCACATACGGCTCGGAGAGGGGCACGTCGTTGACGCTCAGCTGGCCGAGGGCGTTGCAGCAGCTGACGTGGTCCCCGGGCAGTCCGATGACGCGCTTGATCAGGTGGTCGTTGCTGTCCGGCGCGGAGAGGCCGACGACCGAAAGGAGCCAGTCAAGGCCGGCGGCGACGGGGTTCTGCTGCACGGCAGCCTGCGGGAGGAGCCAGCCGCCGGGATCGCGGAACACGACGACGTCACCGCGCTGGATGGGCATGAGCTTCGGTTCCAGCTCGTTCACGATGATGCGGTCGTTGACCAGGAGGGTGTTCTCCATCGACCCCGAGGGGATGTAGAACGACCGGACGAGGAAGGTCTTGATCAGGAACGAGATGAGCAGCGCCACCACAAAAATGATCAAGAGGTCGCGAAAGAAGATCGCAACGCCGCGCTTGCCGCGCTGTGGTGCTTCTGATGCCAGGCGATCCGATCGCGTGGGCAGAGAATTGTCTGTCATTAAACCGCCTGAGCTCCTGACCCAGTGTACGGGTCAGGAGCTCAGGGTGAAACGCAGCCGGGGCTGGGAATCGGGTGTGACGAGTCTTAGTCGCGCTTTTCCTTGATCTTGGCCTTCTTGCCACGCAGGTTGCGCAGGTAGTACAGCTTCGCGCGACGCACGTCTCCGCGGGTGACGACCTCAATGTGGTCGATAACCGGGGAGTGCACCGGGAAGGTACGCTCGACGCCGACCTGGAAGCTGACCTTGCGAACGCAGAACGTTTCGCGGACGCCTTCGCCGGAACGGCCGATGACGACACCCTGGAAGACCTGCACGCGCGAGCGTGCGCCTTCAACGATGTTGACGTGAACCTTGACGGTATCGCCGGCGCGGAACGCCGGGATGTCCTTCCGGAGTGATGGGGCATCCACCTGGTCGAGAATATGCATATTTGTTCGCTCTCTGTATCCGCCACAGGACGAAGACGGCTGAGGTCGCCCGCGCACACACGTGCTGGGCGACGACTGATGAGGTTAAGACCGTGCCGAACGGTGCAGCTCCCCTGTGGCAGAGGCATGCTACGGCACAATCGCTGATTATGTCACGATCCGCGCCTCCGGCAAAACCGGGCCGGCTAGGTGTCTTTCGGCTTCTCCCGCACGACGATGACCGACGGGTCCGGGGTGGGTTCGAAGCCGATGGGCGACGAATGCTCTCCCGCGGCCGGTTCGGTCGGGGCGCCACCTCTGGCGGTCTCGTCGATCAGCACGATCATCGCCTGCATCCGGCTCCTGGCACTCGCGAAGAGCTCCCAGATGGCGAACCAGAAGGCTGCGAGCCCGACGAGCACGACCAGGAACGGCAGCCAGCTCGCACCCGCCGTGAAGCCGGAGGCCACGATCAGGGCGTGCCACAGGGTGAGCACGCCGACGTCACGCCAGGACACCGCCCGCTCCAGCCGCACCTCGGTGCGGGCGAAGAAGAGCAGGGCGACGGCCAGCAGGCCGAGGCCGAGCACGATGCCGCCGAAGAAGCTGCCGAGCACGGCCCATCCGCTCGACTTGAAGAGGGACGCGCCGATCAGGAGCCACGCCGGAAGCACGAGCACGGCAAGGAATTGCCAGCGATAGAAGACCCTGCGTAGGAACACGAAGCCAGACTACTCGCGGACGCCTTCGGCTGGCTCTGCGTTCGCTGGAGGCAGAAGGTCGGGCCGGACCCGCATGGTGCGCTCGAGCTGCTGGTCGTGGCGCCACGTCGCGATGGCACCGTGGTTGCCGCTCAGGAGCACCGGGGGTACGTCGAGACCGCGCCAGCTGGACGGCTTGGTGTAGCTCGGGTATTCGAGGAGTCCGTCCTCGTGGGACTCCTCGACGAGGCTCTCCGGGTTGCCGACCATGCCGGGGATGAGCCGGCCGACGGCCTCGATCATGGCCATCACCGCGACCTCTCCCCCGTTGAGCACATAGTCGCCGAGGCTGACCAGCCTGACGCGCCCGCGGGAGGCGAAGTGGTCGAAGACGCGTTGGTCGATGCCTTCGTATCGCCCGCAGCCGAAGACGAGGTGCGGTTCCGCGGCCAGTTCGCGGGCCATCTTCTGGGTGAAGAGGTCGCCGGCCGGGGACGGGAAGATCAGGAGCGGCCCTGCGTCGTTCGCCGTGGCATCCGCTGCCGCGTCGCCGCCAGCTTCAGTGGGCGCGCCGGTGGTCTCGTCGAGGATCGCGTCGAGAGCCTCGCCCCAGGGTTCCGGCTTCATCACCATGCCGGCGCCGCCGCCGTACGGGGTGTCGTCGACGGTGTTGTGCCGGTCGTGGGTGTGGTCGCGCAGGTTGTGCACGAGCACCTCGATGAGTCCGGACTGCCTGGCCTTGCCGAGCAGGGAGACGTCGAGGACAGAGAAGAACTCCGGGAAGATGGTGAGGATATCGATGCGCACGAAGAAAGCCTAGGCGTGGACGGGAACGGACTCGTCCGCGGTTTCGGCGTCGGTCGCGGTCGTAGCGCTCGCTTCCAGGTGGGCGGCACGGTTGACCCGGGTGCGGTGCGAGAAGTACACCGGCAGGGCGGTGAAAAGGATCGCACCGAGCAGGTTGCCGACGAGAACGGGGATCTGGTTCCAGAGCAGCCACTGGCCGATGCTGATCGGGGCGCCGAGCATCATGCCGGCGGGGATGACGAACATGTTCACGATCGCGTGCTCGAGTCCGAGGCTGAAGAAGATCGTGACCGGAAGCCACATCGCGAGGATCTTTCCTGCGGTGGACTTCGACGTGTAGAACATGATCGTGCCGATCGCGACCATCCAGTTACAGAGCATCGCCTTGATGATCGCGACGACGATTCCGCCAGGGCCGACCGCTTCATACGGCAGAACCTTGTGCTCGGCTAGATGCACGATGGCCTGGACCATCGGGTCTGTGGTCACGGTGCCCATGTAGGTGATCGAGACGACGTAGAGGAAGCCGAAGAGCACGGCGCCGAACAGGTGGGCGGCGATGACGACACCGAAATTGGTGAGGCCCTTTTTAATGGTCGTTCGTCCCTCGAGGATCGCGAGCGGGATCAGCGCGAAGCTTCCCGTGACGAGCTCGAGTCCGAGCAGCAGGATAATGGCGAATCCGACCGGGAACAGCACGGCGCCCACGATGGGAAGCCCGGTCTGGGCGGCCGCGGTCAGGGACACCGCCGTTGCCGCGCCCAGGATCGCCCCGGACAGGGTTCCGCGGATGATCATCTGCTTAATGGTCAGGTTCGATTTAACGACACCCGAATGAATGATGTCATCGATGAGTTTGTCGGGCTGGACGTACGACACAGGCGGTTCTCCTTGCAAGGGCTGCCGCGTCGTGGGGAGTGGAGGAGCCAGCGGGCGCGGCGCGCCTTCCCCAGGGTTGATCCCGGTCGCGCCTATGCGCCGTTCTGGTCTGGTGTGTGCTCGGCGTCCGGCTCGGCACCGGCGTCGGGTTCGTGCGGTGCGCCATCCGCTTCGAGCGGGGCTTCGGGCTCGTCGTCCGGCTCCTCGGGGAGCTCTTCGAGCAGTCCGGGCGGAGGGGTGATCGTGACGATACCCGTCGCGATGTCGACGGAGGGAACGATTGCCTTCACGAAGGGCACCATGACGTCACCGGTCGCGGTCTTGACGATCAGGAGATCCTGGGCCGGAAGGTGTTCGAGACGGCCGATGGTACCGATCTGCACCCCGTCACGCACGACCTTGAGGCCGACGAGCTGGTGGTCGTACCAGGCGTCTTCTTCGTCGGATTCTTCGTCGTCGTCCTGGTCGATCCACAGGATGGCCTTGGCGAGTGCCTCAGCCGCTTCCCGGTCGGGGACATCCTTGAAGAAGCCGACGGCGTGCTGGTTGTACCAGCGGAGCTCGACGAGCTCGATCTTCTTACCGTGCCACGGGGACCCGGTGGGAACCTGAAGCGTGAACACGGCGCCCGGGACGAAACGTCGCCCCGGGTCATCCGTGAACAGTTCGAGCTTGATGGCGCCCTTGAGGCCATGGGCCTTGGTCAGGCGACCAACCCGCAGCTGGGCTCGGGGCGACTGGGCTCTGGGTACCAGAGTGTCGTTCACGAGGCTCACCGCCGGCTCAGAAATCGGTGTCGACGACGTCGACCCGCACGCGCTTGCCATCGGCCAGGGCAGCCACAAGGGTGCGCAGGGCCTTTGCGGTCCGTCCGGAACGACCGATGACGCGGCCGAGGTCCTCGGGGTTCACGCGAACCTCGAGCACCTCGCCACGCGGTGAGTTCTGGGCAGCAACGTGCACATCGTCCGGGTGGTCAACGATTCCCTTGACGAGGTGCTCAAGCGCGGGTGCGAGCAAAATTACGCCTTGTCCTCTTCTGTTGCGTCAGCGGCTTCGGCGACGGGCGCCTCTTCCTTGACAACGGGCTTCTCAGCCTTGGGCTTGAGAACCGGCTTCTTCTTCTCGTCGGCGACGAAAGCGACCTTGGCCTCTTTGATCTTGACGGTGCTGACGGCGTTCTTGTCACCCTTGAACTTGCCCCAGTCGCCGGTCAGCTTGAGGAGAGCCTCAACCTGCTCGGTGGGCAGGGCGCCAACGCCGAGCCAGTACAGTGCACGCTCGGACTTGATCTCGATGACCGAGGGCTCCTGCGTGGGGTGGTAGATGCCGATTTCTTCAATGACGCGACCGTCGCGCTTGGTGCGCGAGTCGGCCACAACGATGCGGTAGTACGGCGCACGAATCTTGCCCATGCGCTTCAGACGGATTTTGACAGCCACAATTCTCCTGTGTATTTGATTTTTGGCGAACTGAGGGCCGTGAGCGTGGGGGCACACTCGGCACAAGCTCAAGATGGTTTTTTCCTGCGTCAGAGTAGAGGGTCGGGCGCAGGAGAACTCGACTAATCATTCTGTCAGATGTCGGCCCCAATGTGATAATCGACCGGGCACCGGGTGTCCGCCGAAAGCGGATTCCGCGTTCGTGCGGGAGGCCGCCTGCAATCGGTGTCAGGATTGTGACCAGCACCCAGCCGGGTGCCACGCGACCAAAGGACCGCACGTGGGAATCGAATTCGCCCGATCAGCGCGATCGACGATCGGCATCGAATGGGAGATCGCGCTCGTCGACCGGTCGACCGGTGACCTCGTCTGCATCGCCGACGAGGTGCTCGATGCCCTGCGCGGCCCCGACGGGTCGCCGCACCCGCACATCACCGGAGAGCTGCTGCTCAACACCGTCGAGCTCGTCTCCGGTGTTCACACGACCGTGGCGGGCGCCGTTGCGGATGTCTACGGCCAGGTCGACGAGGTCAGGGCGATCACGGACCCACGGGGCGTCGACCTCATCTGCAGCGGCTCGCATCCGTTCGGCCAGTGGTTCGACCAGGAGGTCACGGACAAGGAGCGGTACCACAAGCTCATCGACCGCACCCAGTGGTGGGGCCGGAACATGATGATCTGGGGCATCCACGTGCACGTCGGCATCGAGGACCGCGACAAGGTCATCCCGATCCTGAACGGCCTGCTCGGCTATCTCCCGCACCTGCAGGCGCTCTCGGCGTCCAGTCCGTTCTGGGCGGGCGTCGAGACCGGTTATGCGTCGAATCGCGCGCAGATGTTCCAGCAGCTGCCGACGGCGGGGCTGCCCTGGATCCTCGAGGACTGGGCGAGCTGGGAACGGTATGTCGAGGACATGACCCGAACCGGGATCATCGACGACATGACCGAGGTGCGCTGGGACATCCGCCCCTCTGCCCGCTGGGGCACCATCGAGATTCGCGCCTGCGACGGCGTGTCGACGGCCACCGAACTCGGGGCGATCGCCGCGCTCATCCAGTGCCTCGTCGAGTGGATGTCCACCGAGCTCGACGCAGGACGCCCGGTCCCGAGCATGCAGCCGTGGTTCGTGCGCGAGAACAAGTGGCGTGCGTCGCGATATGGGCTCGATGCGGAGATCATCCTCGACTCGAGCGGCGCCGAACGACTCGTGACCGACGACGTGCGCCGGCTGATCGGCGTGCTCTCCCCCACCGCGGAACGCCTCGGTTGCCTCACCGAACTGCTGCAGCTGAACGGCATCCTGGATGCCGGCGCGAGCTACCAGCGCCAGCTGCGCGTCGCCGCGGCGAACGGCGGCAGCCTGCCCGCCGTCGTGGCCGCGCTCAGCGCGGAACTCCGCGGCGGCACCTTGCCCGTTTAGGCGGCGTTCTTGGCGTCGCGCCAGGCCAGCCAGTCGGTCAGTGGGGCGAGGTCATACGCCGGGCCGGAGAGCCCGATCGTGAACAGGCGGGCCCCGAGCGCATAGAGCTCGTCTGCCTCGTCGACCGTGCGGCCGCGCAGTTCCGTGGACACCTCGATCTCGGCCGGATCGCGCCCGACCGTCGCGCACCAGTCTGCGAGGACGCCGAGCTTGTGCTCGAGTACCTCGGGGCTCGAGAAGGAATGCCAGATGTCGGCGTGCTTGGCGACGATGCGCAGGGTCTTCTTCTCCCCACCTCCGCCGATCAGCACCGGGATCTTCCGGGTGGGCGGCGGGTTGAGCTTGCCCCAGCGCGCCTCGATGCGTGGGAGGTTCTCCGCGAGGGCGTCGAGCCGGCTGCCGACGGTGCCGAACTCGTAGCCGTACTCGTCGTAGTCGCGCTCGAACCAGCCGGAGCCGGTGCCGAAGATGAAGCGGCCGCCGCTGATGTGGTCGATCGTGCGGGCCATGTCGGCCTGCAGGTCGGGGTTGCGGTAGCTGTTGCAGTTGACGAGGGCGCCGATCTCGATCCGGGAGGTCTGCTCAGCCCACGCGGCGAGGATCGTCCAGGATTCGAAGTGCAGCCCGTCCGGGTCACCGGAAAGCGGGAAGAAGTGGTCCCAGTTGAAGGCGACATCGGTGCCGAGTGCTTCGACCTCTGCGACGGTGTCGCGGATCTTCGTGTACTCGGCGTGCTGGGGCGCCACCTGCGCGCCGGTGCGGACGGGACCGGGCTTCGTGAGTGTCATGCGCCCAGCCTAAACGCCCGAGGTATACCTGTCCGGTCGAGAGTTACCCGCTGAGCGGTCACTCTCGACCGGAAAGGTACACGGAGCGGTACGGTTAGCGGCCGAGCATCTTCTGCAGGGCGGCCATCTCCTCGTCGGTGGGACCGCCGGGCTTGCCGGCGACTGCCGGCTTGCGGCCGCCGAGGCCGAAACCGGTGCCGCCGCCGGTCGGTGCCTCAGCGCCGGCGCCCGCCGGCTTCTCACCGGACGCGATCGCGAGGTTCTCCGCGGCACGCTTGGCCGGGTTGCCCGACTTCGAGCCCTTCTTCTTCGCCTGCCGGGGCTTGCCGCGCCCACCGCCGAGGCCGGGCATCGGCCCCATGCCGGGGATGTTCGGCATTCCACCTCGGGCGACGGTCTTCATCATCTTCGCGGCCTGCTCGAAGCGCTGCACGAGCTGGTTCACCTCGGTCACGCTCGAGCCGGAGCCCCGCGCGATGCGCAGCCTGCGTGATCCGTTCAGGAGTTTCGGGGTGGTGCGCTCGGCCTTGGTCATCGACTGGATGATGGCCTCTGTGCGCACGATCTCGCGCTCGTCGAAATTCTCGAGCTGCTGCTTCATGGCCCCGGCGCCCGGGAGCATGCTCATCATCTTCTTGATCGAGCCCATGTTGCGCAGCTGCTGCATCTGGCCGAGGAAGTCGTCGAGGGTGAAGGTGTCGGTCTGGAACTTCTCGGCGAGCTTGCGCGCCTCGTCCTCGTCGAAGGCGCCCTGGGCCTGTTCGATCAGGGTGAGGATGTCACCGAGGTCGAGGATCCGGCTCGCCATCCGGTCGGGGTGGAAGGGCTCGAAGTCGTCGAGGCTCTCACCCGTCGACGCGAACATGATCGGGCGTCCCGTCATCGAGGCGACCGAGAGGGCTGCTCCACCGCGGGCGTCACCATCGAGCTTGGTCAGCACGACGCCGGTGAAGTCGACGCCGTCCTGGAACGCCTTCGCGGTCGCGACGGCGTCCTGGCCGATCATCGCGTCGATCACGAAGAGGACCTCGTCGGGGTCGATGGCCCGGCGGATGTCTGCGGCCTGCTTCATCATCTCGGCGTCGACGCCGAGGCGGCCGGCCGTGTCGACGATGACCACGTCGTGGAGCTTCTGCTGGGCGAACTTCACGCCGTCGCGGGCGACCGTGACGGGATTGCCGACGCCATTGCCCGGTTCTGGTGCGTACACGGGCACGCCGGCCTGCTGCCCCACGACCTGGAGCTGGGTGACGGCATTCGGACGCTGGAGGTCGGCGGCGACGAGGATCGGGGTGTGCCCGTCCTTGGCGAGCCACTTCGCCAGCTTGCCGGCGAGGGTCGTCTTGCCCGCGCCCTGAAGGCCGGCGAGCATGATGATGGTCGGCGGCTTCTTCGCGAACTCGAGGCGGCGCTGCTGGCCGCCGAGGATGCGGATGAGTTCCTCGTTGACGATCTGCACGACCTGCTGGGCCGGGTTGAGCGCCTTGCTGACCTCGTCGCCGAGGGCGCGCTCGCGCACCTGCGCGGTGAAGTCCTTGACGACGTCGAGGGCGACGTCGGCGTCGAGGAGGGCGCGACGGATCTCGCGCACGGTGCCGTCGACATCCGCCGCACTGAGCTTGCCCTTGGTGCGGAGATTCTTGAACGTCTCGGCCAGGCGATCTGAGAGGTTTCCAAAAGTAGCCATTGTGGTTCTACTTTAACCGGTGTTGCCCGGTCTCGAATCCTCAGCTGTCGAGCGAGATCACGATCGTGTCGCCGTGCACGTCGAGCGTCACGACGATCAGGGCGTCGGTCTCGGTGGGGCTGATCGAATAGTCGAGCACCGCGAAGTGCTCGTCGTTCTTGATGTGGTGCGGGTGGAAGCCGATCCGCTGCAGCTGGATGGAGCGGAGGAAGTCGATCTGCTTGTCGCCGGAGTCCCAGATGAGGGCGTCGTCGATGACCTCCTCATCGAGTTCCTCGAGGCACTGGTTGATGTAGAGCGCGGTGACGGACCCCTCGGCGCTGAGTTCGGCGACGAGCGATTCGCGGGCCTGCGAGTCGAGGTCTTCGAGGGAATTGATCATGAACGCCGCGATGTCGAGCGCCTCGACGGAAACCGAGGACTCATCGGGCGAGCTGAGGTCGATCTCGATGTCCTGGTCGCCCAGTTCCGCCGAATCCGACCAGTAGATCTCGCCTTCGTCGTCGCTGCCGAGGATTCCGAAGAAATCGTGTTCGATGGTCATGGTCGTCCTATCCGACGAGTTTTTGCGCGAAGACGTGCGGGGTGAATCCGGTGAGGTCGTTGATGCCCTCGCCCTGGCCGACGAGCTTGATCGGAATACCGGTCTTCTCCTGCACCGCGAGCACGAATCCGCCCTTGGCGGACCCGTCGAGCTTCGTGAGCACAAGCCCGGTGACCCCGGCGTGCTCGATGAACGCCTCGGCCTGGGCCAGCCCGTTCTGGCCGGTGGTCGCATCGAGCACGAGCAGCACCTCGGCGATCGGCGTCTGCTTCTCGATGACGCGACGGATCTTGGTCAGCTCGTCCATCAGGCCGCCCTTGGTCTGCAGGCGGCCGGCTGTGTCGATGATCACGATCTCGGTGCCGGTCGCGATCGCGCGCTCCACGGTCTGAAAGGCGACGGATGCCGGGTCCTGGCCCTGGGCCTGCGGCTTCACGATCTCGGCGCCCGCGCGTTCGGCCCAGGTGGCGAGCTGCTCGACAGCGGCGGCCCGGAACGTGTCCGCAGCCCCGATCAGCACGCTGCGGTCATAGACGCGCAGGAACTTGGCGAACTTGCCGATCGTGGTGGTCTTCCCGACGCCGTTCACGCCGACGACGAGCACGACGGCGGGGCGCGCGCTGAGGTTGAGGGTCGAGTCGAGCCGGGAGAGGCGTTCCTCGAGGCCTTCGCGCAGCATCCGCTGCAGGTCGGCCGGGTCTGTCGTGTGGTACCTGGCGACCTTGGCGCGCAGGTCAGCGACGATGTCCTCGGTGATCTGGGGGCCGAAGTCGGCCTGGATGAGTGCGTCCTCGAGGTCGTCCCAGGTGTCGGCGTCGATCGTCTTCTTCGCGAACATGCCGCGCAATGCGCCGGAGAGTGACCACGGGGTGCGTTCTGCCATGTCTCTACCCTAAGCGCGGGACCCTGCCTCCGGGCGCGAGCGTGCCATCGACACCGGGTCGGCCGCGGTTTCAGTCGCGGGGTTGGCTGCGAGGCGGGATAGGCCGAGACTCGGCCGTGTACGCGTTTCCGACTCGTTGTGGAGGAATGATGACACCTGAATCTCCGTCCGACCGCGCGCTCACCGACCTCGCGGAGGCCATGGACGGCAGGCTCGTCCGTGCATACGACGATGACTGGGACAGTGCCCGCGCCCCCTGGAACCTCGCGATCGACCAACGGCCGGTCGCCGTCGCGTACCCGGCCGGGCCGGAGGACCTGCGGCGGATCCTCGCCGCCGCCCGCGCCGACGGGCACCGGGTGGTGGTGCAGCCGCGCGGACACGGCCCGAGCGGCGACCTCGCCGGATGCATCCTCGCCCGCACGAGCGCGTTCGACGAGATCGTGATCGATCAGAAACGACGCGTGGCCAGGGTCGGCTCCGGCGTGTCCTGGGGTGCCCTGCTGAGCCGCCTCGATGGTTCCGGGCTCGTGGCGCTCGCCGGGTCCAATCCCGATGTGAGCGTCGCAGGTCACGTCCTCGGGGGCGGTCACTCCTGGTTCAGCCGCTGGCGCGGGATCGCGGCCCGCAGCATCCGTGCGGTCGAACTCGTCGATGCAGGCGGTGAGCCGCGCCGGGTCACCGCGGACAGCGATCCGGAACTGCTGTGGGCGCTGCGCGGCGGCGGCGGGCTGTTCGGCATCGTCACCACGCTCGAGATCGACCTGTATTCGGCTCCCGACCTCTTCGGCGGAACGATCGTCTTCCCCGCATCCGCCGCAGGGACCGTCTTCGGTAGCGTTGCGGCGATCATGGCGGATGCCCCGCCCGAGTTGAGTATCTTCTTCGGCCTGACCAATCTGCCCGACATCGAACAGGTGCCCGCGCCGCTCCGCGGCCAGACGATCGCGAGCGCCGAGGTGGTCTTCGTCGGAACCGCTGAGGACGCCGCGCCCCTCCTCGCACCGCTGCTCGCAGGCGCACCGGTGCTCGCCGACGAGACCCGGCCGTTCACGATCGGGCACCTCGCCGAGGTCGCGGCCGAACCGACCGAACCGGCCGCCACAATCGAGTGGACGGCCGCGATCACGTCCTTCGCCGGTGGAGACGAAGCGGGCCTCGGCGCCCTCGCGCGGGCCTTCCAGGAGGCCACTCCTGCGGGCCTGACCGTTCTCGGCCTGCGTGCCCTCGGCGGTGCCATTGCCGAGCAGGGGGCGGATGCGGCGGCGGTCGCCGGCCGTCTCGACGCACGTTTCCTGGCCTTCGCCGGTTCGTTCCTCAAGGAACAGCGGCCCGCCGACCCGGAGGCCGTGTTCGGTCCGCTCCGCCGGGCGCTCGAGGGGAGCACCCTCGGCCTGACCCTCCCGACCTTCCTCACCGCCGGCCAGGATCTGACCTTCAGTTTCCCTCCTGAATCGCTCGAGCGCCTCGCGAACGTCAAGCGCAGGCTCGATCCCGGCGGGATCTTCGTCGGCAACCGGCCCCTCGGGCCCGGGGCCGCCGCGACCACGGACACGGACTGACGAGCACGGGCACGGACTGACGAGCACGACCGGGCGGGACAGGGAAGCAGCGAACCGAACCGGGCAACCGGTCGCCACGCGAACGGCCTGCGCGTGCAGAATAGAGGGGTGACGGCCTCAACTACTCCCGCCCTCGTCGGCATCGCCCATGGCACCTCGTCCGCGGCCGGGCAGGCGGCCGTCGCCGGGCTCATGGCTGCCGTGACCCTGGCGGAACCCGAGCTCCTCACCGCCCTCGGCTATGTCGACGTCCAGCAGCCTGACGCACCCTCGACGCTGGCGACGCTCCCGGCCGGTGTGCCGGCCGTCGTGGTCCCGTTGCTGCTGTCCGCCGGATACCACGTCTACGTCGATCTCACCGATGCCGTGACCGGCGAAACCGAGGCCTCCGCGCGTTCGGTCATCCTGACCGAGGCGCTCGGACCCGACGACCGCCTCATCGAGCTCCTCCGCGAACGACTCGACGAGGTCGCACTCCACGCCGACGACTCGCTCGTGCTCGCGGTCGCGGGCTCGAGCGACGCCCGCGCAGTCGCCGCGTGCCGCGTCGTCGCCGAGCGGCTGTCCCTCGCCGCCGGACGCCATGTCGCCCTCGGTTTCCTGTCCGCCGCGCGCCCACGCCTCGCGTGCGCCATCACGATCGAGCGGATCCTGCGGCCCGGCCGTCGGGTCGTGGTGAGCAGTTATCTGCTGGCCCCTGGCTTCTTCCAACGGCTGGTCGAGAAGGCAGGAGCGGATGCCGTCACGGCGCCCCTGCTCCTCCCCACCGAGCTGGCGAGCCCGCTTCTCGTCGCCGTCGTCACCGACCGCTATCGCACCGCACTCACCGCCGCCTCCGCCTCCGCCTCCGCCTCCGCCTCCGCCTCCGCCGACTGACCGTCTGCACCTCAGGGCACGACTCCCCGTCCCCAACAAATAACACAACAGTTATTGCGCAATAGTTGTTGTGGAGATAGCGTGGCGGCATGTCTCCTGAAACCGGTGGTACCGCACACCTCACGAGCGCAGCATCCATGCGCGTCCTGGCTCACCCGACCCGGCTGCGTCTGCTCGGCCTCCTGCGCGAGCTCGGCCCCCAGACCGCCGCCCTGCTCGGCGACATCGTCGACGAGGCCCCGGGCACTGTGAGCTACCACCTGGCCAAACTCGCGTCCATCGGTTTGATCCAGGAGGCCGCGGACGTTGGCACCGATCGCCGCGAACGCTGGTGGCGGTCGAGCCACGCGCTCACATCCTGGGAGCCGGCGGACCTGCTCGGCGACCCCGCGGCACTGGCAGCATCGACCGCTCTCCAGCGCGCGATCGTGCAGATCTACGCCGCCAACTTCACGCACTACCTCGACAACGTGCCCGCTCTTCCCGTGGACTGGGTGCGTGCAGCCCCCAGTTCCGACCGAGGGCTGCGCCTCACGGTCGCCGAGCTCGCGGAGCTGCGGAAGGATCTCGAGGTCATCACCGAGAAGTTCCTGGCACTCAGCGCCGCCCACACCGAAGCGGACGGCTCCGAGCGGGTCAGCCTGGTGTACCAGGCCTACCGAACCCCGTGACGAAGACCGTCGCGACCACCCGCGCGCTGCGGTCTCTCACCGCACTGCTCGCGGCGCACGTCGTGTCTCAGACCGGGAACGTCGTCACTCTCTTTGCGGTTCCGTTCTATGTGCTCGCGACGGGCGGAACGGGGATCGAGGTCGGCACCGCGGCATTCTTCGCGACGGCGCCGGTCATCATCGGCGGCCCCCTCGGCGGGGTCGTCGTCGACCGGATCGGCTACCGGCGCGCCAGCATCCTCGCCGACCTGATCAGCGGGGTGACCGTTCTCGCCATCCCCGTCCTCGCGCTCACGATCGGACTCCCGTTCTGGGGCCTGCTCGCCCTGGTCTTCCTGAGCGGCCTCCTCGACACCCCCGGCCAGACCGCGCGGCGGGTCCTGCTGCCCGCGTTCTCTGCCGAGGCGCACGTCCGTCTCGAACGCTCCGTCGGGTTCCTCGACGGAGCCGAACGCCTCGCCCGCCTCCTCGGCGCCCCGCTCGGCGGCATCCTGATCGCCGGCATCGGCCCCCTGAACGCCCTCTTCGTCAACGCGGGCACCTTCGCGCTCTCGGCGATCATCACCTGGCTGTTCGTCGCGCGTCCCCTCACCGGCGAGCGGATGCCCGCCGCGGCCGAGCTCCCGGCAAACGATGGCTACTGGTCGGCACTCGCTGGGGGTTTCCGGTTCGTAACGCGCGATCCGCTCCTGCGTGCGGTCGTGCTCCTGATTCTCGTCACCAACGTGTTCGACGCCGCCCGCGGCTCCTCCCTGCTTCCGCTCTACGCCCACGATTCGCTGGGCGGCGCCGCGGCATTCGGGGTACTCGTGGCCGTGATGGGCGGAGGCGCGCTGCTCGGAACCGTCGTCTTCGGGTTCTTCGCGCACCGGCTGCCGCGACGGGTCACGTTCTCGGTTTGCTTCGCCCTCGCCGGAGGTCCGTCTCTCTTCGCGTTCGCGGCCGGACTCCCCTTCCCGTGGCTGATCGCGGCGACAGCCCTCTCCGGCGTCGCCGCGGGTGCCATCAACCCGATTCTCGGCACGGTCGAGTTGGAACGAGTGCCCGAGGGCATGCGCGCACGGGTGTTCGGGCTGATCAACGCCGGGGCCTGGGCCGGCGTACCTGCAGGGGCCCTGCTCGGCGGAATCGGCGCCGACACCGTCGGTCTGCAGGCCTCCTTCTTCATCATCGGCGTGCTCTATGTGGTCGTCACCCTCCTGCCGCTCGGCATCCCGGTCTTCCGGGAGATGGAACCGCGCCCGTTTTCGCAGCACGCGCCCGCCGCTTAGGGTGCGGCCTGCGAAGACAGACGCGGCGGTCGGCGGCACGGAACAGTGGCGGCGCCGGCGAGACGCGGCTAACGGCGCACGCGATAGGTGAGGATCGCGAACTGGCCCTGGGCCGTCGCACTCACGAGCTCGAGGCGGTCGGACTCCACCCTCCTGGGCAGCAGCGGTGCCCCACCGGGCAGGGCGACCGGCGCCACCGAGAGCATGATCGTGTCGAGGGCGTCGGCATCGAGGAACTGGCCGGCCAGGTCGCCCCCACCGACCACCCACACGTCTTTCTCCCCCGCAGCGGCGAGAATCGCCGGCAGTGCCGCAGCGACGTTCCCGCGCACAAAACGCACGTCTGCCCCGTCCGGCGTTGGCAGGTCGCGCGAGGTGAAGACGAACGTGGGACGGTCGCCGTAGAACTCCCGCCACTTGTGCGGATTGGCGAGCAGCTCCTCCTCACGCAGCACCCACTCGTATGTCGTGGAGCCCTCCACGACAACGCCGATGCCGGCGAGAAAGAGGTCCTGGTCTTCGAGTCCCGCCGTGTCGACGGCGAAGAGCCAGCTCAGCGAATTCGACTCGTCCGCGATGAAGCCGGTAAACGAGGTCGCCGTGTTGTAGATCACCTGGGTCATGGGGCGAGACTATGCCCACCCTCCGACAGCGGACAGGGACCAGAACAGGACAGGGGCCGTTACGGCAACGACCGACACTATAGAAGCGGATGCCGCCCGACGCATCCGTGTGACGCTCTGCTACGGTGCATGACTGGTCGTTACGACGCACACGAGTGATTCCACCTCATTCTCGATAGATTCTTTCAACGCACCCCGGCTCACGCTGCTCTATGGCTCGCGCTGTGCCGGCGCCGAAGGAGGATCCCGTGTCACCGAACCAGACCGAAGCGGCCACGCCGGCCAGGCCCCACCGCCAGGCCGGCCGTCCCAACGGCCAGTGGAAGGTGGACGGAACCGCCCCCCTCAACGGCAACGAAGCCTGGAAGCAGGAGGACGGCGGCCTGAGCGTCCGCGAGCGAGTCGAGAACATCTACTCGAAGCAGGGTTTCGATTCGATCGAGGGGACCGACCTGCACGGCCGGATGCGCTGGTGGGGCCTCTACACGCAGCGGAAGCCCGGTATCGACGGCGGCAAGACCGCGACCCTCGAGCCGCACGAGCTCGAAGACAAGTACTTCATGTTGCGGGTGCGCATCGACGGCGGCCAGCTCACGACCACCCAGCTCCGGGTCATCGGCGAGATCTCCCATGAATTCGGCCGCGACTCCGCCGACCTCACCGACCGGCAGAACATCCAGCTGCACTGGATCCGGATCGAGGACGTCCCCGAGATCTGGACCCGCCTCGAAGCGGTCGGGCTGCAGACCACGGAGGCCTGCGGCGACGTACCCCGCGTCATCCTCGGCTCCCCCGTCGCCGGCATCGCCGCGGACGAACTGATCGACCCGAGCGGGCTGATCACCGACATCACCGCACGCTACATCGGCGACGAGAGCCTCGCGAACCTGCCGCGGAAGTTCAAGACGGCCATCACCGGAAGTCCCAGCCAGGACGTCGTGCACGAGATCAACGACATCTCCTACGTCGCGGTCGAGCACCCCGAACTCGGCGTCGGCTTCGATCTCTGGGTCGGCGGCGGCCTTTCCACCGCCCCACGCCTCGCCGAACGGCTCGGCGTCTTCATCACTCCCGACCGGGTCGCCGAGGTCTGGCACGGCGTCGCGAGCCTGTTCCGCGATTACGGCTACCGGCGCCTGCGCAACAAAGCCCGCCTCAAGTTCCTGCTCGCCGACTGGGGACCCGAGAAGTTCCGGCAGATCCTCGAAGACGAGTTCCTCGATTCATCGCTGCCCGACGGCCCGGCCGCCCCGCCGCCCACCCGCGCAGGCGACCACGTCGGCGTGCACAAGCAGACCGACGGCCGCTACTACATCGGTGTCACCCCGTTCGTCGGCCGCGTCTCCGGCCCGACCCTGCTCAGCCTCGCCGACCTGCTCGAGGCGAACGGCTCGACCCGGTTGCGCACGACCCCGCACCAGAAGCTCGTGCTCCTCGACATCCCGGAGGAGAACGTCGAATCCCTGATCGTGGCCCTCGACGAGATCGGCCTCGCCGCGCGCCCGAGCCTGTTCCGCCGGTCGACGATCGCCTGCACGGGCATCGAGTATTGCAAGCTCGCGATCGTCGAGACCAAGAAGTCTGCGACGGATGCCGTGCTCGAGCTCGAGAAGCGGCTCGCGTCCATCGACGTCCCCCAGCCGATCAGCCTGCACGTCAACGGCTGCCCGAACTCCTGCGCCCGTATCCAGACGGCGGACATCGGGCTCAAGGGCCAGCTCCTCCCCGACGGGAACGGCGGTCAGGTCCCCGGCTTCCAGGTGCACCTCGGCGGCGGCCTCGCCTCGCAGGACCGCGACGAGGCCGGTCTCGGCCGAACCGTCCGCGGCCTCAAGGTGACCGCTGACGACATCGCCGACTACGTCGAACGCATTGTGCTCCGCTTCCTCGCCGACCGCGGCGAGACAGAGACCTTTGCCGTCTGGGCGCACCGAGCCGACGAGGAGGCCCTGCAATGAGCGACACCACAACCGGAACCGGACCCACGACCGTCACCACGACGACCGTCGCTCCCCGGCGGAGCGCCGAGGAACTCAAGGCGCTCGCCGCCCGCGGAGCCGCTGAGCTCGGCGAGGCCGGCTACGCCGAGGTCGTCGCCTGGGTCGCGGCGAACTTCCCCGTCGCCCACGTCGCCGTCGCGTGCTCGATGGCCGACGCCGTCCTCCCGCACGTCGTCGCCGCGCAGCTGCCCGGCGTGGACGTGCTCTTCCTCGACACCGGGTACCACTTCGCCGAGACCTACGAGACCCGCGACACCGTCGCCCGGCTTCTCCCGGTGCGGATCGTCGACGTGCTCCCCGCGAAGACCGTCCCGGAACAGGACGCCGAGCACGGCGCGGAACTCTTCAGCCGCGACCCGAACCTCTGCTGCGCGATGCGCAAGGTCGAACCCCTGCAGCGCTCGCTCACGGGCTACGAACTCTGGTTCACCGGCGTGCGACGCGACGAGGCACCGACCCGGGCGAACACCCCGCTCGTGACCTGGGACGAGCGCAACGGCCTCGTCAAGGTCAACCCGCTCGCGGCGTGGAGCTTCGACGACATCCTCGACTACGCCTCCTACCACCAGGTTCCGGTGAACCCGCTGCTCGAGCAGGGGTACCCCTCCATCGGCTGCGCGCCGTGCACGAAGCCCGTCGCCGCTGGCGACGATCCCCGATCCGGACGCTGGGCGAACCTGGCCAAGACAGAATGCGGGCTCCACGAGTGAACGCCGTCACGACAGCCACGACCACCACGACCGCCATGACATCCGCGCCGCCCGTGCAGGCGGCCGGGAGCCACCGGCTTTCCCAGCTCGACGTGCTCGAGAGCGAGGCGATCCACATCATCCGTGAGGTCGTCGCAGAATTCGAACGTCCCGTCCTGCTGTTCTCCGGCGGCAAGGACTCCGTCGTCGTGCTGCACCTCGCCGCGAAGGCCTTCTGGCCCGGCAAGGTGCCGTTCGGGCTGTTGCACGTGGACACCGGCCACAACTTCCCAGAGGTCCTCGCGTTCCGGGACGCGACGGTCGCGCGCCTCGGCCTCCGCCTCACCGTCGCGAAGGTCCAGGACTACATCGACGACGGCCGCCTGCAGGAGCGCGCCGACGGCACCCGCAACCCGCTTCAGACGCTCCCGCTCCTCGACGGGATCGCCGCAGGCCGCCACGACGCGGTCTTCGGCGGCGCCCGCCGCGACGAGGACAAGGCCCGCGCGAAGGAGCGCATCCTCTCGCTCCGCGACGAATTCGGCCAGTGGGATCCCCGCAACCAGCGCCCCGAACTCTGGAACCTCTACAACGGCCGTCACACGGTCGGCCAGCACGTGCGCGCGTTCCCGATCAGCAACTGGACGGAGTACAACGTCTGGCGCTACATCGAACGCGAGGGCATCGAACTGCCGCCGCTGTACTACGCCCACGAGCGCGAGGTCTTCCGCCGCGACGGCATGTGGCGGGCGATCGGCCCCGTCTCAGAGCCGCGCCCGGGCGAAGCAGTCGAGACCCGCACCGTCCGCTACCGCACGGTCGGCGACATGAGCTGCACCGGCGCCGTCGAATCGGACGCCGCATCCGTCGCCGCCGTCGTGCGCGAGGTCGCCCTCTCCACCATCACCGAACGCGGCGCGACGCGCGCCGACGACCGCATCTCCGAAGCGGCCATGGAAGACCGCAAGAAGGACGGGTACTTCTGATGACTCAGGCACTCCTCAGCCCGGCGGATGCCGGCACCCACGACGGCGCAGACGCCCCGGGAACCCTGTTCCGGTTCGCGACCGCCGGCTCCGTCGACGACGGCAAGTCGACCCTCGTCGGGCGTCTCCTGCACGACTCGAAGGCGATCCTCGCCGACCAGCTCGAGTCCGTCACCCGAACGTCCACGGAGCGCGGCTTCGGCGGCGACGGCGGCGGCATCGACTTCGCGCTGCTCACCGACGGCCTCCGCGCCGAACGCGAGCAGGGCATCACGATCGACGTCGCGTACCGCTACTTCGCGACAGCGCGCCGCTCCTTCATCCTCGCCGACTGCCCCGGGCACGTGCAGTACACCCGCAACATGGTCACCGGCGCTACGACGGCCGACGCCGTGATCATGCTCATCGACGCGCGCAAGGGCGTGCTCGAGCAGACCAGGCGGCACCTCTCCGTGGTGTCCCTGCTGCGCGTGCCGCATGTGATCATCGCGGTCAACAAGATCGACCTCCTCGACTACGACGAGTCCGCGTTCGCAGCGGTCGCAGCATCGGTGCGCGCCGTCACGGCCGATCTCGGCCTCGGTGCCGTGCACGTGCTGCCCGTCTCTGCGCTCGTCGGAGACAACGTCGTCGACCGTTCGCCACGGACCCCCTGGTACGACGGGCCGAGCCTGCTCGAACTGCTCGAGAGCCTCCCGGTCGTCGACGAGGTCGAGACCGCGATCGAGGCGTTCCGGCTGCCCGTTCAGCTCGTGCTCCGGCCCCAGGGCGCCGTCGCCGTCGCACCGGAGGATGCCGACTCCTTCCGCGACTACCGGGCGTACGCCGGGCAGGTCGCTTCGGGCACCGTCCGGGTCGGCGACAGCGTGAGCGTCGCCCCGGGCGGGGCGACGACCGTCGTGACCGGCATCGACTTCGCCGGCATCGAACTCACCGAGGCGTTCGCACCGATGTCGATCGCCGTGCGTCTCGCCGACGACCTCGACATCGCCCGCGGTGCGGTCATCGGCGCAGCGGGCACCCTGCCCGAATCGACCAGGGAACTCACCGCCGCGTTGTTCTGGCTGGACCCGCGGGCACTCAGGCCTGGCGACCGCACCCTGGTCAAGTTCGGCACGAACACCGTCCAGGCCCTCGTTGCCGCTGTCACCGGGCGCCTCAACCTCGACACGCTCGAACTCGAACCGGCCGGCAGCCTCGAGGTCAACGACATCGGCGAGGTCGGCCTGCGCCTCGCGGCTCCGCTGCCGATCGAGACCTTCACCGAGAACCGCCGTTCCGGCGCGTTCCTCGTGATCAACGCGCAGGACGGTGCCACCCTCGCCGCAGGGATCGTCACCGGCTCTGGAGCACGGTGAGCGCCGTGTCCGTGACAGAGCGCGACCGCACCGACGGTTCAGGGAACCGGCCGCAGGGCATCAGCGTCAGCACAAACACCGCGCCTGCCGCGGTCGTCGCAGCGGACGTCGAGACCGCGATCCGGGTCGAGGGACTGTCCAAGCGGTTCGGCAAGGCCGGACCCGTGGTGCTCGACAACATCAACCTCACGATCAAGCCGGGCGAATTCGTCTGCCTGCTCGGCGCATCCGGGTGCGGCAAGTCGACCCTGCTCAACATCATCGCCGGCCTCGAACACCCGTCGGACGGCACCGTCACGGTCGCGAGCGGGAAGAGCGCCGTCATGTTCCAGGAGTCGGCCCTGTTCCCCTGGCTGACCGCGAGCCGCAACGTGGAACTCGCCCTCAAGCTGCGCGGGGTCCCGCGCGGCCGGCGTCGCGGCGAGGCACTCGAGCTCCTCGACCTGGTCAACCTCGCGGATGCCGCGAACAAGCGCCCGCACGAGCTCTCCGGGGGCATGCGGCAGCGTGTCGCCCTCGCCAGGTCACTCGCGCAGGACCGCAAGGTGCTGCTGATGGACGAGCCCTTCGCCGCCCTCGACGCGATCACCCGCGATCTGCTCCACGAGGAACTCGAACGGGTCTGGCATGAAACCGGCCGCACGATCGTGTTCGTCACGCACAACGTGCGCGAGGCCGCACGGCTCGGGCAGCGGGTGCTGCTGATGTCGAGCCGTCCAGGCCGGATCAGGAACGAGTGGCGCATCGAGGACAACGGTCCGCGCCGGATCGAATCCCCGGAGGTTTCCCGCCTCTCCATCGAGATCACCAACCACCTCCGAGAGGAGATCCGTCGTAATGCCGCCTGAGACCCGTTCCGAGACCATCACCCCCGGCTCCCTGGAGCCCGACGCCGCGTCCGGCTCCTCGGTGAGCACCCGGGCGGACTTCCGTACGCTCGAAGCCGGGCTCGACGCCCTGCAGACGTCCCCCCTCGTCGAGAAGGGCCCGTGGCGCCGGTTCGCCGACGGCGTCCTGCCGCCGGTCGTGCTCCTGCTCGCCCTCATCGCGGCGTGGCAGTTCTATATCGTGATCGCCAAGCCGCGCCCCGACCTCACTCCCGGTCCGCTCGACGTGCTCACCTCGATCACCGACCTCTGGTCGACCGGTCACCTGCAGACGGCCGTGGTCACGAGCCTCTCCCGCGGCGGGATCGGGTTCCTGATCGCCGTCGCGATCGGAACCCCGCTCGGCCTTCTCCTTGCGGAGTGGCGGCTGCTCCGCCGCGCGCTCGGACCGCTGCTCTCCGGGCTGCAGGTGCTTCCTTCCGTCGCCTGGGTGCCCGCTGCGATCCTCTGGTTCGGCCTGAGCGATGCGACCGTGTACTTCGTCGTGCTGATGGGCGCCGTCCCCTCGATCGCCAACGGGCTGGTCGCCGGCGTCGACCAGATCCCGCCGCAGCTGCGCCGCGTGGGCACCGTGCTCGGCGCGAACCGCTTCGAGATGGCCACCCTCGTCGTGCTGCCCGCCGCGATGCCCGGCTACCTCGCGGGCCTCAAGCAGGGCTGGGCCTTCTCCTGGCGGTCCCTGATGGCAGCGGAGATCATCGCCGTCGGCGGCTCGATCGGTTTCGGCCTCGGTTCGATGCTGCAGCAGAGCCGCGAGCTCGCCGACCTGCCCGGGGTGCTCGCGACGATCCTGGTGATCCTGTTCGTCGGCATCCTCGTCGAGCTAGTGCTCTTCGCCCCGGCAGAACGCCGGTTGCTCCGCCGCCGCGGCCTCTACCTGACGGCCGGCCGGTGAGCCCCGACACCGTGCGCCCCGGCACCGTGCACCTGGTCGGTGGCGGACCCGGCGATCCCGGCCTGATCACCGTGCTCGGCCGCCGGCTGCTCGACGAAGCGGATGTCGTCATCGCCGACCGGCTCGGCCCGCGCTCCCTGCTCGGCGAGCTCGATCCCGGCGTTCTCGTGATCGACGTCGGCAAGCTGCCCGGCCACCACCCTGTGCCCCAGGACGAGATCAACGCACTCCTCGTCGAGCACGCCCGTGCCGGCCGCCGGGTCGTGCGCCTCAAGGGCGGCGACCCGTACGTGCTCGGTCGCGGCGGCGAGGAAGCAGCGTACTGCCGCAGCAACGGTATCCCCGTCGAGGTCATCCCCGGCGTCACGAGCGCCATCTCGGTGCCTGCTGCGGCCGGCATCCCGGTCACCCATCGCGGGGTGGCGAACGGGTTCACCGTCGTGACGGGCCACGAGCTGCTTCCGTCCCTGCCAGGGGGCAGCGACCACACCGTCCTTCTCCTGATGGGCATCTCCGGCCTCGCCGCCTCCGCGGCGATGCTCGCGGACGGACCCCGCGGCGGAGACTGCCCGGTCGCCATCATCGAGGACGGCTACGGCTCGAACCAGCGGGTCACCTTCGGAAGTCTCGCAACCATCGCCGGACTCGCCGCCGAACGCGGCGTCCGCTCCCCCGCCGTCGTCGTGGTGGGGGACGTCGTCACCCTGAGCCCGCTCCACCCCCGGTACAGCAACCAGCTCGCGTCCGACGAACCCCGTTCCGGCCGGCTCATCCCAGAACCATCCCGAAAGGCTTTTTCATGACCCCCCATACTCTCCGCGTCGCCATCATCGGCGCCGGTCCCGCGGGAATCTACGCCGGCAACATCCTCGGCAAGGCCGTGCGCGACGCCGGCGGCACGATCGGCATCGACCTCTTCGACACCCTCCCCGCTCCATACGGCCTGATTCGATACGGCGTCGCCCCCGACCACCCGCGGATCAAGGGCATCGTCACAAGCCTGCACGAGATGCTCGATGCCGGCACCATCCGGTTCCTCGGCAACGTCGGCTACGGGACCGATCTGAGCCTGGACGACCTGCGGGCCCTCTACCACGCAGTCATCTTCGCGACCGGGGCGATCCGCGACGCGAAGCTGCCGATCCCCGGCACCGAGCTGCCCGGCTGCTTCGGGGCCGCCGACTTCGTCTCCTGGTTCGACGGACACCCGGACGCCCCGCGCGACTGGCCGCTCGACGCCCACCAGGTCGCCGTGATCGGCAACGGCAACGTCGCCCTCGACGTCGCCAGGATGCTCGCAAAGCATGCGGACGACCTGCTGCCCACCGACATCCCCGAGAACGTCTATTCCGGCCTGGCCGCCTCGGCAGTCACCGACGTGCACATCTTCGGTCGACGCGGGCCTGCCCAGGTGAAGTTCACCCCGATCGAGCTCCGGGAGCTCGGCGCGGTGCCGGACGTCGACGTGATCGTCTACGAGGAGGACTTCCCGAGGGACGAGGCCTCCGAGCAGTTCCTCGCCGCGTCCAACAACCAGGTCAAGGTGATGAGCCGCACCCTGAACGGATGGCTCACGAAGGAACCGAGCGGGGCCTCGCGCCGCCTGCACCTGCATTTCCTGCATTCTCCCCTCGAGGTCTACGGCACCGAGAGTGTCGAAGGCATGCGCTTCGAGCGCACCGCGCCCGATCCCGCCAACCCCGGCGGTGTCACCGGGACAGGTGAGATCCTCGACTACCCGCTCCAGGCGGTCTACCGCGCCGTCGGTTACCGCGGCAGCCCCCTCGCCGAGGTGCCTTTCGACGAGACGCGCGGCGTGATCCCGAACGACGGCGGTCGGGTCCTCGACCCGGCCGCGCGGCCCATTCCCGGCCTGTACGCCACCGGCTGGATCAAGCGTGGCCCCGTCGGCCTGATCGGCCACACCAAGAGCGACGCGCTCGAGACCGTCACGCGGCTCGTCGAAGACCTCGGCAACGGCCTCCTGCCGGAGCCGGTCGAAGACGACGCGGACGCGATCCTGGCCGTGCTCTCCGCCCGCGGCATCCGCTTCACCGAATGGGACGGCTGGCTCGTGCTCGATGCCCACGAACGTGCCCTCGGAGCCGCGGACGGCTCGGCGGCCGATCGTGAGCGGGTCAAGGTCGTTCCGCGGGACGAGCAGGTCGACATCAGCCGGTCCGTGGAACTCGTCGCCTCGTGACGTACGTCATCGCGCTGCCGTGCGTGGATGTCAAGGACCGCGCCTGCGTCGACGAGTGCCCGGTCGACTGCATCTATGAAGGCGAACGGTCCCTGTACATTCACCCCGACGAATGTGTCGACTGCGGTGCCTGCGAGCCGGTCTGCCCGGTCGAGGCGGTCTACTACGAAGACGACCTTCCGGAGCAGTGGAGCGAGTACTACCGCGCGAACGTGGACTTCTTCGAGGAGATCGGGTCGCCGGGAGGCGCGGCCAAGACCGGTGTGCTGACGTTCGACCACCCGCTGATCGCGGCGCTGCCCCCGCAGGCCTGACCGGGCGCCACCGACCGGGCTACAGTGGTGGCATGTTCGGTGGCGGGTTCGGTGGGAGCGAGTTCAACGCGCTCTCGGCACGGACCGCGGCGTGCGTCGCCGCCTGCGACGCGCTCATCGCCGCGAGCGAGGACTGCGCTGACGCCTGCCTGGCCCAGTCCGGCGACGGCGATGTCACCGCGTGCTTCCTCGCCGACCTCGACTGCATCGAAATCTGCACCACGACGAGCCGGGTGCTGTCCTGGCACACCCGGACAGACGGGACGACCGCCGCCTCCATGCTCGACACCTGCATGGAGGCGTGCCGCTCCTCGTCCATCGCCTGCGAGCGGATGCTGCAGCACCGGCCGGACTGGACGAGCTGCGCCCCCGAGTGCCGTAGGGTCACCGACGCCTGTGCGGAGGTACTGGCCCTGCTGTGACGCGGCCGTGACGCGGGGGCCACTGTCCCGGCCTGTCCGCGGTTCAGGACGCCTGTTCCTCCTGGCGCACGATCCGCTGGCCGACGACCGCCGATACCCCGTCCTGGCGCATCGAGACACCGTAGAGGGCGTCGGCGATTTCCATCGTGCGTTTCTGATGCGTGATGATGATGAGCTGGCTGGCCTCGCGGAGGTCCTGGAAGATCGTGAGCAGCCGGCCGAGGTTGGCGTCGTCGAGGGCAGCCTCGACCTCGTCCATGATGTAGAACGGGCTCGGGCGGGCCTTGAAGATCGCGATCAGCAGCGCGACTGCGGCGAGGGAACGCTCCCCGCCGGACAGCAGTGAGAGCCGCTCGATCTTCTTTCCTGCCGGCTTGACGCTGATCTCGATGCCGGTGGTGAGCAGGTCGTCGGGATCGGTCAGGCGGATGCTGCCAGACCCGCCGGGGAACAGGACGGGGAAGACCTCGGCGAAGGCCAGGCGGGTGTCCTCGAAGGCGCTTGCGAAGATGGCGCCCATCGTGACGTCGAGGTCGTCGATGATCGTCAGCAGGTCGGCCCGGGTGTTGGTCAGGTCGGTGAGCTGCTCGGTGAGGAATTTGTGCCGCTGCTCGAGCGCGGCGAATTCCTCGAGCGCGAGCGGGTTGATCCTGCCGAGTTGGGCGAACCGGCGCTCGGCGGAGGCGTGGCGGCGCTGCTGCTGCTCGCGGTCGTAGGCCACCGGCTCGCCATCCGGGTCGTCGTCGGGCGGCACCGGCTGGTCCGGACCGTATTCCGCAACGAGGATATCTTCGACGAGGCCCAGTTCGCTGCCGGCGCGTTCGAGGAGGCCGGAGAGGTGCAGCTTCTTCTCGTAGATCTGCAGTTCGAGGCCGTGCACGCTCTCGGTCACGGCCTGCAGTCGGCTGCGGAGGGCACCGTCCTCGCGGCGCAGGGCCGCGAGTTCCTCATTCTGACTCAGGCGCTCGGCCTCGGCGGTGGCGAGGCGGAGGCGTGCCTCGCTGACGGAGACGTCGACCGCGGCGAGCACGGCGGGGAGCGCTTCGGCGACGCGGGTCGCGGCATCCACCTGGCGACGGCGGATGACCGCACGCCGGGCGGCGGCCTCGGCTGCGGCCTGGTCGCGCTCGAACTGCCTCGCGAGGCCTGCGGCGCGGGCCTCACCCGAGCGCACGCGCTCGCGCGCGGTCTCGACGCGGAGCCGCGCCTCGACCTCGTGTTCGCGCGCGGCTTCGAGTTCGGCGTGGAGCGCGTCACGAACCGAAACGTCGAGGATCGGGCGGGGGCGGGACAGCAGGGTGACGAGACCGGCCTTGGTGCGCTCGGCCTCTGCTTCCGCACCGGCGACGGCCTGTTCGGCGACAAGGACGCCGGCGGAGATGCGCTCGAGCTCCGCCGTTGCGGCCTCGAGCCGCACCGTTGCCCGGTTCGTCTTCTCTGCCTGGGCCGCGAGGCGGGCGTCGAAGGCGCGAAGCGCGGCGAGCGCCGCGACGGACTGGTCCTTGCCGAGGCGGAGCAGGCTGCGCTGCTCAGCGAGGTCGCCGCTGACCTGCTCGATGCGGGATCGGACTTCGCCAAGACGGTCTGCCGCGGTCTCGCGGTCCGCGACGAGTTCGAGCTTGCTGCGCCGGGCCCCGGATCCGCCGCGGAGCACGAACTCGCTCAGCACGTCGCCGGCCCGGGTGATGATCGTCAGCGGAATGCTCGCCGCGCGGGGGCCGGTGGCAGCCGTCCCCGGGGTGGAATGGCCGGACGTGAGCAGGTCTGCCGCGGCCAGGGCGGAGTCGAGGTCTTCGGCGATGACGGTGTTCTCGAGGAGTCCGAGGACACCGGCAGGGGCATCGAGGACCGAGGCGGCCCAGACCAGGCCTGCCCGTTCGGCGAGGCTCGGGCGTGCGTGCGCGCCCGACGCGCGCAAATCGGGGGTTCCGCCGGCAGCATCAGCTGGGGCGCCGTCAGCGTCGGGAGTCGCTGGCGTGGCGAGGATGAGCTCGACCCGGCCGAGGTCGTCCGCCCTGACCCGGTCGAGTGCGGCGAAGCCGGCTGCGCTGTCATCCGCGAGCACGGCATCGGCGAGGGAGCCGAGCGCGGCGGCGATCGCCGCCTCGTAACCGGGATGCACCCGCACGTGTTCTGCGACGAGCCCGCGGATGCCGTCCAGCCGGGCGCCGAGGAGGGCTGAGGATCCGTCCTTCTGGTCGAGGGCCAGGGACAGGGCGCTCGCGCGCGCGGCGAGGGCGTCACGTTCGCGTTCGAGGAGGTGGAGTTCTTCGCGGAGGCGTTCGACTTCGCCCTCCGCGGCGGACACGACGGCCTGGGCCGCCTCGTAGTCTTCGGACAGCCGGGTGTTCCCGTCGGCCGCGCCGGTGTCGCCCGGATCGCCGTTCACCGCGCCGGTCCCTGCGTTCTCCGCGTTCGCCTGCTCGGTCTCCGCTTCCAGGGTGGCGAGGAGGGCCTCTGCTTCCTGCACGCGTCCGGCCGCGGCATTCCGGGTGTTCTGTTGGCGGAGCACGTCGCTGCGGACAGAGGCGAGGCGGGAGGCGGCGGTTTCGGCCTGGCCGCGCAGCTTGGACGCTTCGAGGTCGTGGCGGGAGATGAGCGCGGTCTGTGCGGCGATGTCCTCGTCGACGGCGTCGAGATCGCGGCGCGCGGTCGACGTGGCCGCCCGCGCGGCGGCCCAGGCGGACTCGGCGACGGCGATGCGTTCGGTGAGCCGCACGATCTCCGCCGCGGCGTCCGTGAGCATCGCCGGGGTCACACTCGGGCCGGCGTCGACCGATTCGGACTGGGAACCGAGAAGGGCGAGGCGCTGGTTCGCGAGCGTGTACAGCCCGCGGAGGCGTTCCTGCACGGATTCGAGGCCGAAGCTCGTGCGCCGGGCGGCGTCGACGGCGTCGCCGATCTGGGCCTCCTCGAGGCGGTGCAGGCGCAACTGCTTCTGGTCGAGCTGTTCCTGGAGCACGATGCGTTCGGAGTGCCGTTCGCTCTCGCTGCGGCCGTGGGCGTCGAGGGTCCTGCGCAGGCCGACGACGTCGTCGGCGAGCAGGCGGGCGCGGGCATCACGCACGACGGCGGCGATGGTCTGGGCCTCGCGGGCGATCTCGGCCTGGCGCCCGAGCGGCTTGAGCTGGCGGCGGATCTCCCCGGCGAGGTCGCTCAGCCGGGTCAGGTTGGCCTGCATCGCGTCGAGCTTGCGCAGGGTCTTCTCCTTGCGGCGGCGGTGCTTGAGGATTCCGGCGGCCTCCTCGATGAAACCGCGCCGGTCCTCTGGGCTTGCGCGCAGGACCGCGTCAAGCTGGCCCTGGCCGACGATCACGTGCATCTCCCGCCCGAGGCCGGAGTCGCTCAGGAGCTCCTGCACGTCGAGCAGCCGGCAGCCCTGGCCGTTGATCGCGTACTCGCTTCCGCCGTTGCGGAACAGGGTGCGCGAGATGGTGACCTCGGTGTAGTCGATCGGCAACGCGCCATCCGTGTTGTCGATCGTGAGCGTCACCTCGGCGCGGCCGAGCGGGCCCTTCGTCGAGGTGCCCGCGAAGATGACGTCTTCCATCTTGCCGCCGCGGAGCGTCTTGACGCCCTGCTCCCCCATCACCCAGGCGAGAGCGTCGACGACGTTGGACTTGCCGGAGCCGTTCGGGCCGACGACGCAGGTGACGCCGGGCTCGAAAGCGAAGGTCGTGGGCTGCGCGAACGATTTGAACCCCTTGAGGGTGAGGCTCTTCAAGTACACCGTTGCGCCCTTCCCGTGAGTAGATATCGGCTCTCCCACGGTACCGGACGCAGCCTCCCGGGCCCGGGAGGCGCGGCGCTGCCCGCGGGGGTTTCGGCAGTGCCGACCGGACGCTACTCTGCCTGCATGGACGACCTCGTGCCCAGGATCGAGGAGCTCTCGATCCCGGAGGAGCCGGGTGCCGAGGGCTGGGACGACTTCGTCGCCGCCGCCGAGGTGCACAACACGGTCGAAGCGGATGCCTACGGGACCCACGAGCTGTCCGTGACGGCGGAGGAGGCACTCCCGGAGTGGCTCGACCAGGATTGGGAGCCGAGGAGGCTGTTCGTGGTGCGGGCCGCGGACGGTTCAGCTCCTGCCGGCGGGAGCGACGAGGCTGCGGCTGACGCCCCGGCGGACGACCCCGCCGCGGCCGACGTGATCCACGTCGTCGCGCGCGGTGTGTGTGAGTTTCAGGGCCCCGGCTCGGAGACTGCGTGGCTTCGCGCCGATGTCCTGCCGGGATACCGCAACCGCGGCATCGGTACCGCCCTGTTCGCGTTGCTCGAGTCGGTCGCCGAGGCCGACGGGTGCGTGAATCAGATCGTCTACGCGGCCTCGCCGGACTCACCGGGCGAACGCCTGGTCGCCCCGACCGGTTTCGGCTCACTGCCGTTGCGGAACCCCGAGGTGCGCTTCCTGCTCCGGCGCGGCTACCGTCTCGAGCAGGTCGAGCGAGGCAACCGCCTCGCACTTCCCTACGACCGCGAGCGGCTGGACCGGCTGCTGCGCGCGGCAGAGAAGCGCGCGGGAAAGGAATACGAGATTATTCAGTGGGACGGCTTCACGCCGATCCGGTGGCAGCCGGACATGGCGATGCTCTACGAAAGAATGAGCACGGATGCTCCCACCGCCGGCCTCGAGGAACCCGCAGAGTCCTGGCCCCTCGATCGGTTCCTCGACAGGCAGGCCCGGCTCGCGGACGGACCACGGACCGTCTACACCACAGCCGTCGTGCACCGCCCGTCCCGCGCACTGGTCGGGTTCACCGAACTCTCCGTTCCCGCTGAGACCGACAGGCCGGTCAACCAGGAGGACACCCTCGTGGTGCGGGAACATCGCGGGCACCGGCTCGGCCTGCTGCTCAAGGCCTGGAACCTGGAGAGCATCCTCCGGAACGAGCCAGGACATCCGTCGGTGATCACCTTCAACGCGGAGGAGAACCGGCACATGCTCGACATCAACGAGGAGCTCGGCTTCCTGCCGATCGGCTACGAGGGCGCCTGGCGGCGGCGCACGCCCCTTACGGACGCGTGAACCCTGGTTGACTCGGTCAGTGGAGGCGCTGGCAGACCGGGCAGAGGTGCGAGGACCTGTTCATGAACTGCTCGCGCACGAGGAGGGTTCCGCACCGCGGGCACGCGGTGCCCTGCCTGCCGTAGACGGCGAGGCTGTGCGAGAAGTAACCGGACTGGCCGTTGACGTTCACATACTGCGCATCGAAGCTCGTGCCGCCCTCGGCGAGGGCGCGCATCAGCACCGTGCGCACGGCGTCGAGCAACCGGATGCCTTCGGTGCGTGACAGGGACGACGCCGGCTGCTCGTAGTGCAGTCCGGCCGAGAACAGGGCTTCGTCGGCGTAGATGTTCCCGATGCCGCTGACCCAGGTCTGGTCGAGCAGCACCCGCTTGATCCCTGAGCCGCGCCGGGCCAGGGCGGCGAGGGCGGCATCCGTTCCGAAGTCGGGGTCGATGAGGTCGCGGGCGATGTGGGCGACCTGGTCGGGGATCAGCCCGCTCCACGCACCCGTGCCCGCCCCGGCATACCCTCCTGGCAGTCCGTCGCCGGTGGGCTGCATCCGGTCTATCGCCATGCTGCCGAAGATCCGCTGGTCGGCGAAGTTGAGCCACAGTTCCCCGTGGTCGGGGTGTTCGAGGTGCAGGCGGATGCGCAACTGACGGTCTGCCTCCGAGCCCGGTTCCCGGAGCAGGACCTGGCCGCTCATGCCGAGGTGGATCACGAGGGCGCGTCCGGTGTCGATCGGCAGCCAGAGGAATTTGCCGCGGCGGACGGCGCCGAGCAGGCGATGCCCCTCGAGCTGCGGGGCGAACGGGCCGGTCAGGGGGTCGTGCCTGCGGAGGGAGCGTGGCTCGAAAACCTCAACGGCGGTGACGCGAGCACCGGTCACGGCGGGTTCGACGCCCGCGCGCACCACCTCAACCTCAGGAAGTTCTGGCAAGGAAGCGTCCAGACGATGGTGGCGGTGCCGTCGGATGCGCGGGAATGAGTCGAGCGGACATCGGCCAGGTCAGCGCGGGACGAGCCGGTTCCACGCCTCGAGGGCGGCGGCCATCTCGGCGTGCTTCTTGCTGGTGCCTTCTCCCGTTGCGACGACGATGCCGACGGTCACGGTCGCGATGAACACCTTGGAGTGGTCGGGGCCGCTCTCGGCGATCGCATAGACGGGTACGCCGGCGTCGAGCCGGGCCGCCGCTTCCTGCAGGCTCGTCTTCGGATCCATCGAGACTCCGAAGTGACCAGGGTCGTTGAGCATCGGCGCGATCAGCCGCAGCACGAAAGCCGTGGCGGCGTCCGGACCCGTGTCGAGGTAGACGGCACCGATGAGCGCCTCGACGGTGTCGGCGAGGATCGATGACTTGTCACGACCACCCGTGAGGATCTCGCCCCGCCCGAGCCGAACGTAGGCGCCGAGGCCGAGGCCCCTGGCGATTTCAGCGAGGGCGACACTCGAGACCAGGCTGGCCCGGCGCTTGGCCAGGTCGCCCTCGTCGAGCAGCGGATACGTGCGGTAGAGCATGACCGTGACGGCCTGGCCCAGGATCGAGTCGCCGAGGAATTCCAGGCGCTCGTTCGTGGGCACTCCGCCGTTCTCGTACGCGAAGGACCGATGGGTGAGCGCCAGCCGAAGCAGGCTCTCGTCGATCTGCACGCCGAGCGCGGACACGAGGGCCGAGGGGTCGGCTTCCGCGCCGGTCATCGGGTGACCGGCTGCGGCGTGCCCGGTCATACGGCGACCGCCCCGACGGTACCGCGACGCGACGAGCGGATGTTCCGGGTCAGAAGACGCGGCATCCGTCGGAGGAGCGGTACCTGGGGCGTGTACATCGCCGAATTAAATGTCGGCGACCTTGCGGCCCTTGTATTCCATGAACATCGCGGTTCCGGCGGTGTCGGTGACGACCTTGGCGCGGTGCGGGAGGCTGTAGACGACCTTGCCGTTTTCCATGGTCTTGACCAGGGTGGGGGCTTCGGCCTTCCAGCAGGAACGACGTGAGCGGGTGTTGGAGCGTGATTGCTTGCGCTTCGGGACTGCCATGACTACTTCTCTTCTCTTCTATCCGTTTCAGCGCGGATGTCTTCATCCGTGCCGATGCTTTCGGAAGCCTGGAAATTCACAAGCGCTGCCCACCGGGGATCGCGCATCTGTTCTGGTTCGAATTCAGGGGAAACGGCAAGCCGCTGCCCGGTCTCGGGGTCGAGACCCGGGCAATCCTGCCGGCAGACCGGCTGGAAAGGCAGTGACAGAACCACTGCATCCCTGATGAGCGGTTCAAGATCCACATGGTCCTCGACAACCGCACACTCATAAGCTTCATCAAGAGAGTACGCGAAAACCTCGTGAAACTCGACTCGGACAGGCAAGTCGATGTCAATCAGGCATCTTCCGCACTCGCCGGACGCGATTCCGGAGATCTGCGCGGACACCAGAAGGCTCTCGTGCAGGGTTTCGAGGCGGATGTTGACGTCGAGCGTCGACCCGGCCTTGACGGCAACGAGTCCCTCGCCGAGGTCGTCGGGAACGATGAGGTCGATGTGGCGCTCACGCATGGTGCCGGGGCGGTTGATGAGGTCACGCACGTCGACCTTGTACGGGGTCTTCTGAAACTTGGTCACGGGGGGAGATTCTACGCGTCCGTGACGGGTGCGCGCCCCCGTTCGCCGAGGAAGAGCCACAGGGACGCGGGAAGGAGGCGCGCACGCCAGCGCACAGCCGTGCTCGCACCCATGCTGATCCTCGTCGAGACCGTGTCGAGGTCGCCGAGGAGCGCCGGTTGCGGCGCCCCGGCGACCGGGCGGCCGTACCGGTGTCGCTCGGCCGCGGCCAGCAACCGGGCAAGTGCTGCACCGGCTGCCGCCCCACCGGTGCCCGTGAGGCCGGGCAGGGCGCCGATCCGCGCCGCGAATTCCCGGGGCGTCTCCGTGGCGCGCACGCTGACCCCGAAGTCGACGGCCGTGTCGACGAGCTCCCGCCAGGCATCGGCGCCCCCTGCCGTGCCCCTGGCGAGGTCCCTGCGCCGTCGTCTGCTCCGAAGCAGGCGGATGCCACCCGGAGCGGCGAGTACGACGACGAGCGCTCCGAGGATGAGCGCAACGCGTCCGGGCGTGCCTGCATCGTTCCCGGGCGTCTTCGCGGCTCCGCTTCCCGTCGACAGGGCCTGGCCGGGGTCGTCGAACGGGCGCGGCGCGGACGACGGCGCACCGGCCACCGTGCCGCCGAGTGGGGTGGACTGACCGGCCGGCTGGGTGTAGCTCGGAACGGTCCCGCGCCCGGGGGTGGGTTCGAACGGCAACCAGCCGATGCCGGTGAAGTACAGCTCCGGCCACGAGTGCAGGTCATGGGCGTCGACGTTGAAACGGTCCCTGCCCTCGATGAAGTCCGAGGAGCGGGAACCGGGCAGATAGCCGATCGCGATGCGCGCCGGGATGCCGAGCGACCGGGCCATCACCGCCATCGCGGAGGCGAAATGCACGCAGTAACCGCGCTTGACCTCGAGGAAGGTACCGACAACGTCGACCCCGCCGCCGTCATAGCCGTCCTCGACCGGTGCGGTGGTGTCGTAGGTGAATTCGCTCCCCCGCAGGTACTCCTGCAGGGCGACGGCAGCGTCATACGGGGTCGTCGTTCCCGATGTCACCGCGCGCGCGGTCTGTTCGATGATCAGGGGGCTGCTCCGGGGCAGGCGAAGGCTCGACTCGACGCTGACCGGGTAGCGGCCCGTCGCCGCGCGAAGCTGCTCGGGAGTGGGCTCGAGGGCGAGCGAGGTGACGGTGTATTCCTGGCCCCGGGTGCTGCTGTTCGTGCTCGCAATCGTCCCGGTGGGCCCGTTCCAGTACCAGTCGCCGACGAGCCCGGATACCTTCGTGGCCGCGCCAGGGGTGGGCAGCCAGGCCGAGGCGACCCCGTCGATGACGACCTGGGTGGACTCCTCCGTCGTGGCGACCTGGGCGGAGAGCCCCGGCGGCCGGTCGATTGCGTCGACGGTGTTCCCGGTGTTGGTCGGCTCGAGGCGGGCGGTCCAGCTCGGCCCGACGAACCGGTCCAGGGTGAGCAGCTTGAGGTAGGGCGGCTGAGCGGCACTCGTCCGGTAGTGCAGCGCGGCGCCGGCCTGCGAACTCCGGAGATCCTGCCCGAGGTTGACCATGGCGCTCACGCCGTCGCCGAAGAGCAGCGGTCCGGTGGCCCGGCCGCCGACGCGCCCGTCGCCGGGCAGGTTGGGAACCGCGATGCTGAGCACGAGCGCTGTGATGATGCCGAGCCCGCCGATCAGGAAGGCCCCGGTGACGGACCAGCTCCGCCCGGCAGGCCCACGAGAGCCGGCGATCCCGATGCCCTCGCCCGTTCCCGCTGTGACCCCGCCGCGCCGGCCGAGGACGTCGATCCGCAGCAGCAGCAGGAATGCCGCGGCCGTGAGCACGAGGGTCAGTTTCTCCGCACCGTTGTCGAGGATGAGGCCGGGGACGCCGACAGGCACCAGTACGGGCAGCCCAGCGAGCGCCGGCGCCCGCAGGGTGATCGCGAGGGCGTCCATCAGCACGGCGATCACACCGGCCCCGATGCAGAGCAGGAACAGGATGCCGGTCACGGGATCGGCCGGGGTGCCCTGGGACTGCACCGAGGCGATCCCCGATTCGACGAGGGTACGGAACCGGTCGATCGTATCGCCGGTCGGCACGAGCCAGAGCAGCCCTGTTCCGCCGCCGAAGAGCAGGGTGACGCTCCCGACGATCACGCCGGCACCGGCGAGTGGGACGACCCAGGGCCTGGGGCCGAGCGAGCGGATGCCCGCGGAGACGACGAAGACGGCTCCCGCTTCGACCGCCATCAGCCACCACCAGCCGGTGCCCTGCAGGAGAGGACCCAGCGCGGTCATCCCGACGAGCAGGAGCAGCGCGAGCGCACCGGTCACGGGCCAGCGGGAGCCGGAGGAGCGCTTCCCTATTCTCCGGCCACCAGGCGTTTCCGGTGACGGCGACGGCCTGGCCGTCATCGTCTGCTCTGGCAGGATCCGTTCACGCAGGCTCATGCAGCGCCCCTCTCCCGCCGACGGAGTCGAGCCATGCCTCGGGCAGTGCGATAGCCGAACGCACCGGTATGCACCGCCAGCCGGCCTCCCTGAGCCGCTCAGAGGCATCCGTCGGCACAGGTTCGAGTACGAATGCAATCGCCGGCCGGGCACTTGCCGCGAGCGCGGCGAGAACGGCGAGGTCGAGGGCTGCCCCGGCGCCGAGTACAGCGAAGGTCGGAAGCGCCCCGCGGGGGACGCGTGAGCGCGGGGGCGCGAGGGGCCCATTGGGTTCGCCGGTGCCGACGTCCCTGGCTTCAGCAGGGACCTGGAGGATGCCCGCGAGGTCCTCGAGCAGGTGCGAAATGCCGCCTGATCCGCGATAGGAGACCGGATCTCCCGACCCGGCCGTACCTCCCGCACCGTTCCCGGCCACGGGAGAGCCGCCGAGCCCGGTCGCGCCGAGCGGGGCGGCATCGGTTGCGGCCGTGGCACCGTTCGAGGCACGGCCGAGCCGGGCAGTTCCGAGTTGGGCAGGGCCGAGCTCGACGACATCGACCCGGTAACCGGCTGCGAGCAGGTGCGTGCATACGGATGCCGCCACTTCCACCCCGAGCTCGAACGCACTCGCTCGCCGCGCCCGGTCGACCTCGCGAGCGCCCGATTCGGCGGGCGCGAGCGTGTCGAGCACGAACCGCACCCCTGAGTCGCTCCGGTGTTCCTCCTGCCGCACCATGATCTCGCCGTGGCGTGCGGTGGCCGGCCAATTCACCCGGCGCAGCGAATCCCCTGGCCGGTACTCGCGAGCGATCAGCTCGTCCGAATTCTGGTTGAGCAGTCGCTGCCGTTCGAGGGCTTCTCCCCCACCGAGCATGCTCGCGTGCCCCCGGCCGGGAAGGGGCGTCACCCGGGGAGTCACGACCAGTTCATGCCGGCCGCCGACCGCCCAGCGCGCCATCACCAGTCCGAACGGGTCGGACCGGGCGAGCACGACCGGCCCGTACTCGTACCGTCCCCGCGCGTGCGGTGCGAGCGGGAACTCGAGGCGCACGGTCCGGGCTGCCGCGTCAGGGCCCTCGCCGAAACCGTCCCAGCCGCCGCTGCGGCCCCACGCGCCGCCGAGCCCGGAGAGCGGCGGCAACGGGAGATCCCTGGGCATCGGTGTCGTTCCCATCGGGCCGGTCTCGCGCCAGCGCACCCCGGAAAGCGGCTGCACCCCGACGTTCTCGACGGTGAGCAGCTCAGTCGTCTGCCCGCCCGCGGAGACGAGGTTGGGGCGGAAGTCACGGCCGACGCGCACCCGGACGGGTCGGAGGGCCACCGACAGCCCGGCGACGATCGGCACCGAGACCAGCAGGAGGGCGATGAACAGCAGGTCCCGCCGGTTCTCCGAGAATGACACCACCGTCAGCACCGCTCCCCCGCTGAGGAAGGCGCCACCCCGGAGGGTGAGCCGGGGAAACCGAACCGGCCGCGAGGGAGGTCGCCGCGCAGACATGGCGGCTACGGGCGACCGGAGGCGCCGAGCGGCACCGGGGTCGCCGCGAGGATCCGGCGCACGATGTCCTCGAGCAGCGGGCTCGAGTCCTGATGCTGGTGCCCGAGCACCCGGCTGCTCGCCACCAGCCGGTGGCCGAGGACGGCGACGGCAAGCGCATCGATGTCGTCGGGGAGCACGAAGTCACGGCCCTGCAGAGCGGATTGCGCCTTGGCGGCACGGATGAGCTGCAGGGTTGCCCGCGGGCTCGCACCGAGGCGGAGGTCCTTGTCCGAACGGGTGGCCCGCACGATGTCGACGGCGTACTGCTTGACGGCGCTGGAGGCGAAGACACCGCGGGCCGCCGTCATCATGGCCCGCAACTGGGCGCCGGTGACGACGGCGTCGATTCCGGCGAGCGGGCTCGAGGTGTCTCGGGAGTCGAGCATCGCGAGCTCGGAGGTCGTGTCGGGGTAGCCCATCGAGATCCGGGCCATGAAACGGTCCCGCTGGGCCTCGGGGAGGGCGTATGTGCCCTCCATCTCGATCGGATTCTGGGTCGCGACGACCGTGAACGGGAGCGGAAGGAGGTAGGTCGCTCCGTCGACGGTGACCTGGCGTTCCTCCATGCACTCGAGGAGGGCCGACTGGGTCTTCGGGCTCGCCCGGTTGATCTCGTCGCCGATCACGATGTTCGCGAAGATGGCCCCCGGCTTGAACTCGAACCTGCGGTCGACCTGGTTGAAGACGCTCACGCCCGTGACGTCGGAAGGGAGCAGGTCCGGTGTGAACTGGATGCGGCTGACCGAGCAGTCGACTGAGCGGGCGAGGGCCTTGGCCAGCATGGTCTTGCCGACGCCGGGCACGTCCTCGATGAGGAGGTGGCCCTCGGCGAGGAGCACGGTCAGGGCCGTGACGACGGCGGGGTGCTTGCCTGCGATGACCGTTTCGACGTTGCGGACGATGGCCCGGCCGGCCTCGGCCACGAGGTCGAGGTCGAGGTCTGCGTCGGGCGGGGGGTCCGCCCCCGGCGCGGCCGCCGGTACCGGTCGGATGCCCGGGGCGCGCTGCGTCGGGACGCCCGCGGGGACATCCGTTGTCGCGCCGGCGGGCGGGGCGGTCACACGGGTGCCTTTTGCAGGTACTGCGCGACGACGCGGGGCACGTATGGCGAGATGTCGCCGCCGAGCGCGGCGACCTGTCGCACGAGGGAGCTGGACACGTGGGCATTCGCAGGGTCAGGCAGCATGAAGATGGTCTCGACGCCCGCGAGGTTGCGGTTCACGATCGCCATCGGTGTCTCGTATGCGACGTCGACCTGGGAACGGATGCCCTTGATGAGCACGCTTGCCCCGACCTCGAGGCAGTAGTCGACGAGCAGTCCCATGCTCCAGGACGCGACGATGATGGTGTCCGGGAGGCCGGCGTCTGCGATCGCCCGCTGCAGAAGGGAGACGCGCTGGCTGATCGGCAGGAGGGCCGTCTTGTCGGGGTTGTGCACGACGAGCACGTGCACTTCATCGAAGAGGCCCGCCGCCCGTTCGATCACGTCGAGGTGACCCAGCGTGACGGGGTCGAATGAACCAGGGACAACGGCGATCCTGCGCATACGCAATACCCTAACGCGCGAGCACGTCTCGCGCCTCCCCGGGCGGCACACTCTCGGCATTCGCCCTGCTGGGAGGCCAAATTCGCCGGCCAGCGATCGCGCGCGAAAGGCCAGGCGGAGTCTCCCGCCTGGCCTTCGTGCGCGATCTAGCCGACCAGGGCCAGCGACTGGGCCATGACCGCGTCGGACACCGCGAGGTTTCCGCCGAGAATCACGATCCGGCCCGGCTTCAACCGGGCGAGCTCCGCCGCGATGACGGCGGGAATGCCGTTGGGCTGGACGAGGAGCACCGGTCCCTGGTTCACGCCGGCGGCACCTGCACCGGACAATGCATCCTGGTAAGTCTCGCCCGTGGCCAGATAGACCACCGGCACACCCGGTGTCGGGAACGTCCCAGCGGAGATCGCGGCCGACGTGCCATAGGCATCCTGACCCCACAACCGCGTCGTCGGCGCGATCCCGGAGAGGCTCGCGAAGACACCATCCGAGACAGCCAGATTGCCGCCGAGCACCACGATCCTGGCCGGCTTCAACCGGGCAAGCTCTGCCGCGATGACACCCGGGATCCCATTGGGCTGGACGAGCAGCACCGGACCCTTGTTCACCCCGGCAGCACCGGCACCGGACAATGCATCCTGGTACGTCTCACCCGTCGCAACGTACGCGACAGGCACACCCGGCGTCGGGAACGTCCCAGCGGAGATCGCGGCCGACGTGCCATAGGCATCCTGACCCCACAACCGCGTGGCCGTCGCCGCGGCGGGCGCAGCCACTGCGGCGCTCGCGACGCTCGTCGCGGAAACCGCGGGAAGGCCGGTGGCCGTGCCGGTGACCGTCACGGTGACGGTCTTCCCCTGGTCGGCGAGGACGGGTGTATACGTCACGGCTGTTGCACCGGGAACGGCGACCCCTCCAACCGACCACTGGTAGGTGAAAACGATCGGAACCGGGGTCCAGGCTCCGGGAACGGCGGTGAGGACCTGTCGGACCGCGGCAACACCTGTGATGGTCGGGACGGCCGGCGTCACGAGGGTCGCAGGGGCCCCGACGGTGTCGTACAGGGCGTAGTCGTCAGTCACGAGCGTGCCGTTGCTGATCAGGTTGAGTCCGAAGCTGATCCCGGTGACGCCGGCAGGCACGACCGGCGTCGTCCAGGCCACCTGGGTGTACGCGGTCGCCGCGTTGTACAACGGGCCAGAGGTCTGGTAGATCCAGCCACCGTCCGCGTTGCGATAGTAGAGGTCGAATTGGGTGGGCACGGTCGATTTGTACCAGGCTCTCAGGGAATAGGTGTGACCGGGGGTCGCCGTCGGTGCACAGGTTCCGAGGTCCTGCATCAGGGCGAGTTTCGCATCGCCGCTGGTCAGGCCCGTCACCACGAGCTGTTCTGCTTTCGTACCGGTATGCGCTTCTGCGGCTGTGGTGAGCGTCGTGAATGTCGCGGTGCTCACTCCAAACCCGCCCTGCTGCCAGCACTCCGGCGGCAGCGTGGTTCCGGCCGGCGGCACCACCGTGCTCGCCGTCTCGAGGCTGGGGTTCAGCACGCCGTTCTCACCGGCGGCCGGAGCTGCCCGGAAGCTGTTCGTGGACGCCACCAGAGGCTTCCCCGTTCCGCCGAGGACCTCGTGAACGGTTTTGACGATCGTGTTGGTGGTTGAAAGGGGGGATGTGGGCGTGCGGACCTTGAGCCAGTCGACGAACTGCTGGAAGAGCGTTGGCGTGATGGTCAGGTTCAGCGGGTCGCACACCCCCGGTGCGGTGTCGCAGACGTGGTGGAAGGTCAGCTGGACCCAGCCTCCGCCGTGGGTCTCGGCATCCGTCACGGTCTTCTGCAGGGTGGCGAGGGTCCAGGTCGAGTCGACTTCCTCGGGAGCCCGGGTCTGGAACGCGTCGGCCGGCGGAATCGTCTCGGCGAACACACCGGTCGTGCCGCCGACGTCGCCGAGCATGCGTCCGCTGTTGAAGCCGCACGCACTCACGGCCGCCGCGACTGCGGGGCTCACGGTCGCGAACGGGTAGGCGAAGTCCGTCGTGGTCTTGAATCCCCAGTCGTCGAGGGTATTCCGGCCCTGGCAGATCTGCTTGGTGACCTCGGCGGCGGGCAGGGTCGTCAGGTCGGGGTGGCTCACGGTGTGGCCCCCGATCTCGTGCCCGCTTGCTGCCATCGCGGTCAGTTGCGGGACGGTCAGATAGTTGGATGCGCCGATCCAGCCGGTCGTGATGAAGAAGGTTCCCTTAAGTCCCGCCGCGTCGAGGATCGAAACGGCCGCACTCTGGTCGGCGTCGCCGTCGTCGAACGTGAGGCTCACGACGGTCACCGGGTCGGTGGTCGCGGCCTGGGACGGGAGGGCCGTCCCCAGAACGGAACCGAGGGACAGCAGCATCACGGACGCTGTTCCGAAGGCGCGCCACCTGGGCCGCCGCCGGAGGGGACTACGCAAGGTCACTCGCAGCGAGTCGCTTGTGTAAGCGGGTTCGGACTGGGACATGTCAACTTCCGTTCGGGCGTCGGGAATCGAATGGTGGGCGAGTGCGTGGGCCGGGTGTGTTCCAGCGCTGTGTGGTCGACGATTCCCGGTGGACGGCACCCGGGTCGATGAAGCTCTTCACCGAGCCCGGATAGACTCCCAAATCGTCCCCGATCGCGCTGGTGCGCAACCCGGGGGAAGGACCTGTTTGATTGTTGAGGCACCGTAGCACCGCGCTCGCGGGACGGGATAGGCCGGGAATCACCCCCACTTCGCGGGTCGCCGGGTGCCCGAAACGACCCAGACCGGTGGCGATGGCGTCGGCCAGGTCTCATTCGGCGGCGCGGAGTTCAGCCCTTGGTGAGCGAGGCCCGTTCCGCGTCGTCGAGTCGCCGGCGCACCGCATCGCGCAGGGCAGGCACGCTCGCGAACTCGGGGTCATCCGCCGCGAGCTCCTGTGCGTGGGTGCGCGCCTCGAGGATGAGTTCGCCGTCGGTCGCGACCCGGAGCAGCCGCAGCGAGGAACGCCCGCCGGACTGCGTGCTGCCGAGCACATCGCCTTCCCTGCGCAGCTCGAGGTCGATCTCGGCGAGCTCGAAACCGTCGAGGGTTGCGGCGACGGCCTCGACCCTCGACCGGGCGAGAGAGTCGACTTCCGCACGGGTGACGAGCAGGCAGAGCCCCGGCACCCCGCCGCGGCCGACCCTCCCGCGCAACTGGTGGAGCTGCGAGACGCCGAACCTGTCGGCGTCGAGCACCACCATCACCGAAGCGTTCGGCACGTCGACGCCGACCTCGATCACCGTGGTGGCCACGAGCACATCGATCTGGCCCGCGGCGAAGGCGAGCATGGTCTGGTCCTTCTGGTCCGCGGTCATCCGGCCGTGCAGCGGTTCGATCCTGGCCGCTGCGAGCTCCGGCCGGGAGCGCAACCTCTCGAGCACGACCTCGACGGATTCCGGGGGCACGGCCGGCGCGGCGTCGGCGGCGCCCTTCTCTGTCGCCGGCTGTTCGAATTCCTCGCCCTCCTCAAGTTCCTTCGGCGCGATCGCAGGGCACACGACGAAACCCTGCCGGCCGAGGGCGAGCTCCTCGGCCAGCCTGGTCCAGACGCGCGAGAAGGTCTGCGGCTTTTCGGCGAGCGCCACAACATAGGTCTGGATGCCCTGCCTGCCTGCCGGGAGCATCGCGATCGTCGACACGTCGAGGTCGCCGAAGACCGTCATGGCCACCGTGCGCGGGATCGGTGTCGCCGTCAGCACGAGGAGGTGTGGTGGCACAGCACCCTTGAGGCGGAGTGCCTCCCGCTGATCGACGCCGAAGCGGTGCTGTTCGTCGATGACCACGAGTCCGAGGTCGAAGAACGACACCGATTCGGCCAGGAGGGCGTGCGTGCCGATCACGATCCTGGCCTGGCCGGAGACCGCTCGCAGCAACGCCTTGCGTCGAAGGGCGACGGGCAGTTTGCCGGTCAGCAGCACGGGCACAAGTTCTGCGGCCAGGTCGGGGCCGAGGATCTGCACGATCGACCGCAGATGCTGGGCCGCGAGCACCTCCGTCGGCGCAAGCAGGGCGGCCTGCCCCCCGGTGTCGGCGACGGCGAGCATCGCCCGCAGCGCGACGAGCGTCTTGCCTGAACCGACCTCGCCCTGCAGGAGCCGGTTCATCGGTGCGGTGTCGGCGAGGTCCCTCGCGATCTCGGCGCCGACGGTCAGCTGGTCGCCGGTGAGGGTGAACGGAAGGCGGGCGTCGAAGCGTTCGAGGTACCCGCCGGGGACGGGCACCCGTGCGGTCGACTTCGTCGCCCTGGCGGCGTTTCGCTGCTGCACGAGCGCGCTCTGCAGCACGAATGCCTCGGTGAACCGAAGGGTGTCGCGGGCCCTGATCCAGTCGGCGTCGACGGCGGGTTGGTGGATGAGCTCGAGGGCCTTCCGGTGCGGCAGCAGGCCGCGTTCGGAGCGGAGCGCAGGCGGGAGCGGGTCCTCGACGGGGCCGAGGTGCTTGAGTATCTTTCCGACGATCGTCTGGAAGTCCCAGCTCGCGACCGCGGCGGTCGCCGGGTAGACCGGGACGGGCTCGACGAGCCAGGCCTCGCCTTCCGTGGGAATCTCGTGTTCCTGTTCCTCGTCGCTCCCGGCGACGAAGAGCTTGTAGTGCGGATGCGCCAGCTGCAGCTGGTTCTTGAACGAGGTGACCTTGCCGGTGAACATGCCGCGGGTGCCCGGTGCGAGCAGCTTCTCGCGCCAGGCCTGGTTGAAGAACGTGAGGGTGAGGATGCCGCGGCCGTCGGAGATCTTGACGGTCGTGATCGAGCCCTTGCGGGTCTTCATGTCGTGGGTGGAGATCGAACGCACCTCGGCGAAGATCGTGACCTGTTCGTCGAGCGGCAGTTCGCTGATCGCGCTGAGCTCTCCGCGCCTGGCGTAGCGGCGAGGGTAATGACTGAGCAGGTCGCCGACGGTGCGCATGTCGAACGCCTTGGCGAGCGATTTCGCTTCGGCGGCCGTTATCGTTCCGTGTGCCGTGAGCGGGGTATCCAGGGTCAGGGCGCCGGTGAGCTTCTCGCCGTCCGCCGCGGTCGCATCCGTCATCCTTCGATCGTAGGCGCGGCCGCCGACACTGCGGTCCGGCTAGGCTCGAACGGACATGACGCGCATCATCTCCGGGTTCGCCGGTTCCCTGCCCCTCGCTGTTCCCAAGTCGGGCACACGCCCCACGAGCGACCGGGTGCGCGAGGCGATCTTCTCCGCCCTCGACGCCCGTGACATCATCCGGGGCGCCCGGGTGCTCGACCTCTACGCGGGCTCCGGTTCCCTCGGGCTCGAGGCCGCGAGCAGGGGTGCCCGCATCGTGACCCTTGTCGAGAACAGCTACGGGGCCGCTCAGATGTGCCGGAAGAACACCGACGCGGTGCTCAAGGCCGCCCCGAAGAAGGACGCCCCGTCGATCCGCGTCTCCGCGCAGGCCGTGCAGTCATTCCTCGCGGCGACGGGCGACGGGTTCGAACTCGTCTTCCTCGACCCGCCGTATGAGCTCTCCGACGTCGAACTCGGGCACAACCTGCTCGCCCTGACCCCCCTGCTCGACCCGGACGCCCTCGTCGTCGTCGAGCGCAGCTCCCGCTCCCCCGAGCCGTCCTGGGGTCCTGGCCTCGCTTCCGAGCGCCGCAAGGACTACGGCGACACGACCGTCTGGTACGCCGCCCCGGTGCTCGCCGGCCCATAGCCGCCGCAGGCGCGGTCAGCCGAGGGCGCCGTCCCAGCCGCGGTACGGGTCCCAGCCGCCCTGCTCGTGTGTGCGGCCGTCGACGAGGACCGTGCCCGCGGCATCCGTCGCCGTGCCGATCACACGGAAGCCCTCCGGCAGCACGGCGCCGGCAGGGAAGGTCGCGAGCAGGCCGTGGTCCTCGCCGCCGCCGAGCGCGAGCCCGACGCTGTCGCCGAGGGAGTCCGCCGCGAAGTCGATTCCGACCCCGCTCGCCTTGGCCAGGCGCCCGGCATCGATGAAGAGGCCGTCGGAGAGGTCCATCATTGCGGTCGCCCCCGCGAGGGACGCGGCAGGGCCGCGGTCGATCGGCGGTGTCGGGGCGAGCTGGGCGCCCACCTCGACCGGGTAGCGCTCCCGGACGGCCGCGGCGAGCGCGGCATCCGGAACACCGTTCGTGTCGACTCCGTGCCGGAAGAGCAGTGCGAGGCCGGCCCCTGCCTCACCGAGCCCCCCGGCGAGGGCCACGACGTCGCCTGCACGCGCTCCGGAGCGCAGAACCGGTTCCCGTCCCTCCAGGTCTCCGAAGGCCGTCACGGCCAGCGTGAGGGCGTCAGAGGCGGACAGGTCGCCGCCGACGACGCCACACCCCGGCGCGAGCGCAGCGCAGCAGTCCCGGAGCCCGTCGGCGATGCCCTCGATCACGGAGATGGGGGTCGACGGCGGGGCCGCGATCGCGACGACGAGCGCCGTCGGGCGCGCGCCCATGGCCGCGACGTCGGACAGGTTGGTGGCCGCGGCCTTCCAGCCGAGGTCGTGCGGGGTCGACCAGGCCATCCGGAAGTCCGGCCCCTGGATCATCATGTCGGTCGTGACGACGTATCGCCCGTCGGGGGCGCGGAGCACGGCGGCATCGTCGCCGGGGCCGAGCAGCTGAGTCGCAGCATCCGGCAGCCGCGGGAAGATGCGGGCGAGCACCTCGCCCTCGCTGAGCTCGGCGAGGGTCTCGGTCGCCGGTCCGGCGTTCATCGCAGCGGCACCGGTGTCTCGCACAGCCCGCGATTCCGACGCAGCCGCCGGGGATGCGTTCGCGGCAGGGGTTCTCGCAGCAGTGGTCATCTTCAAACGGTAGCCTGAATGGAATGTCTCTCCGCTCCCGTACCCGCCGCAGTCTCGCCACGTCGACGCTCGCCCTGGCCGGCGTCGTGCTCCTGAGCGGATGCACGGCGAGCGTCGCCCTCGAACCCGCGGCGGACGCAGTGAACCCCGGTTGTGCAGACGTCGTCGTTCACCTGCCGACGCTCGTCGCCGACCAGGCCGAACGCGAAACGAACGCCCAGGCGACGGGTGCGTGGGGCAGCCCGGCCGCCGTGCTGCTGCACTGCGGCGTCGCGGTGCCTGCCCCCACGACGCTGCCGTGCCTCAACGTCAACGGCATCGACTGGATCGAAGACGACTCCGCCGCTCCGCTCTACCGGTACACGACCTACGGCCGCACCCCGGCGAGTGAGGTCGTCATCGACTCTGGCAAGGTCAGCGGCTCGACGGTGCTCGTCGACCTGGCCGCCGTGATGGCGGTCATCCCCGCGACGGCCAAGTGCCTCGGGGCCGCCGACGTGACCCTGCCGACCGACGGCGGAACCCTCGCGCCCTGAACGACGCCTGCCGCCCCTGATCAGGCAGGAAGCGGGTCCCGCGCCGGGACGCCGCGGCGGGCGAGCGCGACTGAGATCAATTCGTCGATGAGCGCGGGATAGGTGTAGCCGCTCTGAAGCCAGCACGTCGGGAACATCGAGATCGGCGTGAAGCCGGGCATGGTATTGATCTCGTTGATGACCCAGCCGGTGTCAGTCAGGAAGAAGTCGACCCGCGCCAGCCCGGCGCCGTCGATGGCGTCGAACGCCCGGATCGCCATCCGCTGCATCTCGGCGAGCTCGGCCGGGGTCAGGGCCGCAGGGCACACCAGTTCGATGCCCGCTGCCCCCAGGTACTTGGCGTCGAAGTCGTAGAAGTCACGCCCGGTGACGAGTACTTCTCCGGCGACGGATGCCCGCGACGGCTCCCCCGGACGGCCCTGCAGCACGGCCACCTCGAGTTCGCGGCCCACGAGGCCCGCCTCGATCAGGACCTTGTCGTCCTCCGCGAGGGCGGTCTCCATGGCACGGACCAGCTCGGCGGGGTCTGTGACCCGGCTCACGCCGACGCTCGACCCGGCGCGGGCCGGCTTGACGAAGGCGGGCAGCCCGAGTTCGGCGAGGGCCGCGTAGGCCATTCCCGGCGCTTCGGCCCAGTCGGCCGCAGTGATCGTGCGCCACGGTGCGACCGGAAGGGAGGCCTGCTGAAAAACGGTCTTGGTGAAGTGCTTGTCCATCCCGAGCGCCGAGGCGAGCACGCCGGATCCGACGAACGGCAGGCCGAGGAGTTCGAGGAGACCCTGGATGGTGCCGTCCTCACCGTACGGGCCGTGCAGGATCGGGAAGACGAGGTCGACGCTGCCGAGCACGCGGGCTGCGGCGCCGGGGGCGTCGACGACACGGAGCGTGCGGTCGAGGGACGATTCCGGCCAGTGCACCCGGCTGCCGTTGTCGGTGACGACGGGAAGCTCCGCTGCCGAGGATCCGAGCGCGAAGTGCGCCGGGTCATCCGCTTCGAGCACGAACGCGCCGTCGCGGGTGATCCCGATCGGGATCACGTCGTAACGCGACCGGTCAATTGCCGCCAGGACTCCGCCGGCCGTGGCGCAGCTGATCGAGTGTTCGCTTGACCGACCCCCAAAGAGCAGCGCTACCGTGAGCTTGTCCGTCATCAATTGTCCTTTCGCCCTGCGGTTCCGCCGAATCCGTGGTGAGGTGAGGGGCGATGTCCCGCGGTTTCAGCGTACCGGCCAGCACCTGCCGCACCTGTTCGACGATGGGCATGTCGACACCCTTGGCCCTGGCGAGATCGAGGATCGGTCCGACGGAGGCGAGGCCTTCCGTGGTCTGCTGCATCTGCTTGACGACATCCGCGATGCTGTAGCCCTGGCCGAGGAGCCGCCCGGCCGTGTTGTTGCGGGAGAGCGGGGACTGGCAGGTGGCGATGAGGTCGCCGAGGCCGGCGAGGCCGGCGAGGGTCTCCGGCTGGGCGCCGTATGCGACGGCGAAGTCGGTCATCTCGACGAGGCCGCGGGTGATGATCGAGGCCTTGGTGTTCTCGCCGTAGCCGACACCGTCGACGATGCCGATCGCGACGGCGATGAGGTTCTTCAGCACGCCGCCGAATTCGGTGCCGATCACGTCGGTGTTGACGTAGGAGCGGAAGTAGCTGTTGGTCGCGAGGATCGCGACGGCCTGGGCGGTCTCGAGGCTCGTCGAGGACACCACGGCGGCCGTCGGCTGCTCCCTGGCGATTTCGAGGGCGAGGTTGGGTCCGGAGATCGCGGCGATGTGGTGCGGGTCGACGGGCAGCATCTCTTCGATGATCTGGCTCATCCGCTGGCCGGAGCCGCGTTCGACGCCCTTCATGAGCGACACCAGGATGGCGTCGGGCTCGAGGAACGGTTCCATCAGGACGAGGTTCTCCCGCAGCGACTGGCTCGGGACCGAGATGAAGACCTGCTCGGCTCCTGCGAGGGCCTGGTCGAGGTGCGGGGTCGCGCGGAGGCCGATCGGGAGGTTGATGCCGGGAAGGTAGTCGCTGTTCCTCCGGCCCTCCGTGATCTCGCGGGCCAGTTCCGGCCGGCGGGCCCAGAGCACGACGTCGGCGCCGCCGTCGCTCAGGATCTTGGCGAAGGTCGTCCCCCAGCTTCCCGCTCCGAGCACGGCGACGCGCGTACCGACAGGGACACCCTGCCGTTGTTTAGCCTTCAAAACGGCCGGTCTCCTTCTGGTCGTGCTCGGAGGGGTTCCAGCGTTTCGCCGGGGCCTTCTCGCCGCGGAGGTCCTCGAGGAGCCCGGTGATGGCATCCATCAGGATGGCCGTGGCCTCGTTCAGGGTCGCCGTGTCGAGGCTGCGTCCCTTGAACTCGTCGAAGGACAGCGGATCGCCGATTTTCACGTGGATGGTCTTGCGGGGAAACGGGCTGATCCGTTTCGAATACCGCGGCATCAGGTCCTGGGTGCCCCAGTGGGCGATCGGCACGATCGGGATGCCCTGCTCGAGTGCGATCCGCACGGCACCGGTCTTCCCGCGCATCGGCCAGAGCTCGGGGTCGCGGGTGAGCGAACCCTCGGGGTACACGATGACCATCTGGCCGCGCTCGACGAGCCGCCTGGCGGCCTTGACCGGTTCGTTGCCACGCGCGACCCCGCCCCGTTCGACGGGGATCTGGCCGGACTTGCGCAGCAGCCAGCCGAGTACGGGGATCTTGAAGACGGATGCCTTCGCCATGAACCGGGGAGCACGCCCGAGCTTCCACGCGAGTGCGCCGACGACGATCGGGTCGATTTCACTGAAGTGATTCGGCGACAGCACGAACGCCCCGGTCTGCGGGAACTTCCGGACGTCGGTCACCCGGTACCGCACCGCAAGGTTGACCGCAGGGAGCACGATCGTCGCGAGGATCCAGAACACCGACGGCTGTGTGGTTTCCTTGCGCACCCTCACCGGTTTCGCGGACGGATCGGGTTCGACGGACGGTTCGGATGACGGACTTGCTCCATTGACTGGCACAGGGCCATTATCCTTCGAGATCGAAGTCCGCCCCCAACAGCCGCAGCTTCGTGATGAAGTTTTCGTAGCCACGGCTGATGATTCCCACGTTGCTGACCGTCGAGGTGCCCTCGGCGGTGAGCGCCGCGATCAGGTGGCTGAAGCCGCCGCGCAGGTCGGGAACCTCGATGTCGGCGCCGTGCAGCTTCGTCGGCCCCGCGATGACGGCGGAGTGGTTGAAGTTGCGCTGTCCGAAGCGGCACGGGTGGCCGCCGAGGCATTCGCGGTGGATCTGGATCGTCGCGCCCATCTCGACGAGGGCGTCGACGAAGCCGAAGCGTTGTTCGTAGACGGTTTCGTGCACGATCGACACGCCGTGGGCGTGGGTGAGGGCGATCACGAGCGGCTGCTGCCAGTCGGTCATGAAGCCGGGGTGCACATCCGTTTCGATGACGACGGGCTTGAGGTCGCCGCCCGGGTGATAGAAGCGGATGCCGTCGTCGTGGATCTCGAAGGCGCCTCCGACCTTACGGAACACGTTGAGGAAGGTCAGCATCTCGGACTGGCGTGCGCCGCCGACGAAGATGTCACCGTCGGTCGCGAGCGCGGCTGCCGCCCAGCTCGCGGCCTCGTTCCGGTCGAAGAGCGCCCGGTGGTTGAAGCCCTCGAGTCGTTCGACGCCCTCGATGCGGATGACCCGGTCGGTGTCGACCGTGATGATCGCACCCATCTTCTGCAGGATGTTGATCAGGTCCATGATCTCGGGCTCGATCGCCGCGCCCTTGAGCTCGGTGATGCCCTCGGCGCGTACGGCGGTGAGCAGGACCTGCTCCGTCGCCCCGACGCTCGGGTACGGGAGGGAGACCTTGGCCCCGTGCAGGCCGTTCGGGGCCGACATGCGGATGCCGTTGGGCTGCTTGTCGACGACGGCGCCGAACTTGCGCAGCACCTCGAGGTGGTAGTCGATCGGCCGGTCGCCGATGCGGCAGCCGCCGAGGTCGGGGATGAACGCCTCGCCGAGGCGGTGCAGCAGCGGTCCGCAGAACAGGATCGGGATGCGGGAGGACCCCGCGTGCGCGTCGATCGCGGCGAAGTGCGCGCTCTCGACGTCGACGGGGTCGAGCAGGAGTTCTCCGGGCTCTGGCCCGTCGGTCACCTTGACGCCGTGCACCGCGAGCAGCTCGCGCACGATGCGCACGTCGCTGATGTTGGGCACGTTCTTCAGGATGCTCGGGCTCTCGCCGAGCAGGGAGGCGACCATGGCCTTGGTGACCAGGTTCTTCGCGCCCTTGAGTTCGATCCGGCCGATCAGCGGGATGCCGCCGCGAATCGTGATCTTGTCGCCTTTCAGCCCCACAGCGGCCCCCCAGCTCTGTGCGTTCTCACGGTTTTGTTCGTCTTCGAGGAGCTGCGCCTTCACGGCTGCGTCTTCACGATTCTGGGCGATCTCGCTGATGGTACTCACAAATTTACCTGCCTTGCGGGGAGAGTACGGGGCCGCCACGGCTCCCGATGGGATTCGAATTCTGCGATCCGCGCTTCATCACGCAGGGTCAGGCCAATGTCGTCGAGGCCTTCGAGCAGGCGCCAACGGGTGTAGTCGTCGACCTGGAATGGCACTGTGAAATCGCCGACGCGTGCTGTACGCGCAACCAGATCGACGGTGAGTTCTATTCCCGGGTCGGCCTCGATGATGCTCCAGAGCTTCTGGGCATCGTCCTCGGTGATCTGCGCGGCAAGGAGGCCCTGTTTGCCGGCATTGCCGCGGAAGATATCGCCGAACCGGGGGCAGAGCACCACGTCGAAGCCGTAGTCGCGCAGCGCCCAGACGGCGTGTTCGCGAGACGATCCCGTGCCAAAGTCCGCGCCGGCGACGAGAATGCGCGCGCCCGCGTACTCCGGCCGGTTCAGCACGAATTCGGGGTCCGTTCGCCAGGCGGCGAAGAGCGCGTCCTCGAAACCGGTCTTGGTGACGCGTTTGAGGTAGACGGCGGGGATGATCTGGTCCGTGTCGACGTTGGAGCGGCGCAGCGGCAGGGCGATGCCCGTGACGGTTGTGAACTTGTCCATGGTCAGAGTGCTCCATCCAGTGCCGGTGCCGCAGCAGGGGCCAGTTCGGCCGGGATCGCGTCGGCGGGGACGAGGCCGTCCGCGACGAGGTCCCACGGGCTCGACAGCGTGCCGCGGATGGCGGTGGCCGCCGCGACGAGCGGGGAGACCAGGTGGGTGCGGCCGCCCTTGCCCTGGCGGCCCTCGAAGTTGCGGTTGCTCGTCGAGGCGCAGCGTTCGCCGGGGGCCAGCTGGTCCGGGTTCATGCCGAGGCACATCGAGCAGCCCGCGAATCGCCATTCGGCACCGAAATCGGTGAAGACCTTGTCGAGGCCTTCCGCCTCCGCTTCGATGCGAACCCGGGCGGACCCGGGGACCACCAGCATCCGCACGCCGGGGGCGAGCGTCTGCCCGCGCACGATGTCGGCGGCGGCACGCAGGTCTTCGACGCGGCTGTTGGTGCACGAGCCGAGGAACACGGTGTCGACCCGGATGTCCTTCATACGAGTGCCGGCCGCGAGGTCCATGTATTCGAGGGCGCGCTCGGCGGCGGCGCGCTCGTTGGCGTCGGCGACGTCGGCCGGGTCAGGCACGGTCTCGCTCAGCGAGACGCCCTGGCCGGGGTTGGTGCCCCAGGTCACGAAGGGCTCGAGGGTGTCGGCGTCGAGAACGACCTCCGCGTCGAACACGGCGCCCTCATCGGTCGCGAGGGTCTCCCAGTACGCGACCGCGTCGTCCCAGTCCTGACCGGCCGGCGCGTGGGCGCGACCCTTCAGGTAGGCGTACGTCGTCGCATCCGGTGCGACCATGCCCGCGCGGGCGCCCGCCTCGATCGACATGTTGCAGATGGTCATGCGGCCCTCCATCGAGAGGGCGCGGATGGCGCTGCCGCGGTATTCGAGCACGTAGCCCTGTCCGCCGCCGGTGCCGATCTTCGCGATCACGGCGAGGATGACGTCCTTGGCGGTGACGCCGGGGCGCAGGGCGCCTTCGACGGTGATGGCCATGGTCTTGAACGGCTGCAGGGGCAGGGTCTGGGTGGCCATGACGTGTTCGACCTCGCTCGTGCCGATGCCGAGGGCCATCGCCCCGAAGGCGCCGTGCGTGGAGGTGTGCGAGTCGCCGCAGACGACGGTGATGCCCGGTTGGGTGAGCCCGAGCTGGGGTCCGACGACGTGCACGATGCCCTGCTCGATGTCACCGAGCGAGTGCAGCCGCACGCCGAATTCCTCGCAATTGCGGCGGAGCGTCTCGATCTGGGTGCGGCTCGTCAGGTCCTTGATCGGCCGGTCGATGGCGAGCGTCGGAGTGTTGTGATCCTCGGTCGCGATCGTCAGGTCCGGTCGGCGCAGCGGCCGGCCGGCGAGGCGCAGCCCATCGAAAGCTTGCGGGCTCGTGACCTCGTGCACGAGGTGCAGGTCGATGTAGATGAGATCCGGGGTTCCGTCGGAACCCTTGCTGACCAGGTGTTTGTCCCAGACCTTCTCGGCCAGGGTCCGCGGGCGTTCGCCGGACATCGATGCTTTAGTCATGTGTGTGCGTCTTCCTCAAGATTTGATGGCAGCCAACGACAGTCTCCGCGACGAGGGAGGCCTCAGAATTGGGACTCGTCGCGGCAGATAAGAAGGAGTCGACCGAACAGCACCCGGACAGGCTAACACTTCGCGCCGAGTCTTCGCCGAAGGTCACGACGGTGACACGACCGATTCGACGAAGACGACCGTGACATTGTCGTGCCCGCCGCGCGCGAGCGCCTCGTCGACGAGGGCGTCCACAACGGCCTGCTGGCCGTTGGCCTGCTGCTCGGCGAGGAGCCTCGAGATGTCGTCAGGCTCGAGCTCCTTGGTGAGGCCGTCGGAACAGATCAGGAAGGCACGGTGACCGGATGCCGGCACGAGCCAGACGTCAGCGTCGACGAACTCATCGGTTCCGATCGCCCTCGTGATGATGTTCCGTTCGGGGTGCAGTTCGGCGGACCGAGGCGTGATCAGTCCCGCGTCGACGAGTTCCTGCACCGCGGAGTGGTCGACGGACAGCTGGGCGAGGTGAACCCCGTCCCACGTGTAGATGCGGGAGTCGCCCACGTTGAAGGCCATCCAGTGCAGGCCGATGTCCGCACCGGCATCGACGAAGGCAACCCCGGCCAGCGTCGTGCCGCTCACCGCGGTTCCGAAGTCCTCCGCGCCGCTCAGGTCGCGTACCGCGTCGTTGGACGAGTGGATGGCGTCGAGGATGCGCTCGGGGGTTGAAGGACGGCCAGCCTCGATGTGTTCTTCGAAGACTCTCAGGACGGTCTGGCTCGCCTCGTCGCCGTGGGCGTGCCCGCCCATCCCGTCGGCCACGAGAAAGACCGGAGAGTGCGCCATGAAGCTGTCCTCATTGAGCTGCCGGACCTGGCCGACCTCGCTGCGCGCGCCGACGGTGAACGAGACCGTCACCGTTGGGAGGGTCATCGTGTCTGCGCTCTGGACCAAGCCGGTACTCCCTCGTGCTGCGGCGCGTGTTCCGAGCCGACCCGATCGCGCCTCGACGAGGCGTCAGAGACCCACGGTACCAATTCGGGGGAACTTTTCGCGCCGCCAGGACACGTCGCGCCCGCGCTATTCCTTCGTGGTGAGCGACAGTTCCTCGCCGAGACTGTGGCCGCGGGCGCGGGCGTCCCGGTTCGCCTTGATCAGGCTCGCGACCGTGGCGACGGCCATCGAGACCACGATCACGCCGAGCGACGTCCAGGTGTCGATCTCCGGCGCCCAGCCCACACCATGGCCGCCGTTGATGAACGCGACCTCATTGGTGTGGAGCGCGTGCGAGACGAGCTTGACTCCGATGAAGAACAGGATGAAGGCGATGCCGTACTTGAGGTACACGAGCCGTTCGAGCAGGCCGCCGAGCAGGAAGTAGAGCTGCCGGAGTCCCATCAGGGCGAAGACGTTGGCCGTGAACACGATGAACGGGCTCGTCGTGATCCCGAAGATGGCGGGGATCGAGTCGAGGGCGAACACGAGGTCCGTCGTGCCGATTGCGATGAAGACGATCAGCATCGGGGTGAAGACCCGGCGTCCCTTGACGGTGGTGCGGATCTTCGAACCGTCGAAGGTCGGGGAGATCCGCAGGCGGCGACGGATCATCTTCACGAACGCGTTGTCGGCCTCGTTCGCGTCCGGTTCCTTGGCGACGGCCTGATGCACGGCCGTATAGAGAAGGAAAGCGCCGAAGATGTAGAAGATCCAACTGAAGTTCTCGATGAGGGACGCCCCGAGAAGGATGAAGATCAGGCGCAGGACGAGCGCGATGATGATGCCCACCATCAGTACTTCCTGCTGGTATTTCCGCGGCACGGAGAATCTCGCCATGATGATGACGAAGACGAAGAGATTGTCGATGCTGAGGCTGTACTCGGTGAGCCAGCCGGCGAGGAACTGACCGGCGTGTTCGGCATCGGCCAGGAGCAGCATCGCAAGCGCGAACAGCAGGGCGAGCACGACGTAGAAGACGACCCACAGGCTGGCCTCGCGCATCGAGGGCACGTGCGGGCGCTTGTACACGATCAGCAGGTCGCCGACCAGGACCAGGGTCAGGATGACCAGGGAGCCGATTTCGAACCAGAGGGGAAGGGCGAGATCCACGGAGGGGCCTTTCGAGGAGAGGGAGGGCAGGCAGAGAACCTGAAAGTCTCTCCCGCGACAAAAGATGCCGCCGATCCGACCGGAACCCCTGCACCGCGGTCCGTGTTGACGATCAGATCACTAAACCCAGTGGGCTTTGAGGGATACTCCCCTTCACGGGGGTAAGCCTAGCGGATTTCCGTGCCGAATCCGACGGACCGCGCCATAATGTGCCTGCGCCGGAGAGTGGCGCGCACTCTCGAGAGGCACGGACCCGATGGCGCAGATCGAAACCCCCGAGCAGCAAATCGAACGACTTTCGGCCCAGGTCGCGCACTTGCAGGCCCGGCTGCAGCCCGCACCGCCGAGCACTCCCGGCGTGTCTGAACCCACCAAGGCATCGCTCCGGCTGCGCGCATTCTTTGCCGCGCTCCTGATCGCCGTCGGCGTCATTCTCGCCCCGGTCGCCGTCGTCGCCGCGTGGACCAAAACCGAGGTCACCGACACCGGCCGATTCGTGGCCACCCTGTCGCCTCTTGCGGATGACCCGGCATTCCAGGCGTTCCTCGTTGACCAGATCTCCACGGTGATCGACGACCAGGTCGACTTCGAGAGCATCGCAACGGACCTGTTCGACGGAATCGCCCAGCTCAACCTGCCGCCGAGGGCCCAGACAGCCCTCGGCCTGCTCAAGCAGCCGGCCATCGAGGGTGCGCGGTCGCTGGTCCGCACGGCGACACAGCGGCTGATCGCTTCGGACGCCTTCGCGAACATCTGGGAGCAGACCCTGCGGGTCAGTCATTCCCAGGTCATCGCGGCGCTTCAGGGCGATACGGGCGGGCCGCTCACCATCGGAACCCAGGGTGAGGTCGGCATCCAGCTGGCGCCGCTCATCGCCGCGGTGAAGAGCGCCCTTGTCGCCCAGGGCTTCGCTCTCGCCGATCGGATCCCGGAGATCAACCGCACCATCCAGGTCGCCCAGTCCGACTCCCTTGTCCAGGCACGGGTCGCCTACCAGCTCCTCGACGTCCTGGGGTTCGTGCTGCCGTGGGTGAGCCTGGTCCTCCTGGCGGCCGGTGTCGTCGTGGCCAGGCGGAAGGCACGGGCGCTGATCTGGGCGGGTCTCCTGCTCGCGCTCTCGATGGCCGTGCTGGCGACGGGAATCTCCGTCGGGCGCATCCTCTTCGCAGGCTCCGTCTCGCCGCAGTACCTGCCCCGGGATGCCGCACTCGCCACCTACGACGCGATCGTGCCGTTCATCAGCGCGACGGCGCTGGCTGTGGGGACCGCAGGCGTGACCGTCGCCGTGGTGGCGTACCTGGCCGGGCCCTTCCGCGGCGCGATCGTGGTCCGCCGGCTGACCGTGGACTCTGCCAGGAGCATCCGCTCGTCGGCGGAACGTCGAGGAGGAACCACGGGACCGTTCGGGGTCTGGCTGTACTCCGTGCGGCGATACGCGCGGGTCGTCGTTGCGCTTGTGGCCGGGGCCGTCGTGCTGTTCGTCCGCCCGCTGTCGCCGGGCGTGATCATCGGCACCGCCGTCACCGCCCTCGTCGCGATCCTGCTGATCGAGCTCCTCCAGCGCCCGCCAGCGGATGGCGTTGCCGCAAGCCTGTAGCCTTCGACCGTGAACGTTGAGAGCACGGATGAGACCACGGGCGAGACCACCGCGGAGACCTCAGGTCCGGGCGGCTCCTCCCCTGCCTCGGTCTCGCGGCCGCCGGTAGCGGCCCGCCGTGCCCGCATAGCGGTCGGCGTGCTCTTCTTCACCAACGGTGCGATCTTTGCGAACCTGTTGCCGCGCTATCCCCAGATCAAGGCCGACCTCGGCCTCACGAACGCGGAATTCGGCTTCGCGGTCGCCGCATACCCGCTCGGCGCGCTCATCGCCGGGTTGACGGCCGGGATGCTCGTGCGCCGGTTCCGCTCCTCCCGGGTGGCGATCGTCGCCACGGTGTTCACCGCGGTCGGCATCCTGCTTGCCGGGGTGGCCCCGGCCTGGCTTCCGCTCGCGGCCGGATTGTTCCTGGCCGGCGCGATGGACTCGATCACCGACGTCGCCCAGAACTCACACGCGCTGAGGGTGCAGCGACTGTACAAACGCTCCATCCTCAACTCGTTCCACGCTGTCTGGAGCATCGGTGCGGTATCCGGCGGCGCACTCGGGTCCCTCGCCGCCGGGCTCGGCATTCCCCTGGCCGTGCACCTCACGCTCTCCGCCGTGCTGTTCAGCCTCCTGGCCGCGCTGTCGTACCGCATGCTCCTGTCCGGCCCCGAACCGGACGAGACGCGTGCCGCCAATGTTTCGGCCGGCGTGCAGACGCGCACCGGACGAGCGGTGGGCGTGTTGGCGAAATACGCGGTGCTCCTCGCCCTCGTGCTCATCGCGGCGTCCGGGGCCATCGTCGAGGACGCCGGCAGCTCCTGGTCGGCCATTTACCTCTCCGTCGACCTCGGCGCATCAGCCTTCGTCGCGGGCCTCGGCTTCATCGCGCTCCAGGGCATGCAGTTCATCGGGCGGATGCTCGGCGATCGGCTCGTCGACCGGTTCGGCCAGCGCGCGGTCGCGAGAACGGGCGGCGTGATCGTCTGTGTCGGCATGGGAAGCGCCCTCCTGGTCCCGTCGGTCCTGGGCACCGTGGTCGGATTCGGCCTCGCAGGACTCGGGGTCGCGACCCTGATCCCGGCGGCCATGCATGCGGCGGACGAGCTTCCTGGCTTCCGCCCTGGCTCCGGGCTGACGATCCTCGCCTGGCTTCTCAGGGTCGGTTTCCTCGTCTCGCCGCCCGTGGTCGGCGCGATCGCCGACGCGTCCTCGCTCCGGCTCGGCCTGCTCGTCGTGCCTGTGGCCGGTGTGCTCACCCTGCTGTTCGCCGGGGTCCTGTCCGGCCGGGAGCCTCGCGGGCCCAGCAGCTGATCTTCTCCTCGCGCCGAAGTGAGCGCAGACAGTGCGCCGGCTCAGCCTCCCGCGGCGGCCAGCCGGCCGACGACGATCGTGACGGCATCCCCAGGTCTGGCGGCGCTGCCGGCCGGTGGCGACGTCGTGACGACCGTGCCGACGAGAGCGGGGTCTTTCACATCGGTTTCGTTCTTCACCACGGTGAAGTTCGACAGGGCGGCGCGGGCTTCGACTTCACGTTTGCCCGAGACGTCCGGTACGACGACGAGCGCGGCGTTGCTCGTGCGCACCGTCACGGCAGCGCCGCGGGCCGCGCTTGCTCCCCCACCGGGCTCGGTGTTCGCGACAACGCCGGCAGGCAGCTCGGAGTCGATGGTTCCGCCATTCACGAAGAGGAAGCCTGCGGATTCCAGGGTCGACTGCGCCTGGCTGAGGCTCTTGCCGCGGAGGTCAGGAATGGACACCTGGGCGGCGTTGATCACCGCGCCGGAGGCCGCGGGAAAGGCAACGCCGGGATACTTCGCATTCGCGACGCTCATCACGTCCGGCCACATCCGATGCCGTGCCGTCGCGGCCTGCTGGCCGTTGAAGGAGGTGGTGCGCTGATCCCTGTCACCCGTGACGCTCATCACGCCGGCGACGGTGGCGACGGTCGTGCTCGCCCCGCTCATCCAGGTGTCCTTGTTGCCGTCTGTGGTCCCGGTCTTGCCGATCATCGGCGACTTCGGACTGGTCGCCTTGAACGAGGCGGATCCGGTTCCGCTCGCCATGACCTGCTGCATCGCGGTCGTCATGCCGGCGGCGACGTTCGGATCGACCGACTGGTGGCACGCCGACTGCGGAACGGCAAGCGCCGTTCCGTCGGAGCCGGTGATGTGGTCGATCACGATCGGGCTGCAGGTGGTGCCCTTGTTGGCGATGCCGGCGAAGGCGACCGCCATGCTCAGGGGCGCGACCTCGTTGGTGCCGAGCACCGCTGAGGCACCCTGCTCGAGCGGGGCGCCGTCGGCGCGCGTGACGTCGAAGGCCTCGGCGGTCTTGCGGATGCCGCACAGGTCGAGTTTCTTGGCCATGCCGATGAAGCCGGTGTTGATGGACCCGATCGTCGACTGCAGGGCGCTGTAGTTGGCGCCGGATTCGTTCGAGTCGTTCTTGGGGTTGTAGCCGGGGAAGCTCACGGTGCCGCCGGTCGCGCAGCTGTCGCGGAAGGTGCCCCAGTTGGCCTTGCGCCGGGAGTCGACCCGCTCGTTGAGCGAGTGGCCCTCGGTCAGCCACTCGGCGAGGGTGAACACCTTGTACGTCGATCCGGGCTGGAACCCGTGGGAACCGCCCTGGTCGACGTTGGTGTTGTAGTTGATCCCGGTCAGGTTCGACCCGGTGATCGGCACATCCGGGTCCTGGCTGTAGTCCTTGTTCTGCGTCATGGCGAGAACCTTGCCGGTGCCGACTCCGACGCTGACGATCACGCCACCGACGTCCCAGCCGGGGTAGGTGTCAGGAACGTTGGCCTTCATCGTGGCCTCGGCGGCCTGCTGCATGTCGAGGTCGAGGGTCGTGTAGACGTTGAACCCGCCGCGGCGGAAGTTGGCCATCCGGGTGGTGTCGTCGGCTCCGAAGGTCGGGTCGTTCTGCAGGGTATTCACGACGAGGTCGCAGAAGAAGGCACTGCCGCCGGCGGTCTGGCAGCCGGTCGAGGGCACGTGGATGCTGGGCTCGATGGCCGTGGCGATCGCGGCATCGTGGTCGGCCTGGTTGATCTTGCCGTACTTGAGCATCTGGTCGAGGATGTAGTCGCGGCGGTCCTTGTTCGCGGCGTAGCCGTTCGCGGCGCCGTTGGTCTCGCTGTCGGGCTGGTCGAGCTGGAACTTGACCGGGTTGTTCACGATCGCGACGAGGCTCGCGGCCTGCGGGAGCGTCAGCGTCGCCGCCGTCGAACCGAAGTAGTACTCCGCGGCGGACTCGATGCCGTAGACGGTGCCGCCGAAGCCGGTGATGTTCAGGTACTGGCGGAGGATGTCGTCCTTCGCGTACTTCTTCTCCACGCCGATCGCGAGGCGCATCTCCTTGAGCTTGCGATCAGGAGTCTTGGCGATCGCGGCGTCATAACAGTCCGACTTCTTCTGCGTATCCGTGAGCACTTCGCACTTCTGCACGAGCACGTTCTTCACGTACTGCTGGGTGATCGAAGACCCACCGCGAACATCACCGGTGGCGACAGTCGTGACGATCCCGGTCACTGTGCCCTGCAGGTCGATGCCGCCGTGGTCGTAGAACCGGGGGTCTTCACCGGAGGTCGCGGCGTCCTTGACGAACTGGTTGATCGCATCCGAGGCGACCTCGACACGGTTCTGGTCGTAGAACGAGGCCATGAGGTAGGGGGCGCCGGTGCTCGTGGTCGCGTAGATGTTGCTCTTCTGCGAGAGCTGGTCGATCTTCAGGTAATCGGGCAGGTTCTCGAAAACAGTGATCGCGTTTGTCGCAGCAAGGCCGGAGAGGCCCAGGGCGGGAGTAACCGCGGCCGCCACGAGAACACCGGCAACGACACTCATCCCGACAAAACCCAGCAATCCGCCGACCGCTTCAAAATTCCGCCTGGTATTTGGTTTTCCGTACACGTATCCCCCAATTTTATGCCCGGCCATGCGGCAAATTCGCTGCCGCACTGGCTCCCCCGGGACCAATCTATCCCGAAGATGCCGCACGCCGGGGTTCATTTCGAAGGCGACCGACGCAGCTAGGTTTATCGAGAGGGAGATCTATGCCAGCCGATACCAGCACGGAGCGCGTCAGCGCGTCTCGAGGGACGAGCCGATTCGGCCGATGGCCGAACTGGACCCTCGGGCTGATTGTGGCTGCCTTCGCTGTCGCCACGATCTTCGGTACCGCAGGCGACGTGAGTTCGCTCGTACTCGGATTCTTCGCGTTGTGGATTCCCGTCGTCGTGTGCTGGATTGCGATCGGCCGGACACGGTCCCGGCGCAGGGACCTGCACCTGATGACCGCCGCCGTGACGGTCCTGGCGGCCGGAGACACGTTCTTCGCACTGGCGACGACCGGAGGCGAATCCCTGCCGCGTCCGTCCTGGGCGGATGTCGGCTTCCTCGGCTTCTACCCGCTCATGTTCGCGGCACTCGTCGTTCTCGCGAGGCGCACAATCCGGGGTCTCGCGTCTCCGATCGTCCTGGACAGCGCCGTCGGGTCTCTCGGTGCGGCCGCCCTGTTGGCCGTGCTGCTCGATCCGATCCTCAAGGCGGCCCTCGCGACCCCGGGATCGTTCGCCACGACCGTCGCATTTGCGTATCCGCTCGGAGATGTCCTGCTGGTAGCCTTCTTCGTCGGGATTGCAGCCTCCCACGGCACCTCCATCGGCCCGGGCTGGACCCTCCTTGTTCTCGGTCTCGCTGTCTTCACGGCCGCCGACATCATCAGCGTGTCCCTGCACCTGAACGGCCTCTACGTCATCGGCAGCCCCCTCGACATCGGCTGGCCACTGAGCCTCGCCCTGATCGCGTCTTCGGTCGACAGGGAGGCCCGCCTCGGCTCGCACCCTCGCCAGTCGACGTGGGCGATCCCCGAACAGACGGTTCCCGCGATCGCCACGGCCGCGGGTCTCCTGGTCCTGATCATGGGAACCCAGCTGAAGATCTCTCCGCTCGCCGTCGTCCTGGCGGCCCTGACCCTCACCGTGGCGGCACTGCCCCTGATCTTTCGCCAGCGCATCCGTATTGCGGATGCGCATCGCCAGGCGCGGACCGATGAGCTCACGGGGCTGCCCAACCGCCGCGCCCTCTACGCCGATGTGCCCGCCCGGCTGGCCGCGAATCCGCACCGGACGAGCGCGCTCCTCCTTCTCGACCTCGACAAGTTCAAGGAGGTCAACGACAGTCTCGGTCACGATGTCGGTGACCTGCTCCTGTTCCAGGTCGCCGGCCGGATTTCCGGTCAGCTGCGCACCGAGGATCTCTTCGCGCGCGTAGGCGGCGACGAGTTCGTGATCTTTCTCGACGGTTCGGATTCGGTCAGGGCGGAAGCGGTGGCCTGGAAGCTGCGCGCGACCCTGGCCCAGCCGTTCATCCTCGCGGGCATCTCGGTTCAGGCCAGCGCCAGTATCGGGATCGCCGGGTACCCCGACCAGGGCGAGGACCTGACCATGCTGCTCCGCAAGGCGGACATGGCGATGTACACGGCGAAGGCGACCCACAGCGGCCACCACGTCTACCGGGGCACCGACGACAATCACGGGGAGGATCGGCTGCACCTGCTCGAGGAGTTGCGCTTCGCGCTCGTCGATGACCAGCTGGTGCTGCACTACCAGCCCAAGATCGACCTCAAAACCGGGGACGTCTGCGGGGTCGAGGCCCTGGTCCGCTGGAACCACCCGACGAGGGGTTTGTTGCAACCCGACGATTTCCTCGATCTCGTCGAGGAGTCAGGGCTGATGCATGCGATGACCGAGATCGTGCTGCGTGAGGCCCTTGACCAGGCCGCAACCTGGTCTGGCCAGGGCCGGACGCTGACGATGGCGGTCAACATGTCCCCGAGTTCCCTGATCGACACGGTGCTGCCCGAACGGATCAGCGCGATGCTGTCGTCGCGTGGCCTGTCCCCCACAGTGCTGGTCCTGGAGATCACCGAAGATTTCCTCCTCTCCGACCGGGAACGCGCGCGCAGCATCCTCACCCGGTTGCAGGCGACGGGAATTCGGATCTCCATCGATGACTTCGGGACCGGGTACAGCTCCCTGGCGTACCTGCGTGACCTGCCGATCGACGAGCTCAAACTCGACAAGTCCTTCATCATCCCGATGAAGGACGATCCTCGCGCAACGGCCCTCGTCGTCTCAACCATCGACATGGCACACAGCCTCGGCCTGCGCATGGTGGCCGAGGGCGTGGAGGACGCTACGGCATACTCGGAGCTCATCGGCTTCGGCTGCGATGTCGCTCAGGGGTTTCTGATGTCCCACCCTGTGCCTGCGGCCGAGCTGGAAGACTGGTTCGCCGCGAGAGCGTTGGCGGCGGACCATGCGGCCACGGCGAACTGGCCGAGTTGAACTGAAGCACCGCTCACGGCTGCCGCACGGCGATGTCATAGGAATGAAGAGCGGTTTCAGCGAAGAGTTGTCGTCGTTCGACGGGGCTGAAATCGACCGTCAATCTGTCGAACGCACCATACAGGTCACCGAAAGTCGAGTAGAGACTATCGACCGGAAAGTTGCTGCCGAACATGCAGCGGGCCGGACCAAACAGGTCGATGGTTTCGAGAACGAATGGACGCAGGGAATCCTGCGTCCAGGTGTGGTCGTTGGTACCCAGCGCCGAGATTTTGGCCACTATATTCGGCTGCTGGCTCACTGCCCGCATACCGTCCCGCCATTCTCTCCACGAATCCGCGTCGCGGCCGATCGGCATGCCGGCGTGGTCGAGGATGATGCGGGTCTCCGGAAACCGTGCGGCGAGTTTCGCCGCCTGGTTCAGCTGCGAGGGAAACACCTGCAGATCGAAGGACAGACCTAGGGCGTTGAGCCGAGCGAAGTTACCCAGCCAGACCGGGTCGCTGATGATGTCCGACCTGCTCGTGTGCGAGTAATACGGATCCGGGTGCCAATTGAGAATGTCGCGAATTCCGCGCACGACCGGGTAGTCGCCGAGCCTCTCAAGGTGCGCGGGGGTATCCGCCCCGAGCAGGGAAACGTGCGCAACGTGAACGCTCGGCAGAGTGCGCTCGTCGTGCACCGCCTGGATCCACTGTGTTTCGGCGAGCGCGTCCGCTGCGCCGTTCTCAATGTGCACGGACGCGATGAGTCGCAGGTTTCCGACATCGTGCAGGTAATCGTCCAGGAGATAGTGGCGCCGGATCGGCCGGTCGTCGCCGTGATAACGGTTTGAGTCTTCCACTCCGGCGAGCCACGGGTACGGCCGGCTGAGATCGGTCAGGTGGTGATGGGCATCGACGATCTCCAGGTCAGGCATCAGCTGCCGCCTCCGAGAGCGTTCCGCGACGGGCTGCCGCGGACGATGCCCGTTCGAGCGTGCTGTAGAGGCCGGTATGGTCGAGCTCGCCCTCGCCCTCCGCCACCATCCGCTCGAAGAGTTCAGTGACGAGAGCGGTCGTCGGAAGAGTCACCGCCCGGTTCGCAGCGCTTTCGGCGATGAAGTGCAGGTCTTTGAGCTGGTTCGTCGCGCTTCCTCCGGAGGAGAAGTCGGCGGTGACCCAGTTGGCCCCTTTCTGTGCAACGAGCTCCGTTCGCGCGAGACCGCCCTGGAACAGTTCCTGAAGCACGCCGACGTCGAGTCCGCCCGCGCGCGCGAGGAGGAAGGATTCGGACAGGGCTGCGATGGTGCCGGCCACGACGATTTGATTGCAGGCCTTGGCGAGCGAACCCGCCCCGCTCGGACCGAGATAGCGCACCGTACGCCCGAGGTGAGCGAAGACCGGTTCCAGGGCGCGTGCGGTCGCCTCGTCACCACCGACCATGATGCTCAATTGCGCGTGCGCGGCACCGACGACACCACCGCTCAAGGGCGCGTCGATCACGGTCACACCGTGCCGTTCCAGCATGTCGCCGGCGAAGTCAGCAATGGCGACCGGGGAAACCGTGCCGTGGATGACCAGGACCGGGCTCTCGATGCCCTGCTCGGCCCAGCCGGCCAGCAGCCCCTCCGGCCCGGGCAGGAGTGATTGCACCTGCCAAAGGTCGGGGAGCACGGTCAGGGTGATTTCCCGGGCAGCGGCCCTGGGGCTGGTCGCGATGTTCGCGTACCAGGCACGCAACTCTTCGGCCCTGGCCGCCGTACGATTCCACACGGTGATCGGGCCCCAGCTGGCGAGGAGGTTCTTCGCCATCGGGGTACCCATCGGCCCGAGGCCGAGCAATGCCAGCGGCGTTCGGCGGGTGATCGGGTTCATGATTCCTTCCTGGTTCCTGCGATGTCGATCAGTTCCGAGGGTGCGACGTCGTCGAGCAGGGTAAGGGCCTCGAAACCGAGTTCCTCTCGCGCGCGACTCAGGTCCAGGCCGACCGCACGCCCGGTTGATCCGCCGAACGGGACCGTCGGCAGGAATGCCGCGACGGCTGCGGCAGTCGTCCCCCGCAGGTACGTCAGGGGGGCCGCCACGAGAATGCCGGGGGCAGGCGGTGTCTCCCTGATGAGGGCCGCTGCGACGGACCTGGCCGCATCGTGGTCGTGCAGGTAACTCCAGCCCTCGGCCGCCTGCCTCCGCGCATCCGCCGCCATCGCCGCGCGGAGGTGCTGTCCGAAGGTGCGCCCTCCCTCTGCCGTGATATCGCGCACGAGGGGGAACCGTAGTCCGGTGACGGAAGTCCCCCAGCGCCGGGCGACCATCCTGGCGACGTCTTCGTTGGCGAGCTTCGACAGCGAATACCAGTCGGTGATGTCGGCCGGGAGATCTTCGTCGTAGGGGATCCGCGCGGGCAGGGTCCCCCGGGTGCCGAGCGGGATCCCATTCGCGTTGATACTGGACGCGTACACGATCTTCGCCACGCCCGCCCGCGCTGCCGCCGACATCACGACGAAGGACCCGATCGTGTTCACCCGATAGGTTTCGACATGGTCGGTGAAGCCCAGGCCCGGGATTCCGCCCAGGTGAATGACCGCATCCATGCCGGCCACCGCGCGGTCCACAGCCTCCGGATCACAGATGTCACCGGCCAGGAACCTCACGGCGACATCGGGAAAGGCAGCGAGCAGGGTCGCGTGGGTGCCGGGAAGGTCGAGCACAGTCACCTCGGCACCCAGTTCTGCCAGATGGGCGACGGTCGGCCGCCCGATGAGGCCCGCACCCCCCGTGACGAGAACGCGGGCCCCACCGATCCGGCTGAGAGCACTCACGCAGCGCCGTCCTGGGGAGCCTTGGCCTTTCTGAAGCGACCGAGAAGCGGCCAGCCCCTGCCGCCCTGGTCGAGGGAAACGGCGATGATGACCACAAGGCCCGTCACGATCTGCTCGTAGAAGCTCGGCACGTTAAGCAGCACCAGACCGTTCGTGAGCGCCCCGAGGATCAGGGCGCCGACGAGGGTACCGGCGATGCGACCTTCACCGCCCATCAAGTTGGCACCGCCGATAACGGCGGCGGCGATTGCGGTGAGCAGATACGAGCTGCCCGCCTCGGATTGCGCCGCGTTGATCCTCGCCACGACGACCAGGCCGGCCAGGGCCGCGAGCCCGCCGGAAAGCGCATAGACAGCGACCTTGACCCGGCTGACCCGCACGCCCGACAGCCACGCCGTTTCCTCGCTGCCGCCGGTGGCTATCACGTTCTGACCGAAGACCGTCTTGCGCAGCAGCAGCCACGAGCCGATTCCGACGAGCGCGACCAGGATCACGACGACCGGAATACCCACAATATAGCTGTTGAGCATGAGCACGAACGACTGGGGAACGTTGTAGACGGGCTTGCCGTTGGTGACCACGTAGGCACAACCCTGGAACACGCTCATCGTGCCGAGGGTCGCGATGAACGGCGGAAGTTTGAGCCGCGTGATCAGCAGGCCGTTGGCACCGCCGCAGACGATGCCGAGCACGAGCCCCGCCAGGAGGGCGAAGATCGGCGGCACGTTGCCGTTGACCATGAAGTTCGCGGAGACGATGCCGACGAAGCTGGCGATCGAGCCCACGGAGAGGTCGATTCCTCCGGTGATGATCACGAAGGTGAGGCCGAGCCCGATGATCGCGTTCACGCTGGCCGAGACCGCGACATCGCGGAGATTTCCCAGAGTGAGGAAGTTCGGGTTCAGCAGGCCCAGCACCAGGAACAGCACCGCCGCGGCAATGTAGATCCCGAGGGCCTGGAAGTTGATCCGTTGCCGGACGACGGTGGTCGTCCCAGTATCGAGCTTGGTCATTCTGTTCCTTTCGCCACGCCCATAGCGCTGGCCACGAGGCTGTGTTCGTTGATGTCGCTGCCTGAGTGCTCCGACGAGAACCGTCCCTGGCGCATCACGAGCACGCGGTCGCTCAGAGAGATGATTTCGGGCAGGTCCGAGGAGACCACGATGATCGCGTGCCCCTGTTCCGCGAGCTTGTCGATGAGTTCGTAGATCTCGACCTTGCCGCCGACGTCGACTCCCTTGGTGGGCTCGTCGAAGAGGAAGACGCGTGCGTCGCGCCACATCCACTTCGCAATGACGAGTTTCTGCTGGTTGCCACCGGAGAACTGGCGCGCGTTGAGCCGCACGTTCGCGGGACGCAGGGACAGCTGCTGCCCCATCAGCTGGGCGACCTGGATCTTCCCGGTATCGGTGGTGAACGGGCCGAATGCATTGAACTGCTTGTCAGCCGTGAGGGCGACGTTCTCGAAGGCCGGGCTGTGCAGCACCAGGCCCTGCTGTTTTCGGTCCTCTGGGATGAAAGCGATGCCCGCGTCGCGACTGTCCCTGGGGGAACGGATCTTCACCGTCTTCCCGTCGATCGTGACAGTGCCGTGCGTGTCGTTGTCAGCCCGGATGATCGCCCGCAGGAACTCGGTACGACCGGAGCCGACAAGTCCGGCGATTCCGACCACCTCGCCCCGGCGCACAGAGATGTCCTCTGGGCCAACGCCGAACGGATGCCGGACACCGGTCGCCCGGAAGAACTCCGGCGCGTTCGGTCGGACCGGGTGCCTCCGCACGAATGCGAGCAACTCACGGCCGACCATGCGGCGCACAATCTCCTGCGACGACGTGTTCTCGATGCGGTCGTTGAAGGCTGCCCGCCCGTCGCGCAGGACGACGATGGAGTCGGACACGCTCATGACCTCGGGCATCTTGTGAGAAACATAGATGACGCCAACGCCACGCCCGTGGGCGATCTTCCGGACCTGGTCCAGAACGGCCTCGACGTTGTGCTCGAGCATGCTCGTCGTCGGTTCATCGAGGGCCACGATCTTCGCGCCGAAGGAGAACGCCCTGGCGATGGTGAGGGCGTGCCTTTGGGCCGGACTGAGACGCGAGACCGGAGTGCGGGCATCCATCGGGAACCCCATCTCAGCCACGTCCAGCAGCGCTTGTTCGATCTGCGGAGCGCTCACTTTGCGCTGCACCCTCGTCCGGCCGAGAACCAGGTTCTGCGCGACTGTGAGCTGGGGAACCACGGCAGGTTCCTGGTGGGCGATGTTGATGCCCTCATCGAGTGCCCGGCGGGGAGTGAATTCGCCCCGCCGGACACCGTCGATGCTGATCGACCCGTGATCCGGCGCCAGGGATCCGCCGAGAATGGCCAGGAGTGTGCTCTTCCCCGCTCCGTTTTCTCCGGCGAGCGTCATGATCTCGCCACGGTCCAGGGTGAAGCTCACCCCGTCGAGCGCTCGCACGCCCGGAAAAGACTTGACGATTTCGTGGACCTCAAGCAATTGCGTCGTCACGGTTCAACCTTTCTTGCTGTCTGAATCGGAAACGGGTTACGGCATACCGGTCGGGTACTTGGCCACGTTGTCCGCGTCGATCACGAATGCGGGAACGTCGACCCAGCCGGGGACCGTCTTGCCGGCCAGGAGCCAGAGCGCCGCGTCGACGCCCGAAGCGCCTTCCGTGGTCGGCTGCTCGCTGACCGTAGCCGTGAAGTTACCGGCCTGAATCTCCTTCTTCGCCTGCGGGATTCCGTCAGTGCCGACCAGGATGACCTTGCCGGTCAGACCCTTGGCCGCGATCGCTGCCGCGACCCCGAGCGCCATTCCGTCGTTCTGGGAGTAGAACGCCTTGATGTCAGGATTTGCCGTGAGCATCGCGGTGGCGATTTCCTGGGCCTTGGTCTGGTCCCACTTCGCAGTCTGCGACGCCACCAGGGTCAGGTTCGAGTGCTTGGCAAGCCCTGCCTTGAAACCCTCACCACGGTTGAGAGCGTTCGACGATCCTGGATCGCCTTCGATCATCGCGACATTGCCGCCGTCTGGAAGCTTCGCGGCAATGTAGTCAGCGGCGGTGGTCCCAATCGTCGTCGCATCCGGCCCGACGTAGACGACACCGGGGATGGTGCCCTTGGCATCGTTGAGGATGATGGAGGGCACGCCGTCGGCGAGGGCCGCCGTGAAGACTGTGTCGAGCGCGGTCGCAGAGATCGGCGACGCGAGCAGGGCGGTGCAGCCCTGGTTCGCGGCGCTCTTGGCCTTGTCCAACTGCTCGGTGATCGATGATTCATCGGTGACGTCGAACGTTTGGTACGCGACGCCCAGTTTCTTGGCTTCCGCTTCGAAGCCGTCGCGCTCGAAGCCCCAGAATTCGTTGGAGAGGGTTCGGGTGATGTAGCAGAGCTTGGCTCCTTGGGGCACGACGGGAGCGCCGAGCGTCTTCTGGAGGTCGGCGATCGGCGTCTTGGCCGAGGCGTCAACGAGTGCGGTGATATCGGATCCGCCGCCGGAGGTGGATGGTGTGCCGACCTCGGCGGTCGCCGTGCAGCCGGCCAGGAGGCCGATCAGGGCGACCCCGGCGACGGTTCCGCTCATGATGCGAGTTCGATGTGTCATTACAGGCCTTTCTTCATTGGAAGGTTTGTCAACAGCGTGGTGCTGTTTTTGTGCATGCCGGACAGCGCTGCCACACCCGGTGCGGATGCGGCAGCCCGGCGGTGCGTTCAGGGGGCGAGCAGTGCTTCTGTCTCGCGGCGGACTTCGAGCGCCTCGGCGAGCGAGTCGTCGATGATGATGTCATCCCAGCTCAGGATCTGACCCTTGACGACGTCGTTACGCAACTCGACATGGTGGGCGAGCGCCACCGGCAGGGCCTTCGATGCGACGGAGTGTCGAGCCGACACCAACTTGCCCCACACTGTGTAGCCGCCCTCGCCGTCGAGGAACTCGCCGGCCTTGAGATCTTTCTTGGCGGTCGCCACGACGTCGCCGTAGAAGCCGATGGGGCTTCCCGTCGCAACGCCAAGGAGGGCAGCGTTGGCAATGGAGACGTTGAGCTCGAGGCCGACGTAGTGATACGGACGATACAGTGCGGCGTACTGCTTGGTCGGGTCGGGGTGCCACGGGTATTCATCGAAGCAGCGGGACGCGTAGTCATTGGTCGCCTTGACCACGACGAAGACGCCTTCCTGGGTGTTGTGCGGGATGGGACTGCCATCGCGCCGCACGCTCGACATGACATCGACGGAACCCTCGTGGGCGAGTGCGCCGCCCACGCTGCTCGGACGGCAGATCGTCGCGATTTCCTCCACATCGCCCGGAGTGAAGGTGAGGCCGGCATCTGACGGCACGAGTGCCGCGGCGTTGGCGACCGCCGCCATTTCAATGGCGGCCTTGGTTCCGTCCCGGAAGGACGTGTGCATGTAGGGATTCAGCTGGCCGGAATCGGTCAGCTCCTTCGGGAACTCCCAGTTCTCCCAGACGTTGTCGGGGTTCATGTCGTGATAATGCTCGAGGTATTTGGCGCCCTTGCCTGCGCACACAACATCGAATCCGCTTGTCCGTGCCCAGTCGACGAGGTCCATGATCAGGGCAGGCTGGTCGCCGAAAGCCATCGAGTACACGACGCCTGCGGCCTCGGCCCGTCGGGCCAGAGCGGGGCCTGCGAGGGCATCCGCTTCGACGGTCACCATGATGATGTGCTTACCGGTTTCGATGGCGCGGAGTGCGTGGTGGGTACCCACGATCGGGTTGCCGGTCGCCTCGACGATCACGTCGATGTCTGAGGTGAACAGCTCTTCGGCAGCGCTGATGATCGTTGTGCTGCGCGTGGCGAGCGCCGAAGTGATGTCGGGGGCCAGCTGATCTTCTGGCCAGCCCACGAGGGCGAATGCACCCTGGGCCCTGGCGACGTTTATGTCGGCAATGGCGACGACGTGGATGCCGGGGATATTGCGGGCCTGGGCGAGGTACATCGTTCCGTAGCGCCCAGCGCCGATGAGCCCGACCCGGATAGGGCGACCATCGCGCTCGCGATCCTCGAGGAGTTTGTACAGATTCACGTATAGGCCTCTCTGGCTTGGAATGCCGCCGGAGAAGAGTCCTCCTACGAGGACTGTCTGCAACTCCGTCGTTGCGGATCAAGAATTTCCGGCCCTTGTGGTACCGGTACCACTTTTTTACCAGTCGGCTGTATGCTGTGTCAACACCCGTTTTCCATTCAGAGATCGCATCGTTATGTGAAGGAAGCTCAATGGCGAAGTCCCCGACGATCCGCGATGTCGCAGGTGCGGCTGACGTCTCGATATCCGTCGTCTCCCGCGTGCTCAATGACACCGGTCCGGTCGCTCCCGGCACCAGGGCACGCGTCGTCGACGCCATCGAACGACTCAGGTATCGCCCTCGTGCCGCCGCGCGCGAGCTCAGCCAGGGCCAGGCCCTCACCATTGGCCTCGTGCTCGCCGACCTCACCAACCCATTCTTCGCTCGTCTCGCGGATCGGATTGTGTGGGAGGCCCGCGCCCGGGGCGCGCAGGTCGTTCTGATGACGACCCAGGAGGACCCGCATCTCGAGGCCGAGTCCCTCGACACCCTTCTCGACCGTTCCGTGGGCGGCGTGATCGCCACGCCGACGGGAGGGAATGTGGACGCATGGGAACGGCTCCGTGCCGTCGGGGTCAACGTCGTCTTCGTCGACCGCACGGTCGCGGAACTGGCCGACACCGATGTCGTGAGCATCGAGAACGCCAATTCAGCCGAGACGGCGACTGCCCATCTGGTCAGCCTCGGTCACACCCGTATCGCCCTGATCTCTGGACCGTCCAGCACGTCGACCGGACGCTCCCGTACCGGCGGCTATCAACGGGCTCTCGACCTCGCGGGGATCGCCCGCGACCCTGAACTCGTTCGGGCGGTGCCGTTCCGGGGCGACGCGGGCGGTGATGCCGTCGCAGGTCTCCTCGCCCTCGAGAATCCACCGACCGCGCTCGTCGTCGCCAACACCGCCCAGGTGCAGAGCTGCATGCGCCGGCTCGCCCAGCTCTCGGTGTCGATCCCCGACGACCTCTCGGTGATCGTCTTCGACGACGGCCCCTGGACGGAACTGGTCAGCCCGCCACTGAGCATCATCCGCCAACCCATCGACATGCTCGCCCTGCACTCGGTCGAGCTCGTTCTCGGCCGAATGCAGAACAGACTGCCCAGTGGAGGGCGCGCCATTAATGTCCGAGCCGAGTTCGTCCAGCGTTCCAGCTGCACGCCTCCGAAGAAATACCCACAGAGGACAAGTGATCGAATTGCCTGAACCCGTCGTCGTAACCGCCTATTTCACCCCAGCCGCGGGACAGCACGCGGCGCTCACTCACGCGCTCTCCGTGGCCATCGCCGAGGTGCACACCGAACCAGGCTGTGAGCTCTACGCCATCCACGACGCACCGGACGGTCGAATCGTCATGATCGAGAAATGGTCATCGGCCGAGCTACTCGACGACCACGGCACGAGCCCGGCAACCGCCCGACTCGTCGCATCCGTCGAAGGCCTACTAAGTGCTCCCACCGAGGTCACCCGGCTTGTCCCGATTCCGGCCGGCACACTGAGCCAGGGCGCACTGTGACCAGCGCCGCTCCTGCGCACCGGATCGTCGTCATGGGCGTCTCCGGTGTGGGGAAGTCCACAGTCGGGGCCGCCCTCGCCGACCGGCTCGGACTTCCGTTCGTCGACGCTGACGACCTGCACCCGGCAGCCAACAAGAACCTGATGTCACAAGGCATCCCACTCACCGACGAGGACCGCTGGCCGTGGCTGGCGCTCGTCGGCGCAGCACTCGCCCAGGCGCCGGCCGGCATGGTGATTGCCTGTTCCGCTTTGAAGCGCGCCTATCGCGATCTGATTCGTTCCACGTGCCCGGATACACGGTTCGTCCTTCTCGACGCCGATCGAGACCTTGTGGCTTCCCGGCTGAAAGCCCGTGCCGGCCATTTCATGCCGCCCACGCTCCTCGACTCGCAACTGGCAATTCTCGAACCGCTCGCTTCCGACGAGCCCGGGTGCACGGTCCCTGCCGCCCTTGCGCGCATCGAGGTCGTTGACCGCGCCGCTTCAACCTTGTTGGACTCTGCCTGCCAATTGTGATCCCAGCCGGATTCGGACCCGAGACAGGTCGGTTCCCGCCTCCGCTGTCCTCGGCCGCGTGCCCGTTCACCGGTTCGCTCACGGGAGGGCGCCGGCGTCGTCGACCTGCAGAACACCCGTCTCCATGATGACGGGGAGGCGAGCGGTCTGAGCGCGCAGGTAGCCGGCGAAACCCCCGGGCGTGCGTCCGACGAGTCGCCCACTCGTACGAACCGGGATGCGTGCCGTGCGGATCTCGCACACCCGCAGCCTCCGCAGTGCAGCGACGAGTGCAATGTCCTCGTCGGCGTCGATACCGGGGAATTCCCCGGCAGCGAGGTACCGGTCTGCCCGCACACCGAGATTGGCCCCGTGCACGTGCGGATGTCCCTCGACGAGCCACTGCTCTGCCGCCCAGCGAGCGCGCATTTCGCCGTCGAGGCACTCGTCCGGCTCGACGGTGCCGAGAACCAGATGCACATCGTTCCTGGCGAAGGCAAGCTGGCTCGCGAGCCAGTTCTCCGGGACGGCTGAATCGGCATCCGTCGACGCGATCCAGGTACGACCCGTGAAGTCCGCAGGGGTCTTCAGGACGCCGCGGACGCCCGCACGCCGTGCCGCACCGACGCCTCCCGTGTCACTGCGGACCAGATGCACGCCCGGAAAACCCGCGGCAATGGTCTCGGTCCCGTCCGTACAGCGGTCGAGCACGATCACGACCGACACGATCGGCGGCGCCGGATCGAGGGTCGCGACCACGGGCTCGATCGCGGCCCCCACCGCGGCGAGGCACCGAGGAAGCAGTTCCTCCTCGTTGTGCGCGGGGATGACGATGACCAGGTGGTCGATTTCACCGGGCCCGATCATGGGACGAGTCCCTCGTGCTGGGCCACGGATCGTGCCGGCTCGGGCTGCCACACCTCAAGCAGGAAGTCACTTTCGCGATGCTCGACGGTTCGCACGAGGCCGGGCACCGTCGCGAGCATGTCGTGAACCCGGTCGCCGCTGAGCGGATACTCGGGAACCGGATGCCTCCAATGGCAGGCGAGGAGGACTCCGCCGGGGGCGAGGCTGTCCCGGCAGCGCTGGAAGAACCGTTCCAGGTCTGCGGTCGCCAGGTAGTAGCCGACTTCGGATACGACGATGAGGTCGAAGACTCCGGAGGGCCATTCACCGGGCAGGGTCATCCGTGCGAAGCGGACGCCGGGGCGCCCGGCGAGCCGTTCGCGGGCAATCGAGAGCGGTTGCTCCGCGATATCGACGGCCATCACGGTGTCGCACCGGGCGGCGAGGTCGGCCGTGAATACTCCGATCGAGCAGCCGAGCTCCAGGGCGGCACCGAATCGTTCGCGCGGCAGCGCAGCGAGGGTCAGCGCGCGTTTCCGACGTTCGTACCAACGCGTCTCGAAGCCCCACGGGTCTCGCGCCTCCCGGTAAAACTCGTCGAAGAAAGATCTCGCCAGGCTCGCTGTCCCGCTCGCATCCGGGGACGGTGCCTCCGCTGCGGTGCCGTCGACGAAGATCTCGAAGCCCCTTGCGAAATGGGCGGCCATCGCCGGCGGCACGACGGCCTCGTCTCCGGGTTCGTCGGACAACGCCAGCACCTGGCTGCGGTGCAGCGCGAGCGCCTGCAGCTTCCGCGCGTGGTCCTCGGGAGAGAGATCGAACCTGCGGATCAGGCCCAGCGGCCATTCCCCGTCCGGTGTCGACCAGTGCCAGGCCCAGATCGGGTACTCGAGCAGGCGGGCGCCCGACCATGCCGCTCCGGCCGCTGCCACGTCGCCGGCGAGCGCGTGGTCGGGATGCCCGTCGGCCCGCCACGGTGCGACAATCCAGGTGCCCGCGGCTGAGCCTTCCGTGATCTTCTCCGCGCCGGAAGACGGCGGCCCGAGCACGGATGCCAGCGCCCGCGCCGCCGCCTCCCTGTTCCTCTCGAGGTCGCCGTCCGGCAGTCCGGCGAAGTGCAGGCGAGCGGATGGCGCCAGGTGCGCCACCGCATCCGTCACCTCTGTCCTGCGCACACGTGAAAGGCGACCCTGGCTATGCGTCGGGGATTCCGGATGGGACGCTTCACCGTCGCTGAGGACAAGGACATCGACCGGGATCCCGCGTCGCGTCGCACCGGAGAGGAGCCCGCCGGCACCGAGGGTCTCGTCGTCGGGATGCGCCGCGACGATGATCAGCCGGGCGAGGTCGTCGAGGTCAAGCCGCGCCGCAGCCGTGATCCAGGGAGCGCCGGCCCAGGCCTGCTCGGCGGTGCCGAGGTCCCGATGGCTGAAGATCACCACGGTGAGACTCCGCGAGCACCATCGAGCAGCAGAGCTCCAAGCCTGGCCTCGTCGCGTTCAGCGTGATGCTGTCGAATGTACAACTGCAGATCGGCGACACGCTGGGCGTGGCGCGCGTCGAAGGCCAGGGGTTCCGGCCCCAGGGCATGCCCGGCCCGCTCGATCACCTGCTCTGCGGTGCGCGCGACGATCCCCCGCACGCGCGCCGCACGCACGGCCCCGAGTGTGCCGGTCGCGGTCCCGTCGTCGATCGCGCTCGCAGCGGCCGCGAGTGCCTGCCCCGATGCCGTCAGGAGCATGTCAATCGCGCCAAGATGAGCAAGACTGACCTGATCCGGCGTGCGCTCCCCGGCCTCCCGGTAGACGCGTCTGGCGACGCCGACGGCCCCGCCCCACCAGCAGGCTGCGACACCGATCCCTCCCCACGCGAAGCCCGGTCGGTCGAGGTACCAGCCGTCTGCGCCGACCGGCACTGCCGGAACGCCGCGAAAGTCGACCGGACCACTCGGAAGCGATGCGAGTCCCCTGGCCACCCAGGAGCCGTCCGACACCGTGATTCCCGGCACGCGGAGGTCGACGGCGAACAAGCGACGCGTGGTCTCCGAGGTGTGCGCGGTGACGAGCGCGTGGCTGAGGGCGCCGGCGAGCGAGCACCACGGCTTGACACCGTCGAGCCGCCAGCCGGACTCGGTCTGGCGCGCCTCGAGGCGCGTGCCGCGTCCTTCCGCCGCGAACACACCCCACGTCCGACCGTTCCCGGATTCGACGTGGATTCCACTGCCGGACTCAGCGGCCTGTTCCAGGATCGAGAGCGCATCCAGGTGCGCCTCCACGACGCGGGCAGCGGTCAGGTCTGCCGCCGCGACCGTGGCCAGCGTGTCGAAGAGCCGTTCGGTTCGCCCGGAACCCGGTCCCGCCCCGTCAAGCCGAACGCCGAGCGCGATCGCCAGTCGCAGGGCCTCCTGGGTGTTGCCGTTCACCTGGAACGCATGGTCGGCCACCGCGCGCAGGTCTTTGTCGCCCGCGTCCAGCGTCGACCTGGCCAGCCGAACCGGCTCGCTCGTGTTCGCAGCGTTCGACTCGCTCACCACGTGACACCGAACCCGGCCGAGGCCATACTTGTCCCCCATCTCACAACTGTTCATCGTGCGGAACGGCTGGTCGGCTCCCCAGTCGCTCGCTCGTGTCGGCAGCACCATATCAGGAACCGAGGAAACAAAAGAGTCCCAGACGGGGAGAACTTGACACCGATCTGTCTTGAGTTGGAAGCGTTCAGAGCCCCAGGGTCAGCAGATCCGCGGCCTGGGGCTCCCCTGCCGCATCCGCGAATGCTTGCAGTGCGTGTTGAAGCACGGTCCGTCGATCCGGCGTCATTCTCGACAGGATGGTGGAGATATCCGACCGGCGTCGTCCGGTGGCGTCGTCTACGAGTCGCCTGCCACTCTCGGTGAGTTCGAGGAGGACCTCGCGCCGGCTGTCGGGGCTGGCCGCCCGCTCCACCCAGCCTCCGGCGACCATGCGATCGACGAAGCGGCTGAATGTCGATGGGATGACTCCCATTCGCTCCGCCACAGCGCCCATCCGGGTTGGGCCGGTCGAACTGAGCAAGACCAGGACCCGGAACTGCGGCAGGGAAACGACGTCCAGCGTTGCCACAACCGAGCGGGCAACGACGCCGAGCAAGGCACGGGAGGCGGCAAGGGTCGCGTCGGCCGCTCGTGCGTCGGCTTCAGTGAGGACGTCCATCGGTCAAACCCCGTTCCAGGCAAGTGATACCGTGATTATTGCACACATGCAACAATTGTCTAATTGCACATTACGGAGCCTGATGGCACAGCCCACTCTGAGCCTGCGGGGACGAATGAGATCCCTCTTGTTGGAGCCCTTGCACACGTGGTTCAACCGGATCCTCACCGGCTCCGGACGACTCATTTTCATGTCTGTCGTGGTTGGCGCAGGTGTCGGTTTCGGCGCAGTTGCGTTCCGTTGGCTGGTGGCCACCGCGACTCTGATTTTCACGGGAACGGTCGATTACTCAGCCTCCGTCGGCCATCCGGCAAATCCCTGGGTTCCGTGGTTGGGGGGCGCATTCGTGATCGTCGCTCCGGCCATTGGCGGTCTCCTCTACGGCCCCTTGGTGAACAAGTTCGCACCGGAAGCCCGGGGGCATGGCGTTCCAGAGGTCATGTACGCCATCACCAAACGGGGCGGCCGGATTCCCGGCAAGGTTGCGATCGTCAAGTCGCTCGCTTCGGCCATCACAATCGGTTCCGGTGGGTCGGTGGGTCGCGAGGGCCCTATCGTCCAAATCGGGTCAGCACTCGGTTCCACACTTGGCCGGGCAGTCCGGCTGCCCGAATCCCAGCTCAGAACCCTCGTCGCGTGCGGCGCCGCAGGCGCGATCGCAGCCACGTTCAATGCTCCGATCGCCGGAATCTTTTTCGCCCTCGAACTGCTGCTCAGGGATTTCGCCGCCCGTTCCTTCGGCGTGGTCGTCCTTGCCTCAGTGACCGCATCGATCGTCGGCCGCTCGATCCTCGGCGATCACCCCTTCCTCAGCCTGCCGACGTTCACCATCGTCAACCCGTCTGAGTTCACGCTCTTCGCCGTGCTTGGACTCGCGGCAGGCCTGACCGGAGTCGGGTTCACGAAGGTCCTGTACGCCGTGGAAGACCTCTGCGACTGGGCCTGGCGGGGCAAACCGGAGTGGTTGCGGCCGGTCGCCGGCGGCCTCGTGCTCGGCCTGGTGCTCTTTGCCTTGCCCCAGATGTACGGGGTCGGTTACCCGGTCCTGGAGAAGGGCGTCCAGGGCGGCTATGCCCTGGGCTTCGTTGCGCTGTTGCTCGTCGGCAAGGTCGTTGCGACGAGCCTGACCATCGGCATCGGCGGCTCCGGAGGAGTGTTCGCACCGTCACTCTTCATCGGAGCGATGCTCGGTGCCGCATTCGGCGACGTCGCCGGCATGGTGTTCCCCGTGTTCGCCGGGCAAACCGGAACGTTTGCCCTGGTCGGCATGGGCGCGGTCTTCGCCGGGGCAACGCGGGCCCCGATCACGGCAGCCATCATCCTGTTCGAACTGACCGGGGAATACTCGATCATCCTTCCCTTGCTGCTCGCGATCGTGATCGCGACGGGCGTGTCCCGGCTTCTCAGCAGGGACACGATCTACACCCTCAAACTTCGTCGCCGCGGCGTGAGCGTCGACGGTGGTCCCGGTGGCATCCTGCTGCATTCCACGCTCGTGCGTGAGGTCATGACGGATGCTCCCGATGCGGTGAGTTCCCGGCTCACGCCCGCCGCAGGAGCGCGGATACTCATCGATTCAGGCAAACGCGCCCTGCCGGTTCTTCATAGCGACGGAACGTTCATCGGAATCGTGACCGTCGCTGCCATATCCGACTCCCTGGGCAACGATGACGACAGTAGCGCGATCACCCTCAGTGCCCTGATCGAGACGCCCACTTCCGCGAGCCCCGATGACACGCTGGACAGTGTGCTGGATCGGGTGCTTGCGGCCAGCGAGAGCGATGGCCTGCCCGTCGTCGATTCGTCCGGAATGCTCCGCGGCTGGCTCACGCTCAATGCCGTTCTCCGAACTGTCACGGCCAGGCCCTGAGACGGCAGGCTTCCGCACCCGAACGCACGAACGGCCCGTGCCGGAGCACGGGCCGTTCGTCACAACAGTGGCTTACTTGGTGAGCGAGTCCACGTAGCCCTGATTGTCCGCGATCCACTTCGCAACGATGGGGCCGTAGTCCTGGCCGTCGTAGTCGACGAACATCGCGGTCTCGAGCGAGTACAGCTGATCGAGGTCCATCTTGTACCCGGACAGCCACTTGGTGGCCTGCGGGAAGTCAGTGCCGAAGTCCTTCTTGCCGTAGGCGTGGATGGTCTCCGTGGCCCCCAGGGTGCCTTCGGGGTCTTCGAGGTTCTTCAGGTCGAAGGAGCCATACGCCCAGTGCGGCTCCCAGAGGGTCACGGCGATGTTCTCGCCGGTCTTCGCGGCCGCCGTGAGCTCGGTGAGCATCGCGGCGGTCGACGAGGTCTGGTAGTCCATGTTCTCGAGTCCGTAGGTCGGAATCGTCTTGTTCGTGACGGCCTCGGTCAGGCCGGCCCCCGGTTCGATTCCCACGATCTTGTTGCCGAACAGGTCGGCGTTGGCGGCCAGTTCCGCGATCGAGTTGATCGGTGCATCCGCGTTCACGGCGATGGTGTTCTTCGCCTCGGTGTTCCAGGCCGCGAGTTCGGTGATCTTGTCACCGTATTGCTTGAGGTACGTGGCGTGGGTGTTCGGAAGCCAGACGTCGAGGTTCACGTCGTAGTCGCCGGTGGACAGCCCCGCGTAGACCGCGGCGACGTCGGCGTACTCGAGTTCGACGTTGTAGCCCTGCTTGTCCAGAATGGCCTTCCAGAGCTCGGACGCCGCGACACCCTCGTCCCAACCGTTGAACACGGCGATCGTGAGGTCTTTGTTGTCGGAGTTGCCGTTGCCGACGGTCTGCGCGGGTGTTGCTGCACAGCCCGTGAAAGCGAGAAGCCCGACGGCTCCGAGGGCGATGATGCTGAGGGAACGGTTCTTCATGTGTCTTCCTGTCTTGTCACCTGCTGTGGGTGACCGGGGTTGACGGATGCGCCGGGCGGCCGAGGCGGCCGGGTGCGACACGGAGACAGGTGTCTCCGTGAGTATTGGGGGTGCCGGTCAGGACGAACTCGACCGGCTGGAATCGCGGAGTGCCGTGTGAGGTACCCCGCCAGTTGCAGGTCAGACTCCGGCGGGCTGCGGCGTCTTCACGTCTGCGACGGGCGCGCTGATCGGGCTCTCGGCCGCCACTGCGGCGGCCTGCCGACGGTGCTTGCGCCCGGCAAGGAGACGACCGATCGGTGTGATTCCCGTGCCGAGCGATGCGGTCATCCGGTCGAGGAAGATCGCCAGGATCACGACCGCCAGTCCGGCTTCGAATCCCAGCGACACGTCGATGCGGCTGAGACTCGCCACGACCTGCTGGCCGAGACCGCCGGCGCCGACCATTCCCGCGATGACGACCATCGACAGGGAAAGCATGATGACCTGATTGATTCCGGCCATGACGGTCGGCATCGCCAACGGGAGCTGGATCTGGCGCAGGATTCTCGCCGGGGACGCACCGAATGCCTCGCCCGCCTCGACGACCTCGTGATCAACGCTGCGGATGCCGAGCTCGGTCAGGCGGACGCCCGGTGCCATCGCGAAAATGATCGTCGCCACGATACCGGGCACGACTCCCACCCGGAAGAGGATCAGCGCGGGAATCAGGTAGACGAACGCGGGCATGGTCTGCATGAAGTCGAGAATCGGCCGGATGATCTTGGAGGCCAGGGCGGACTTGGCGGCCAGGATCCCCAGGGGGATGCTCACCAGGATGGCGAGGACGCTCGCCACGAGGACCAGGGCGAGCGAGTCCATCGCGTTCTGCCACTGGTCGACACCCACGATGACGATGAGGCCGATGACGGCGCCCACGGCGAATTTCCAGCCACGGACCATCAGGCCCAGTGCAGCGGCCACGAGGATGATCACCCAGAACGGCGGTGAGGCAAGGACGAGGTCGACGAACTCGTAGGCGCCGTTGAAAATGGTGCGCACGAAATCGAAGAGAAAGCTGAAATTGTCGGTGACGAAGGCGATGAAGTCGTCGGCCCAGCTGCCGAGCGGGATGCGGAAGTCGTTCACAGCTGTGCTCCTTCCAGCGCGGTCTCGCGCAGGGTTTCGGTGATCACGCGGAGCGAGATGGTCGATGGCGGTTCGGTGACCGGCACCTCCCCCGTCGCGGTGGTGACGTTACCGAGAGCGGCAAGCAGGGTGACTCGCGGGATGACACCGAGCAGACGGTTTCGCGCATCGACGACGGCGATCGGCAAGTCGCTCTCCACCGCCAGCTCGACGAGGTCGACCAGGGCGGTATCCGCTGAAACGGCCGTTGCTTCCTTGATGATGGGGCGAAGGTCCGGGTGGCTGGCCTTGACCTGCTTGAGCACATCGCGGTCACGTACGACCCCGACGAAGCCGAGGTCACGCCCGACCACGAACGTGGCGGAGGTCTGCAGGTCGCGCATCGTACGCAGGGCGGCACGCGGGCCGGACGTCACGGTGACCATGGATCGCACCGGCTCCATCACGCTCCCGGCCGTGAGCACCCGGGCCCGGTCGACGTCCTGAACGAACTGGGCGACGTAGTCGTTGGCCGGGTCGGTGAGGATGTCTTCCGGGGTGCCGATCTGCACGATGCGACCGTCGCGCATGACCGCGATCCGGTCCCCCAGGAACATCGCCTCGTTGAGGTCGTGGGTGATGAAGATGATGGTCTTGCCGAGTTCGGCCTGCAGCTCGATGAGCTGTTCCTGCATCTCGCGGCGGATCAGCGGGTCGAGTGCCGAGAACGCCTCGTCCATCAGGAGAACGTCGGTATCGGCGGCGAGCGCCCGACCGAGGCCGACCCTCTGCTGCATCCCGCCGGACAACTCGGACGGCATGCTGTCGGCCCAGCCGTCCAGGCCCACCAGGCGGATGATGGTGCGGGCCTTCGCGAGGCGCTCCGCGCGAGGCATGCCCTGGACCTCGAGGCCGTACGCCACATTGTCGATCACGCTGCGGTGGGGTAGCAGGGCGAAGTGCTGGAAGACCATGGACACGCTCCGGCGACGCACATCGCGCAGCTTGGCGGCCGGGAGTCCGGTAATCCGGGTGTCACCGACGGTCACTGTCCCGGAGGTCGCCTCGAGCAGGCCGTTGAGCATGCGAATCAGAGTGGACTTGCCCGAACCGGACAGTCCCATCACCACGAAGATCTCGCCGCGCCGGACCTCGAAAGAGGCATCGATCACGGCGGCTGTTCCGAGGTGCGCGAGGTCTTCACGACTCGCGCCGCCCTCGAGTTTCTTGACGATGTCATGCGGTCGGCGGCCGAATGCCTTATACAGGTGGTCCGCCTTGACGGCGATTTCGGGAGCTGGGGATGTCGAGGCTGTGTGCTCCGCCGAGGCGGCGAATTCCTGTGCGTGTTCGGCAACGATCTGGGTCACGGATTCTCCGGAGCGCGACGACGAAACCGGCTTCACAGCCGGCACGTCGGGGGCTAGCTGTATCGGGCGGGTAGGCCGAGACCGGCCCTGACGCCACTAAGTGGCGTGAGCTGGAGCGACCATGGGGCCACATCCGTCTGGCCTCACCATACGACCGCGGCTCTTCCAGTCTTGCTGGGGGCTGCGCGCTCGCGTCCTGATGAGGTTCGTAAGAACATTCACAGCCTAACACCATGAAGGTCTCAGGCCCGTGCCGAGGATCTGCGTGGACGCTGGCGACGCCACTTAATCAAGAAAGCCCGGTTCCCTTGATTTCGAGGGAACCGGGTAATTGTGGCCTCAACGGGATTCGAACCCGCATGACGATCTTGCCGTCGGCTCCTCACGGCGGCGATCAGGAACTGTGCTGGACGGCGCGACCGGTCGGGAAGCGGTCGCGATGCTGGCCCAGGCTCAGGACGAAAAGCTCTTCCGAAAAGCGGGCCCTCGGAGGGTAATTGCCCTCTCGCCTCAGCAGATGGCGACGAGGACCGTGTCGAGGGCGACTCCACTCGTTTCAGCCGGGGACTCGGGGTCGGTGGCCAGGTCGCGGCTGACGGTCTCGCAGCGCAGGATCCGCTCTGGTCCGACGATCGAAGATAGGAGCTCGGGCGTATAGAGAATGTCGGGATTGCCAGGGCCAGGGCCGCCTGCGTCGATGTTGCCTCGGTCGTGACCAAGGACAAGGAGGTGCCCGCCCGGAGCGAGCCAGCCAATCGCCCTGGCCAATACGATTCGAAACAGTTCCTCCGGCAGGTGCAGGTACATCACTGTTACCAGGTCAAAGCGTTCTTCGGTTTGCCAGGTCGTGGCATCTGCGACCAGCCAGTCCACATCGACGCCGGCCGCCCGCGCGTGCTCCCGGGCCTGGCCAATTGCCTCGGCGGAGAAGTCGAGCCCGGTAACGTTCCAGCCGCGGCTGGCCAGCCAGATCGCGTTACGCCCGTCACCTGAGGCCATGTCGAGGGCGAGCCCCGGGGTCCAGGGCGAAACAATGTCCTGCACGAGCTTTGCTGGTACGGCCGACCAGAGCCTGGCGTGGTCGCCGTCCCGTGCCTGCCGGTAACGACTATCCCACTCGTTCGCGTCCACTGTGAGGTCCCTTCGATCAATCCGGCATCCGGCGTGGCGATTGTCGCACGGTTCGCTGTCGGGAACCGAGCGAGCGTCAAGGGTTGGAGAAGCATCCACTAGTGCGGCCAGCCCGGAAACGGGATCCTCGTCCGAGCGGCCTGCTCGAAAGCCCTACCGGTCGTGAACGCTTGCGAAGAGGCCGCCTATTGGACGACGACCAGTTATGGGATGGGGCGAACGCTGGTGCGGCGATTCTCAACGGCACCTACCGCTTATGCGCTCGCGACACAGATAGAGTTGGCGCCCCTGAGCACCTAGGAGCCGATAGAACGGGCACCGCAGGCGTTCACGTGAGGATTGCGCTCGGGTCGGCTCAGACTACCTGGGTCAGTGCGCGGGTAGCCGTGTCGAGCGTGCGCGCGATGGCGTGAATGGCCTCTGGAACGACGCGGTAGTGCACTCTCATCCCGTGTCGTTCCTTGGTGAGGATGCCGCTGGTTTCGAGTTTCTTGAGGTGGTGACTGACCGTTGGCTCAGAAAGCTTGACAACGGGGGCCAGGTCGCACGTACACGCTTCCTGGTCCGGCTGGGCCAGAAGGTAGGCCAGGAGCTGCAGGCGGGTGGGATCAGCCAGAGCCTTGAGGCGGACCGCGAGTGCCATCGCATCGTCCAAGGCCAGCGTGGCGCTAGCGCCCAGGGGATCGCAACAGATCGGCGAGGCGTCCTCCAGGAGGGGAAGGGTCTTGGGCATGGGTCCATCATCCCACCTTCTTGACATATATCAAAGAGGTGGCACACTAATGATTAGACGCACGTCGAATACGTATGCGTTCCTAGTCAAGGAGTCCTCGTGAACATCGCCGAACGGATACCGACCACGACCCGCGGCCGGGTCGGCGTCCTGATTGCGGGGATCGGCGTGTGGGCGCTGGCCTACTGGGCCAACGAGTGGCTCTGGAACGTCATCCTCTACGATGCGTTCGGCCTCGACCCGAAAAACCAGATCACCGAGACCATCCACTTCTTCCTCTACGACTCGCTGAAGATCCTGCTCCTGCTGGTCATCATCATCTTCGCCTCCACCGTGCTCCGCTCCTTCATGAGCGTGGAGCGCACGCGGGCCTTCCTCGGCGGCAAACGCGAGGGCGTCGGGAACCTCCTCGCGGCGGCCCTGGGCGTCATCACCCCGTTCTGCTCCTGCAGCGCCGTACCCGCCTTCATAGGCTTCGTCGCCGCGGGCGTGCCGATCGGCGTCACGATGAGCTTCCTGATCGCGAGCCCCCTCGTCAACGAGATCGCCATCGGCCTGCTCTTGACCCTTTTCGGGTGGCAGATCACCGCCCTCTACGTAGTCTCCGGTCTGACCATCGCAGTCGTGTCCGGTTACATCCTGGGTCGCCTGCACGTCGAACGCTGGGTCGAACCCTTCGTCTTCGAAGTAAAGCTCGGCGGCCAGACCATTGACCCCTCCCTCGGCCTGACCTTTGGGCAGCGGATGCAGATGGGTGTCGAAGAGGTCAGGAGCCTGATCGCGAAGATCTGGGTCTACCTCCTCGTCGGTATCGGTCTCGGCGCCCTGATCCACGGCTGGGCGCCGACCGACTTCTTCGCCACCTACGCCGGCCCTGGCAACCCCTTCGGCGTGCTGATCGCCGTTCTCATCGGCATCCCGCTCTACTCCAACGCCGCCGGGGTAATGCCCTTGGTCGCAGCCCTCTACGACAAGGGCCTGCCGATGGGCACCCTGCTCGCGTTCATGATGGCCGTCGTCGCACTGTCCCTGCCAGAGATGATCCTGCTCCGCCGGGTGCTCAAGCCCCAGCTCCTCGCGATCTTCATCACGACCACCGGCCTCGGTATCGTCGCCGTCGGCTACCTCTTCAACGCCATCCTGGCTTGATCACCGCACCCGAAAGGAATCCCCTCATGAACATCAAGATCCTCGGCCCCGGCTGCCGCAATTGCGTCAACCTCACCAAGGCTGCCACCACCGCCGTCGCCGAACTCGGCCTCGAGGCCAGCATCGAAAAAGTCGAGGACTACACCGCGATCCTCGGATATGGCGTGATGAGCACCCCTGCCCTCGTCATCAACGAGAAAGTCGTCGTCTCCGGCCGTGTACCGACCCTCGCCGAAGTGCGTACACTCCTGACTGCCGCGAGCCACTGACCGGACTCCATCGGCACATGATCCGCGCTAGTCGATGCCGAGGAACCGTCTCCGCCCGAGGAGGTATTCCACGACGACACCACCCGCAACCGCAAGCGTCATGGGGATCAGCAGTGCCGGTCCCTGCCCGGTGAATTCGAGCACCAGGACCAGAGCCGTCAGGGGTGCGCGCATGGCAGCGGCGAGGAATGCGGCCGCGCCGACCAGGGCGAAGGCCGCCACCGGAGTACCGGGCCACAACGTGCCCCAGAGCCCTCCGGTCACGATGCCGAACGCGGCACCGATCGCGAGCGAGGGCGTCAGAGTTCCTCCGGCGGCACCGCTGCCGATCGTGGCGATCGTGGCTCCTACCTTGGCAACGAGGAGCACCGCCACCAGCCCGATCGGCACGACGGCGTCGAACGCGGTCTGGCCGAGTGAACGTCCGTTGCCGAGAATTTCTGGAAGCAGGAGCGACAGTAGTCCAATGGCCGAGAACACCAGCGGCATGACGACCAGAATCAGCCAGCCCTGCGGACGCCGTTTCTCGGCCCCGGCGGCCAGTCGCACGAAACCGACCGCAGCGAACCCGATCACGGGTCCGGCAAGAAGAGACCAGACCAGGAGCGATGGGGTCTGAGTGAACTGCGGCACGGAATACAGCGGGGTCGTGGGCACAACGATTTGCGCGACCAGTGTCGCGATCGCGGACGTGGCGAGGGCCGGCAGGACCGTGGCTAGAGTCAGCTCGGCGAGCAGGATCTCGACGGTGAAGAGCGCACCCCCGAGCGGCACGTTATAGACCGCGGCGAGCCCTGCCCCGGCGCCGCACGCGACCAGAACACGACGTTCGCGGGCAGTGACGCCTGCCTTCTCGCTGAGCCAGCCCGCCGCCAGTGCGCCCAGCTCGCGGGGGGCCATCTCGCGGCCGATCGACGCGCCCAACCCGACGATCACGATCTGCAAGGCCGAGTTCACCAGGGTCGCGAGCACGGGCATCCGCTCGCCGGCAACGCTTCGGTCCACCGGGACGATGGGTCGCCCCCAGCGACGCACGGCCCACCAGCCGACGGCACCGATCACGCCCGCAACGCACAAGGCGATCACGCGTGTCTGCGGTGCGGACCTGGCCAGCCCGTCGAGATAGGTGCCTTCGGAGTAGCCGTAGGCGAGGTGTTGAATCGCTCGAAGGAGGACGCTCACCGCGAGCCCGCCCAAACCTGCCCCGACACCGACGAGCGCCGTGACCACGACGATTCGGGCGACCCACGACGGAGTAACCGAATTCGGGACGGGCCTCACGTTTCGATCGTAGCGTTCGGGGATCGCTCCATTGGGTGCACCGCTCCCTCACGGGTCGCCCCTCTATGAGAACCTTCCCAGCATCCGCCTATGCGGCCGCACTGGTGCGGGGCACCCAGCGGACCCGAATAAGCTTTGGGCGGTTCGAGACATCGGACCCCTCCGGAACCTCTGGGAGACCTTCGTCCGCCAGCTGCGCCGAGACCGACGATCGAAAGGTGAACACGGTGCTTCACACCAGCATTCCGAGCCCATCCATCAGTTATTTCGATCTGGGACCCCTGCGTGTTCACTTCTATGCGCTCTGCATCCTGACCGGCATCGTCATCGCCGTCTGGTTGTCCTCGGCGCGGTTGACGGCTCGTGGCGGCAAGCCGGGCATGGTGATGGACATCGCCATGTGGACGGTCCCGATCGGAATCGTCGGCGGTCGCCTGTACCACGTCGTCACTCATCCGACCGATTATTTCTTCCCCGGCGCGGATCTCTGGAAAGTGCTGTTCGTCTGGGAAGGCGGACTCGCGATCTTCGGTTCGATCCTCTTCGGCAGCATCGGAGCCTATATCGGCTGCCGTCGGGCCGGCATCAGATTCTTCTCGTTCGCTGACGCCCTCGCCCCCGGCCTGCTCCTCGCGCAGGCGTTCGGCCGCTTCGGGAACTACTTCAACCACGAGCTCTATGGTGGCCCGACGACCCTCCCCTGGGGACTCGAGATCGAGTCGACGAACGCGGCCTTCCCCACGGGGCTGCCGGCCGGGACGCTCTTCCAGCCGCTCTTCCTCTACGAAATGATCTGGAACGCGATCGGTGTCGTGCTGATCATCTTCGTGCTCGAGCGCCGGTTCAACCTCCGCTGGGGCAAGACCCTCGGCTTCTACCTGCTCTGGTACGGCGCCGGACGGGCGTTCCTCGAGTCGCTCCGCCTGGACCCGACCGAGTATTTCCTCTTCGACCTCAAGATCAACGTGGACATCGCGCTCCTCGCCGCCATCGCCGGGATCGTCCTCATCATCGTCCAAACCCGGCGCCACCCCGGACCGGAACTGTCGATCTACCGGAATCCGGAGGAGCCCCCGGCCGACGGCCTGACCGCGACGGATGCCCCGTCCGACTCACACGCGGATGTAAGCCCAGCCCTCGAACTGCCGAGCGGTCAGATGGGCGACAGCCGCAGGGACGACTGACACACTCGGAAGCAAATCAGCGGCGTCCAGCCCGACGGACCGCATGCTGTTCTGGCAGGACAGCACCCGCACGGGCGTTGCAGCGAGCTCGGTCAGGGCGTTTTCCAGGTCCGATCGCGCGCGCAGGAACAACACGACCGACCCCTGGACCACGATCTCGATCGTGAGCGTCGGGAGTTGGGCGCTGGCATTGAGCGCGGATCGGATGCCGGCCTGGATCAGTGTCGCATCGGCGCCGCTGACGTGCAGGAGGAGCCCGGCACCGGTCACTGCTTGACCGCGCCCGCCACCGTCAGGCTCCGTGTCGTAGGCAGTCCCGACCTCCGTCACGGACGGCCGCCGACTCTCGGGAACAACGGGCGGCACGTCGTGCATACTTCGCCGTCTTCGGTGCCGTCGATGCCGCCTGACGTACCTGACCGACGCTGGCTACGCGTTGCCTTGTATTCGCTATTCAGCCGTGCCAGCAATGCCCACACCAACAACGCGATCGCCGCGACGCCGACGACAGGACGAATGCCCGGCTCGAGCAGAGGCACTGCAGTGCGCAGATCGGTCGACAGATAGAGCGAGATCAGGCCGAGCGCCGGCCAGCGAAGATCACACAGGGTGGCATCCGCACCGATCGGTGCATCGACGTAGCTGGCCACGACCAGACCGATCAGGCAAGCACCCCCTACCGTGACCGCATCCGCCCACCAGGGACCGGGGAACACCAGGGACCCGCCAACGATCGCGACGGTTCCGGATGCGAGCGTCAGTCCGGTCAGGGCCATCGCGGCGACGGTAACGATGATCAGCCGACGACATGTCGGCCAGGACCGCAGTTCACGAATCATGCCCGGAATTCTCATCTGGTCAATGCCTCCCGGCTCGGTACAACGATGGGACTCGGCGCAGCAGACGCCAAAGTGCATGAGCTCTCCCGAGTGAGGCGGGCATGCAACGCCCAGCCCAGCAGAAGGATGGATGCCCCGGCCAGGTACGGCTGCACCGGCTCGAAGAACTGCAGCGCTCCGCTTGCACCGAGGGCGAGGAGAACGATCTTGTTGCATACGGGGCAACCGACCGCGAAGAAGGTGATCATCCATCCGGCCATACCGAGTCGTCCCTCTGCGCGACGGGGCGCTGCACCCTCCGGGTACGCGACGTATGTGGCGGACACGAGCCCGGCGAGTATCGCGCTCGCGGCGAGCACCGGCCAGGACCAGGACGTCGGGGCGACTGCGCGTGCGAAGAACGGCGTGTCGATCAAGTCGGTCGGAATCGCGATGACCAGGTAGGTGCCGACCGCAGCAGCGAGCGCGATCCACCAGCGGCGGGCCGGCCATCGCCGGAGGGATGCGCCCGCATTCAGGATGGAATCCACCAGCCGTCTCGCCATCCCTCGCGCTGAGTCGACGCCGACAGTTCGTCCGTTCTGCATAGCTGGCCTCATCACACATAGGAAGGGATATCCGCGAAAGCGGATATACCCATAGGGGTATTTTTATACGGTACGGGGTATTCTTTTGAGGGTCAACCTCACCCGAGCACATGGACACCTCGCGCCAGCACAGGAGCACCGAATGGCATCATCCCCAGAATCTGCGCCAAACCTGCAGATCCCTTCAGCGTCTCGCCGCGACGAACCGGTCGCCGCCTCCCCCGCACCGACCACATCCGACGACCTACGCAAGACCGTCAACAGGCTCAAACGCGCCCAAGGGCAGTTGGCCGCCGTCATTGCCGCTGTTGAGTCAGGCGCGGATTGCCGAACGGTTGTCACGCAGCTCGCAGCGGTATCCAGCGCGATCGACCGTGCTGGGTTCACGATCATCTCAACGGCGATGAAAGAATGCCTCAGCGAAACAAACGCCGACTCGGCAAGGACGCCGCTCCGGGTGGAAGAACTCGAGAAGCTCTTCCTGGCGTTGTCCTAGGCACGTGCGGCTGACGTACGTTCAGCCGATCAGTGCCGTGATCGCTACATAGGCCGCGACACCGAGAACCAGGACAGCGAACCCCCGCTTGAGGACAGTGTCGGACAGGCCTCGTCCGAGCCGGCCCGCTACCAGGGATGAGCCCATGGCAGACGCGGCGAACGCGCCAGTGACCGCCCAGTCGATCTGGACCTCGTCGAGGTGCGCTGCAAATCCGGCGACGGAATTAATGACGATGATGACCAGCGAGGTGCCCACCGTCACGCCCATCGGCAGGCCGAGGACCAGCGTGAGTGCCGGCACGATGAGGAAACCCCCGCCGACGCCGAGCAGTCCGGTGAGAAATCCGACCACGGCACCGGCGGCAAGAGCCCTGGGCAGGCAACTGCGCCAGTTGACACGTCCACCGGGAAGAGCACAGGGGCCACCGGCCGACCGGGTTGGGAGGAACATTCTCACACCGGCGACCACCATGATCACCGAGAAGGCGCCGAGAAGCACACGCTGGTCGAGCATCCGGTTGACCGTCGTGCCCAGGTAGGCGGTGGCCACTCCGGCCACGCCGATGATGAAGGCGAGGCGCCAATGCACGCCGCGGCGAAGCCGTGGGAGCACGGCAACGGCGGAGGCTGCTCCGACTACGATCAGGGAGCTCGGAATGGCCTCGGCGAGGGGCAGGCCTACACCGTAGACAAGGGCGGGGACCGCGAGTATCGACCCGCCCCCGCCGACCAGGCCTAGCAGCGCCCCGACGATCACGCCCAGGACGAGGGCAGTGACGATCACGGAAGCTGGGGCATAACCAGTGGGATGTGCTGTGCGCCGGAGATCATCCCGTCAACCAGTTCATCGCTTTCTCGAACGTCGATGATCCGGACCTCGCCATGTCGGGTGAATACCTGCTGGGGAGCGAGTTCCATTAAGGGCGCCTTTCTAGTGAGGTGTCGGTGCGGTATCTCGACCACAAAACCGCGGAGAGCAGGACGAGCGTGAAGCCGCCGACCAGGATTGGGCCCACGGCGTCGGGGCCGATGGTCGCAATGAGGTCAAGAGTTCCCCAGCCGATGCCGAGATCGGTGAAGAGGGATAGCAGGCCCATTCCCCCAACGAAGAATGCGACGAATACGGATACCCCGGTCACGATGAGGTTGTAATACACCTTCCGAAGCGGGTCCGTGGACGCCCACTGGTAGACACGATTCATCAGGATTCCGTCGGCGCTGTCGGACAACGCCATTCCGGCCATGAAAATGACGGGGAGAGCCAATGCCGCGTACCACGGCAGGTCGGTCTGAGCACCCCGGCGACGACGAGCAGGCTGATTGGCGCAGCCGTATCCAACCCCAACCCGAAAAGCACTCCGATTGGGAACATCTTCCAGGGAGTATCGACGAGCCTGGAAGGCTTCGCCTCTCGGCCGAGTGTCCTGCCGTTCGGAGCACGGTCACGGTGCTAGACCGCCTTCTCAGCCATCGGCATACCGGCCGATTCGACATCGGCGAAGGAGGCGTTCACGTGCACGACGTCCCGGCCCGCACGCTGAAGCAGACTCGCGGCAACGCCGGCACGGTAACCCGACCCGCAGTGCACCCAGATGGTGCCCGCTGGGATCTCGTCCATCCGGGAAAGGATCTCGTGCAGTGGCACGTTGACCGCGCCGATCAGGTGCCCGTCGGCGAACTCGTCGGTGCGTCGCGCGTCCAGAAGCACGTCGCCTGCGGCGTGGTCGCGCGCGAGTTCCGCCCAGCCGACGCGGGGGTAAGAAGCAACCGGGGCATCCGGGGCGAGCGCGCGCGGCTCGGTGCCGATGGCTGCATCCGGGGAATCGATGCCGATCCGCGACAGGTCACGGATTGCGTCTTCGACGTCGGCGTGTGTGCCGACGAGAGTGAGTTTCTCGTCCCAGGGCAGAACCCAACCGAGATAGGTCGTGAAGTTGGAACCATTGCCATACTCGAAGCTCACGGCCCCCTGCAGGTGGCCACTGGAGAACGCGACGCGATTACGCAGGTCGACGACCCATTCACCGTCGGCGAGCCTGCGGGTGAGCTCTGCGGCATCCAGAGACTCGGGCACCTCGAGGTCAGCCGGACCGGGACCCTGCATATTGGCCGGTGCCATGTGCGCGTAATACGACGGGTACGCGGTGAGGTTGGCGATCAACGTAGCGACGAAGTGCTCCTCATCGGCGTCGGTCAGGGCGTGGTTGGTCGTGATCTGCTCGCCGATGGTGGATGAGCCGGCTCCGGTGGCGGGGCCGCTGGAGCAGAACGAGCCGAACCCGTGTGTCGGGAAGAGCGCCGCGTCGTGCTGGGCTTCGTGCACGAGCTTGCGCACGGACGCGTACTGGTCATGGGTGAGTCCGACGGTGTCGATGGCGGCAACCAGGTCGGTACGTCCGACGGAACCGTACAACAGGCTTCCACCGGAGAAGACGGCTTCAGTAGTGCCATCGCTGACGATGTAGGAAACGTGGGTGTGCGTATGTCCCGGGGTGGCGACGACGGTGACCCTGAAGGCGCCGATCTGGACAATCTGGCCGTCCGTGACCGGTTCTCGTTCAAACGAAACGGGGTCGGCCGCGTTGACCAGGTACTCGGCGCCGTGCGCCTGGGCAAGATCGTACCCACCGGTCACGTAGTCATTGTGCAGATGGGTCTCGGCAACGTGGGTGATCGTGACCCCCGCTTCGAGGGCAGCGGCCTCCACTCGGTCGGTGTCGCGTTGCGGGTCGATGACAAGCGCCACGACGCCGTCATGCACCAGGTAGCTGCGATCCCCCAGTTGCGGGGTTTCGATGACGATGACGTCCATGGTCCGTGGTCCTCCAAGTCTCGATGCGGGTCGGTTCTATCGCATCATAATACCCCCGGGGGTATTTTTTCGCAAGAGAGGGAACGTCCGGGCGCAGACATGTCGAGCGCACGGCTCTCTTGCGGGAAATACCCTAGGGGGTATATTGTCGGACCATGGCTACCACTGACATCACCGAAATGACTTTCGACGAGACCATCACCGACGACAGCATCGTGCTGGTGGACTTCTGGGCCGGCTGGTGCGGCCCGTGCCGCATGTTCGCGCCAACCTTCGCGGCCGCGTCGGAGAAGCACCCCGAGATCATCTTCGCGAAGGTCGACACTGAGGCAGAACAGGGCCTGGCTGCCGCGGCCGGCATCCGCTCCATTCCCACCCTGATGGCATTCCGGGACAAGATCCTCGTGTTCTCCCAGCCCGGAGCGCTCAACGCCTCATCCCTCGGCGAGGTGATCGCCGGAGTGCAGGCTTTGGACATGGATGCCGTGCGCGCGAGCATCTCCGCGCGGCGAACGACGGCCTGACCTGCCAACGGCGCATGGTTCGACCTCGCCGGCCCTAGCCCGTGGCGGGCAGCCGGATAGTGATCCTGGTTCCCTCACCCGGTGCGGACGACGCCTGGATGGTCCCGCCGTGGCTGCTGACGATTTCGCGCGCGACAGCGAGCCCGATGCCCGAACCGGCGACCTGTTCCGCCGCACGGCCCCGCCACAAGCGGTCGAAGATGTGTGGGAGTTCTTCCGGCGGGATGCCCGGCCCGGTATCGGCGACCGAGAGCACCGCCTGACCGTGGTCGACGGAGATCGTGACGGTCACGCTGTCACCCGGCCGGCAATATCGGGCTGCATTGGCGAGGAGATTGCCGATGGCCTGGTGCAGGCGGTCGGCATCCGCCCGCACGAATGCGGGTCCCCCGGGCTCGAGTGTCAGGGTGAGCTCGGCAGCGCGCAGTTGGGGTTCCCGGAGGGCGCATTCGTTCCGGGCGACCTGCGCCAGGTCGACGGATGCGAGGTGCAGGGAGAGTCCAGCGGTTTCCACCGCCGACAATTCGGCCAGATCGGCCACCACCCGGCCCAGGCGCAGCGACTGGTCGTGCAGGCCGGCGAGGCCCTCCGGCGTGGGCTGCACGAGTCCGTCGCGCAACTCCTCCAGTCCGGCCTGCAACGCCGCCAGCGGGGTTCTCAGTTCGTGGGCCACATCGGCCGTGAGGTTGCGCCGGTCGCGATCGGACCGAACCACGGCATCCGCCATGCCGTTGAAGGCGACGGCCAGCTCGCCGAGCTCCCCCGGGCCGGGACCCGTGGCACGGGAGTTCCGATCGCCGGCCGTGAACGACCGGGCGGCCCCCGTGATCGCCTGGATGGGCCTAACGAGGAGCCGCGTGACCAGGAAGCTCGCGCCGAGTGCCATGACAAGTGCCACGATGGCGGCCACGGCGATCCAGGGCCAGGCCACGTCGACCACCTGCGTCGCAACCATGGCGCCGAAGTTCATTCGAACGGTGCCGACCTGGCTACCCTCGCTCACGATCTGCGCCGACACCACCGTCTGGCCCATCCCGGAGCCCTGCCCCATTCCCTGGCCCATACCCTGGCCCATTCCCTGATTGTTGGCATTTCCGCCGTTGTCAGCACTGGATTGAAGGGTGGTACCGTTCACGTCGAGAATGGCGAGTCGGGCCGATGCCGCCTCGCCGATCGCGAAGGCGCGGCCCAGATCGGCCTGTTCCCAACCACCACCAGAACGGTAGGCGTCGGCAGCCGCCGCCGCGGCTGCCGCAACAACCCGTTCACGGTCGGCCTGCTGCGAAACCTGCACTCCGCGATCCACACCCACCAGGGCCGCGCCGGTGAGCACGGCCACCGACGAGACCGCGACCAGGATAAACGCGAGCAGGAACCGACGTCCGAGTGGGCCGAGCCCTAGACCACGGGTCGTCATGACGCATCGTCCCGCCGGAGAGCAAGCCGGTAACCGACGCCGAGAACCGTCTCCAAAACTTCCGCTCCCGAGGCCCCGAGCTTGCGCCGGAGGTTCTTGATGTGGGAGTCGATGGTGCGCTCGTAGCCGGCATACTCGTAGCCGCGCACCCGGTTGACCAGCTCGTAACGCGAGTAAGCCCGCCCGGGCGCGGCCGCGACCGCTGCCAGGAGCCCCCATTCGGTAGGGGTCAGATCGAGGAGGGCTCCGTCCAGCCACGCTTTGTGCGAGGCCTCATCGATGCGGAGCCGCCCGTTGCCGTAGGCGACAGGGCCGGCCTCCCCGGGCAGTCCGCTGTATCGGTGGAGCACGGCCTGCACCCGAAGCACCACCTCGGCGGGACTGAACGGCTTGGTCACGTAGTCATCGGCGCCCAGCTCGAGGCCGTGAATCCGGTCGTCCGTGCTACTGCGGGCCGTCAGCACGATCACGGGAAGGTTCTGCATTCCGTGGGCCTCGCGGAGGATCTCGGTGCCATCGATGTCGGGAAGGCCGAGGTCGAGGAGTACGAGGTCTGCCGAGTCGAGCAGACGCAGCGCCTCCGCTCCCGACGCGGTCGTCAGCACCGAGAATCCAGCCCGTTCCAGATACCGACGGAGCACGTCCCGGATGTCACGTTCGTCCTCGACGACCAGCACTGTTGGCATGACTTCACCCTATCCGCCGCCCCCGTTCGCGGTGCCGGCGCCTTCAGTTCTCCACGCGATCTCCACACACCCGGCAGACCCCCTGCACCGCGGGGAGGGAGTTTGTAGGTAGCAACAACCCACAATCTGAAGGAGCACATCATGCGCAAGGGAATCATCATCACCACGGCGATCGCCAGCGGAGTCGTCATCACCGCCCTCATCGCCACACCGAGCATCGCCGCCATGAACCGCGGCGGGGATCCGCAGGGTACCGGACCAACAGCATCCAGCAGCCAGCCATACGCCCAGACTGAGCACATGAACCGCATGGGCGACGGCATGGGCTCCGCCTCCGAGATGGGCGCAGGCATGGGCGCAGGAAACCGTGCCGGCATGCAGGGCGACGCCAGCAAGGGTGTGGGCATGGCCGCCGGCCTCGCCGACGTGGCAAGCGGCACGATGACCGATGAGCAGAAGGCCAGCCTCACTGCGATGGCGGCCGAGGAGAAGGTCGCCCATGACCTGTATGTCGCCTTCGCCGAGAAGTACGACGCGGCGGTCTTCAGCCGGATCGCCCGGTCTGAGACGATGCACCTGGATGCCGTTCGCACTCTTCTGGAGCGCTACAGCATCACCGACCCGACCATCGGCCTCGAGGTCGGTATGTTCCCGACCGACGCCAGCCAGAAGCTCTACGACACCCTGCTTGCCCAGGGCTCGGCGAGCCTGGACGCGGCCAGGGAAACGGCCCGCACGGTCGAGACGACCGACATCGCCGACCTGACGGCGGCTTCGGCCGGAGTCACCGCTCCCGACGTTCTGGCCGTTTACGAGCACCTGCTCACCGCCTCGCAGCACCACCTGTCCGCCTTCGGTGGCTGACACGAACAGACGGTGGAGGGGCGTCCACAGACCGTGGGCACCCCTCTTCCCTTCCTGCGATGAACCGACAGCGCGAAAGCAATACCCCATCAGGTATAAGCGATACCCCCTTAGGTATAGGAGTATGGTTCAGAACAACAGCATCGAGGCTGGGATTGAGAGGTCTGACATGGCACGAGTCGTCATTCTGGGAGCCGGGGTTTCCGGCCACACCGCTGCGCTGTTCCTCAAGCGGAGACTGGGCAGGAAGCACGAGGTGGTCGTGGTGTCACCGAACTCGAACTGGAACTGGATCCCCTCGAACATCTGGGTCGGCGTCGGCAAGATGCGCCCCGACAAGGTGGTGTTCCCGCTCGCGCCGATCTACCGGCGGAAGAGAATCGTCTTCCGCCAGGCCCGGGCCGTCGCACTGCGACCGGACGGGGATGCCGACAGTCCCCGCGGAGCCGTGGATGTGGTGTACACGGACCCGAAGCGGGCCGGCCAGACCGAACGCATCCGTTACGACTACCTCATCAATGCGACGGGCCCCCGCCTGAACTTCGAGGCGACCCCGGGCCTCGGCCCGGACGCCGGTCACACCGTGTCGGTCTGCACGCCCAGCCACGCCGTCGAGGCGGCCAAACGCCTGACTGCGGTCATCGAAACGTTGAAGACCGGTCGCCGGCAAGTCCTGGTGATCGGAGTGGGCCACGGGACCTGCACCTGCGAGGGCGCGGCGTTCGAGTATGCCTTCAATGTCGAACATGAGCTCCGCGCGGCAGGGGTCCGGGAACGCGCAGAGGTCATCTACCTGACCAACGAGCATGAGCTGGGCGATTTCGGCGTCGGCGGAATGACCTTCAGCCAGGGCGACCGCAGGATCACGAGCGAGGCCTGGATGGAGTCGCTCTTCCGCGAACGGGCGATGAAGGCGATCACCCAGGCCGCGGTCACCGAGATCGAACCCGGCCTCATCCACTACCGGCAGATCGACGGTACGGAGAACACCCAGCCGTTCGATTTCGCCATGCTTCTCCCACCGTTCCGTGGCGTGGGCCTTGAGGCCTTCGACAGGGATGGATCCGACATCACGGGTTCGATCTTCGCTCCCAGCGGGTTCATGCGGGTAGACGCGAACTACGAAGCCAAACCATTCGACCAGTGGACGGCGCAAGACTGGCCCAAGACATACCAGAACCCGCTGCACCGCAACGTGTTCGACATCGGGATCGCGTTTGCCCCGCCGCACGCGATTTCCCGCCCCTATGCGACCCCCGACGGCGTACTGGTCGCACCCGCCCCGCCACGAACAGGCATGCCCTCAGGCTCCATGGGCAAGGCCGTGGCAATGACCATTTCCGACATGGTCCTGAACGGCTCCCCCGAGCCGACCCACACGGCGTCGATGGGCGATATGGCGGCCGCCTGCATCGCCTCGACGGGAACGGGAATGCTCACCGGCACCGCGGCGGCCATGTCGATGTCGCCCATCGTGCCGGACTACTCCCGGCACCCGAACACGGCCGGCCGAGATCCAAAGGAGACAACCGGAGACATCGGGCTCGCCGCCCACTGGGTAAAACGGATGCTGCACACCCTGTTCATCTACAAGGCCAAGGCCTACCCGCTTTGGTACCTCATCCCCGAATAACCTGCTTGACCGACCAAGGGAGATCAGCGTGGACGACGCACAGGCACGAATCGATGCAGCGCCGCTGCCCGGGACGGGCGAATTGCGACGACGAAGCAACCCCGTCCTGCAGTTCATCCGCTTCCTCGGCCTGAACTGGACGATGTACCGACTCGCCAAACATCACGACTGACTGTCACCAGATGCGCGGGTCGCGTCGGCGGGGCAACCGCGCCTTCCGTGCGGTAGCTAGGGATACTCGGCGAGCAGGCGCTCTACCGCGTCGACCCCGCCGGCAAGGTAGTCCGCCCACGCCCAACCGGTGCGACCCGGCGCACCGGACTGGGTGGCCCATCGATCGCGGATGTCGCGAAGCGCCTCGTGGGTATCCTCGTCGGGAGAATCCGAAAGGAGACGGATTGCCCGACGCACCTCGGCAAGGGCCGCAGCCATTCCTTCGAAATACTTCAGGCTCTGCAAGCGGTCAGCGCCGCGCGAAAGAGTGCAGAGCGACTGGCCACCGGAGACGGCAACCAGTCGCTGATGTGTCTCGCTCTGAAGCCTGAGTGCGGAGGCGATGAGTGCCTCCCTGCTCGTCAACACTCGTTCGAAACCCCTCGCGAAGACGGGACAGTGCTGGTTAGTTGCAGGTGCAGCGTTGGGCGGGCGGAACATCGGCCATCACGCTGGCCACATGCTCGCCGCATCCAGCCCAGGTGATCTTGTTGCAACGGTCGCAGCGGACGGGACTACACATGGGTTTCTCCTTCATTGATGAAACGGAAGTACCAGTATACCCCGGGGGGGTATCAGATTGCATCAATGATTTGTCAGATGACGAACGGTCCCTAAGATTCCTGATCCTTGTCTAGCGCTTTCCATCGCCGCCGTCGGCACCGGACGATGGAATGCCAAGCACTTTCAGCTGTTCTCGATATTGATCGGCGCTCAGATCGCCGGCTGCGAAGCGCTCGTCCAGAATCTGGCGAGCCTTGCTCGGCTGCACGGCCCCTTCATCGCGCGACGTTGCCGCCCGCTGATCGTGGTGCTGTACCGAACCGCCAAAGGATCGGACCGCCCAAATGGCCAACAGCACGATGCCGACGACGACCAACAACCCGAAGGGCCATCCCCACGCCATGTAAGACCCGTTTCCCCACATCATATTTTTCTCCCTTGCTCTGTTCTGTTTCGATAGCTCAAGAATTCGCGTGTTCGTCGAGTCAGGACACGATCAGCTCCTGGTGCATCCCCGCGGCATAGTGGCCTGGCAGGTTGCAGACGATCTCGTATCGTCCCGGCGCCAGGTTGAGCGTCACCCAGCCGGCGCTCCCGGGAGCGATTCCGGAGCCTTCACCGGCGTTGCACGTTGCGGAGGCCTCGCCGAGACTCGCGGTCTCGTCGACTTTGTTTTCGCTGGAGGTCGGCCTGCTGCCCGCGACCTGCGAATCCGTCAGCGGAAGGATGACCAGTTCGTGGCGGATGCTGCCCTCATTAGTGGCCAGGAAGGAAACGACTCCTGAGCCGACACGGGATCGATCGATGCTGAGACTCATGGTCCCGCGTGGCATCGTTCGATTCCCCGTACTCTTACCCGTCATCCCGTTGTCAGCGCCCATCCTCGAGTTGTTGCCCATCATGGGTCCGCCCATGCTCCGCAGCGACACATTCACAATGGATCCCGCTAGTGGCGGCTGCACGCACGACGATCCGGCCGAGTTACCAAAGACTGGCGCGCTCCCGTTCGTGGCGGTGACGACACCGACGGACAGCCCAGTCAGACCGACGATTGTCGCGACAGCTCCAGCGATCGCCGTTACGACGAGTGCGTTCATGCGCATTTTGCTTCTCCTCTGACGATTTCGTTGAGGGTGTCCACTCTGCGCGCCCCGTATGCAGGACCGTTGGCGAGCGTGTGGAGACTGTATGGAGGATTGACTCGGGGGCTTACTTGCTGGAAGGCGAGCGTTGGGATGTTGTCCGGCTATCCGGCCTCATGGTTGGAGCCAAGTCCTGGTGATGGGATGGTTCATCCTCAGGGATTCCCTGCAGGCCGCGGCAGGCGTAGGCGCTTGAGCATCAGCGCGTTGAAGGCGACGATCACGCTGGAGCCGGACATCGAGATCGCCGCGATCTCGGGGCTGAGCCGGATTCCGAATGCGGGGAAGAAGACGCCAGCCGCGATCGGCAGGGCGATGGCGTTGTATCCGATCGCCCAGCCGAGGTTCTGCCGCATCTTCCGAACGGTTCCCTTCCCGATCCGCAGCGCGACGGGGACGTCCAACGGATCGGACCGCATCAACACGACATCCGCCGTCTCAATGGCGACGTCGGTGCCGGCACCGATCGCGATCCCCAGGTCGGCCTGCGCCAGCGCCGGGGCGTCATTGACTCCGTCGCCAACCATGGCAACGCGTTTGCCGGCGGCCTGAAGTTCGGTGATCTTCGCGGACTTGTCTTCGGGCAACACCTCGGCAATCACGGTATCGATCCCGAGCTGGGAGGCGATGCGTGCGGCGGTGGCTTCGTTGTCTCCGGTGAGCATGACGACCTGGATCCCGGCGTCATGCAGGGCGGCGACGGCTGCCGCAGCGGTCGGGCCCACGGCATCCGCCAGCGCAACGACGCCGGTCGCCTTGCCGTCCACGGCCAGCAGGACCGCGGTGCGTCCTGTTGACGCCAGCGCATCTCGTTGGTCCTTGACTGGTTCGATATCAACGCCTTGCGCGGTCATCAGCTTGCGGTTGCCGACAAGCACGCGGCGCCCGCTCACGGTCGCCCCGGCCCCGTGACCGGGTACGTTCTCGAAGTCGATGGCGTCGCTCACGGTCACACCCCGTCCCGCAGCGTAGCTGACCACCGCAGCGGCGAGCGGATGCTCCGACTCGCGCTCCACGGCGGCAGCGAGTGCCAGCAGGTCGTCTTCGTCGATTCCGATCGCGACGAAGTCGGTCACTTCCGGCTTGCCCTGGGTGAGGGTGCCGGTCTTGTCCATCACCACGGTGTCGATCCGTGCGGCCGTTTCCAGCGCGGTCGCAGTCTTGAACAAGACGCCGCGCCTGGCGCCAAGTCCGGTCCCGACCATGATCGCCGTCGGGGTCGCCAGCCCGAGCGCGTCCGGGCACGTGATGACGACCACGGTGATCGCGAACAGCATGGCCGTGGGACCGGTTGCGCCCGAGATCAGCCAGACAAGGAGGGTGGCGATTCCGCCGATCAGGGCGACCAGCACGAGCCAGAACGCCGCCCGGTCGGCCAGGCGCTGGCCGGGAGCCTTGGAATTCTGGGCCTCCTGCACGAGCGCGACGATCTGGGCGAGTGCGGTGTCCGCGCCCACCTTCGTCGCCCGGACCCGGAGGGTGCCCGTGGTGTTCACGGTGGCGCCGATCACCGTGGAGCCGGCCGTCTTGGCCACGGGAAGACTCTCCCCGGTGACCATGGATTCATCGATATCGGAATCACCGGACTCGACAACGCCGTCGGTGGGGACCTTGGATCCCGGGCGCACGAGCATCAGGTCGCCCGGAACAATGTCCGCGGTGGGAATTTCAACGGGTTCGCCCTCGCGGATCACGAAGGCCTGCGCGGGGGCCAGCTCGAGCAGGGTGCGGACGGCGTCATTGGCGCCGCCCCGTGCCCGCATTTCGACCCAGTGCCCCAGCAGTACAAAACTGGCCAGGACAGTGGCGGCCTCGTAGAAGACGTCGCCGCCGCCGGTCAGGGTGACCACGACGCTGTAGAGCCAGCCCGATCCGACGCCGACGGCCACAAGCACCATCATGTCGAGCGTTCTCGCCCGCAGCGCCCGGTAGGCGCCGTCGAAGAAGATCCATGCGGAGTAGAAGATCACCGGAAGTGAAAGGATCAGCGCTGCTATGTCGTCACGGAGCCCGAACGGTGCCTGAAAAGTGAACCCAATGACCTCCCGGCCGATCGGCGATAAAAGCGTGATCGGAACGGACAGGATCGCGGCCACCAGGAACCGGTTGCGCATATCCCGGATCATGCTGCTCATCGTCATGGTGCCATGGCCGCCGCCGTGCCCCATGCCGTCTTGCCTCGTCGTGGTCGTGGCTGCCGCATGCGCATGCATGATCCTGGTCTCGGCCGATGGGCTCATATGAACGATTCTCTCGAGGAAATTGCTGGTGCTCGACACCGTGTCTCTCGGTGCCTACATCATCAGCCTATACCCCCCATAGGTATGAGACCCTTGGTGACATCTGGCTGTCTCTTCGTGGAATCAGGTGGGCCCTCTCAGACCGCGCGGAGCATCCGTTGACTACAGTGTGAGCATTGCCGCCTCCGGACGGCACGGGAAGGAAGGGGACGCCATGGTGGAAGCTCAGCCGTGCAGGCGCGCGTTCACAGCCGCCGCGCAACTGCGCCTTTCGCTCCTCGGAATCCTCTCGGTTGCGGCCATCGTTTTCGGATTGGTAGCGATGCATGCAGGGATGGCGGCAGAATCCGAAGCCTCACCGCATTCCCACGCTATGTCTGACGCACATTCGAACATGTCAGTCCTCAGCGCAGGGGGGTCGGACTTCGAACTACCGTCCGCCTCGATTTCCATGGCATCTGCATCTGGAACGTCGCACCTGCCGTCGACTTGTCTCGGCATGTGTGCCACCGATTGCCTCATGACAGGGTCCGCGTGTGCCGCCGGACTCATCGCGCACTCCCCCAATCCTGCAGCCCAGCACGCAATTGCCCTCGTTGCCGACCGCTCCTCCGTGCGCGCAGCACCCACTTTCCCGCTTCGCCTCCCTCCACAACGACCGCCCTCGCTGACGGCCCTGTCGATTGGCCGCGTCTGATCAACAACCGGCTGTGAGCCTCCACCTGGTGCGGCGGACTCTCCCCATTCCAGCAATTTCCGTGTCTCGCTGCATCCGCGAGCACGCTCGCCGTCTCCGGATCTTCTTCCGCAGACGACAATCACGACCCTTGTTTGACAGATTGGACTCCCCTTGATTTCCCTACGCATTCCCCTCCTGACCGCCACCGCGCTAGCCGCAGCCATCGCCCTGTCCGCCTGTTCGGCCGGTGCCACCACGGCCGGCGGCGCCAGTGCATCCGCATCCTCCGCCCCCGCCGCATCGACAGCGGTGTTCAACGATGCCGACGTCTCGTTCGCCATGCCGATGGTCGACCACCACCAGCAGGCGATCACCATGGCCCAGACCATGCTCGACAAGACCGGGGTCGATCCACGCGTCACCGCTCTCGCCGAGCAGATCAAGGCGGCCCAGGGGCCGGAGATCACGATGATGAGCTCCTGGGTCACAGCCTGGGGTGCGACCGCCACCAACATGCCCGGAATGGACATGAGTTCAGGTTCCATGACCGATGGGGACATGGCCGCGCTCGACGCTGCGACCGGCCCGGCCTCGGACAAGCTGTTCCTCCAGCAGATGATCCAGCACCACCAGGGCGCGATCGACATGGCCGACGTCGAGCTCGAGGACGGGCAGAACCCGGAAGCACAGGCATTGGCCACGAAGATCATTGCCGACCAGACGGCGCAGATCAGACAAATGCAGGACATCCTGGCCACCATGTAGCCGACCCCCTGACAGGCCGCGGAGCGTTCATGGCACTCCGCGGCCCCTGGCCGCCTAATCAACTTAGGTGACTACGATTGACGTGAACTCCCATTTCCGGTCGGTTCGCGAGGGACACCAATTTTCGAAAGGGCTCGACGATGGCAAAGTTCGGTGATCTGGAAAACGCGATCATGAACGAGGTCTGGCAGGCCGAGAACCCGCTCCTGGTGCGGGAAATCCTCGACAGGCTCGATCGCGGGCTCGCCTACAACACCGTGCAGACGGTCACCGAGATCCTCAATCGCAAGGGCTGGCTCAGCAAGGAACGGGACGGCCGCGCATTCCGCTATGGTCCCGCGGCCACCCGGGACGATTATGTGTCCGGACTCATCCGCGAGGCGCTGTCCTTCGCCGACGATCGGGCGGCAGCACTCGTGGGCTTCGTCGACGAAATGCCCGACGACGAAGCAGCCGAACTCCGCCGTTTGCTTTCCGCCGCGCAGGACAACGAGCCGGAGTCATGACTGTCGCAATCATCCTGACCGTGTACGCGATAGCGCTCTCCCTTGCCGCCCCCCGGCTCCTGTTGCGCGCGAACTGGGTCGATCGCGCGCCTCGGCTCGCTATCGCGTCCTGGCAGGCCCTGACGGTCGCGGTCGTGGGCTCGCTGGCCCTCGCCGGCCTGTCCTTCGCGATTCCCATCGCCGGCCTGGGCGGACAGGGCATCATCGACGACCTCCAGGCTTGTGCAATGGCGCTGCAACAGCAGTATTCGACGCCGGCCGGTGCCGCCGTCGGTATTGGTGGGGCGCTGCTGGCCGGCGCCGTCATCACTCGCTGCTTCTGGGGCCTGGCATCAACGGGCGCCCGGATGTCACGGGAGCGCAATGCACATCGTCGAGTTCTGGACATGGTTGGTCGCCCGGATTTCGATCGCGATATCGTCATCCTCGATTCCACGGAAGCGGCGGTTTACTGCATGCCGGGAATCCACCGGCGCACTGTAGCCACCACGGCCGCGCTTCACGCTTTGACGGACGAGGAGCTCATCGCGGTTTTGGCCCATGAGCGCGCACACCTCACTGAACGGCATGACCTCGCCCTGGCATTCTCCGTGGCACTGTCGCAGGCCTTTCACGGGCTCCCGCCTTTCCGGCTGGCTGCGCGGGAGACGGCTCGCCTGGTTGAACTTCGTGCCGACGATGTCGCTGCCGCACGAACTCACCGGCTCACGGTCGCGGCGGCGCTCCTGGCCGTCGTAGCCGTGCCGCCGCATGCAGTGCCGGCCGTCGCACTCGGAGCCACTGGAACCGGGGCTGCGGCCCGCGTCCGCCGACTCCTCCCTCCACGCCAGTCTGTGGGTCGCGTCCCCGCGTGCGTTGCAGCGGCCGCGATCGCGCTGCTGCTGGTCGCGCCCGGACTCGCCCTCGGCTGGCCGGCCGTGACGAGCGCGGACCACGCGTTGTGCCCCGCCGAGCCGGAAACCAGCCTGTCGGCGTCCCTTTCTTCTTCCGGCAGCGCGCCTGCGCCTGCGCCCGCCGCGCATGCCCCGTGTGCCGTCGACAGCATGGACGAGGGTCGCTTCTCCAGCTGACTTTCAGCTTCGGCACGCCAGCTAGACAACTGCATCACCATCACCTAATCTCCTTAGGAGGATAGGTGAATGTCCGCGCAGGACGCGGCCCGAGTGAAGGCGACGAATATATGGAAAATCTACTGTTCGGCGGCACTCTGCTCGCCGCCTTCCTGGGCGGCCTGGTTGCCCTGCTCGCGCCCTGTTGCGTGTCGGTGATGTTGCCCGCCTACTTGGCGTCGGGCATGCGTCGGCGTTCCGGCATCGTGGGAGCGACCTTGGTCTTCGCTGCCGGGGTCGCGACCATCATCGTGCCGATCGGTTTGGGAGCAACGGCCCTGATCGGCCTGATCTCCGGCCAGCACGCGATCGTCTTCACGATCGCCGCCACGGCAATGCTGATCGGAGGAATCGCAATGCTGTTCGGCTGGAAGCTGCAGCTTCCGATGCTCGCCCGCCGCGTTCCCGCCGGTCACGGCCTTGCCTCGGTCTACGGACTCGGAGTGTTCTCCGGCGCGGCCAGCTCATGCTGCGCTCCGGTACTGATCGGCGTAGCGGTCCTCTCCGGCGCAACGGCTTCGTTCCCCGCCGCCCTGGCCGTTGGCCTCACGTATGTGGCCGGAATGGTCGCCCCCCTCGCCGTCCTGGCGCTGGTCTGGGACCGCAGGGACTGGGGCTCAAGCAAGTGGCTTCAGGGACGCCAGATCACCCTGCACCTGGGCCGGTACCGCCGCCGCCTCGCCGTCGGCAGTGCCGCCTCCGCCGTCCTACTCATCGTGATGGCCATCCTCACCTATATCCAGGCCGCCGTCGGACCCGGCATGACCTCAGGCGGCTGGCTCGCCCAGTTCGGCGCCGACCTCCAACACAGTGTCTCCGTCGCGACCAAGGCCCTCGCCTGGCTTCCCGGCTGGGCCGTGGCGATCGTGCTGGTTGCCTCCGGCGGCTATTTCGTGTGGCGCGCCACCCGCCACGCCGAGCCGAAGCCCCCGGAACCAACCCGGGCAACACCCGACGGGCCGGCTCAGTCCGCCGACTCTGAATCCAGCTGCTGCAGTGATGCAGCCCTCGAAACCCCCGCACACACAGGACAGGACACCACCAAATGAGTTCCGCCCATCAAGACACGCAACAAGCACCGAGCATCCGGTCCCGCCGCCCCGGCTGGTTCGGCTGGATCACCGGGCTGCTGATCGCCGGCATCGTCCTCGCCGGGCTATACGGCGTCTTCGCCAGCGCCAACGCCCCGAAGACGGCAGCCGCCGGTACGACGACGCAGTCGTCGTACGACGTCGGAACCCCCGGCATCGGTCAGGTCGCACCAGGCTTCACGCTCGCCGACAACTCCGGCGGCCAGGTGTCCCTGGCCGACTACTCCGGCAAGAATGTGCTGCTCTTCTTTCAGGAAGGCCTGGCCTGCGAACCATGCTGGACGCAGATCACCAGCCTGGAAACGGACGCCGCGAAGCTCCAGGCCGCGGGAATCGACGCCGTCGTGTCCATCACAACCGACCCGGCCCAGCAAATCGCTCGGAAAACCACCGACATGGGCCTGAAAACCCCGGTCCTGTCCGACCCCGACCTGGTCACTTCGAAAAAGTACCACGCCAACGAATTCGGCATGATGGGCACCAGCACCGATGGCCACAGCTTCATCCTCGTGGGTCCCGACGGCACCATCACATGGCGCGCCGACTACGGCGGGGCTCCGAAGTACACCATGTTCGTGCCCGTCGACCAGCTTCTCCTCGACCTGAAGACCGATACGACGTCATGATCACCCTGACCCTGCTCACTCAAGGCGACTGCCCCTCCTGTATCGCGGGAAAGAGAGTACTTGCCGAATTGTCCGCCGAATTCGCCCTCCAGATCGACGAGGTCGACGTGAACAGCGACACCGGCCGCGCGATCGCCCGTGAGCAGCGCCTGGCCTTCACCCCCGGGCTTGTCGCCGACGGCCGGCTGATCGCGCACGGGCGTCTGTCGACCCGCGCCCTCCGGCGGAAATTCACCACCATGGTCAAAACCACCCAATCAACCCAACCAGAAGGATCCTGACATGCAGCAATTCCTGTACATCCTCCCCGCCCTGATCTGCCCCGTCGGCATGGGCCTGATGATGTGGTTCATGATGCGCGGACGCGGCCGCGGCAAAACAGCCGACGGTCCCGAAGAACAGGAACTCGCCCGCCTGCGCGCCGAAGTCGCCGCCCTCCGTCCACACGCCACGGCATTCGATGAACGGCGCGGCACCGACGTCCGTTGACGGCGTGCAGACCTTTCCGAACCAGACATCCGAGCACGTCACCGGGACCGTGAAATACGACGCGCTGCCACCGGTGGGCGGAGACCACTCCGTCACTCTCCTGAACTGTGGCGTGTATTCCGAGAACGTCCCCAATGAGAATGCGGTGCACTCTCTCGAGCACGGCGCCGTCTGGGTCGCCTACGACGCGTCAACGGTGACGGGTGATCAACTCGCAGCGCTGCGCAAGGTGATCCCCTCCACATACGCGATCCTCTCTCCGTTCTCCGGTCTCCCGTCGTCGATCGTCGCATCGGCATGGGGCGCGCAGCTCGACATCAGCGACCCTTCCGACCCCCGGCTCGCGGCATTCATTGCCCAGTACCGCGGGGCCACAACCGCTCCGGAACCGGGTTCGCCCTGCACCGTCGGCCTTGACGGTCCCGGCAAAGTGTCCTGACCCAACGCGATCCGGATCCCGCTCGATTGTCTTCCGAGCGACACGCATCGGGTTCGGCTCGCCAACCAGGAGCACAGCATCGCCTGGACCCCTTCAGGCGATATGCGTCCGGCCCCTCACCGCGCGCGAGCCACCGAGGCGAACTCGGGCCGGAGGCCTCAGATCACAAGGGTCTGGTCAACGAGACCTTGGGCCACTCTCGACAACAGCAAGCGGTTGGTTCGGGCGTACGTCCGCAGCAGGATGAACGCTTCCTCCATGGAGATGCCGCGAGAGTGCGCAAGCACGCCTTTGGCCTGTTCGATCACCACTCGGGACGTCAGTGCGTTGGTGAGCTGTTCGCGAACGGACATGCTTTCCCGAAGCGTGCGTTCCTGCAGGATTCCAATCGTGGCCACGTCGGCTAGCGCCTGTGCGGCTCGAACGTCCCGGGGCGGCAAGGCTCCGGGAACGCTGGACAGCAGGTTGAGTGCACCGATCGTGGTCTCGCGCAACCGCAGTGGTATGGCGAAGACGGCAGCGAATCCCTGTTCCCGGGCGCTGTCCCGAAAACGTTGCCACTCGGGAGGGCTGTCCTCAACGTCCGGCAGCGATACGACAGAGCCTGTCGTGAAGGATTCCACGCAGGGGCCCGCACGGGCACTCAATTGCATGACTTCGACGAGCCTGCTCGCCTCACTGGTCGAGGCGATCACCTCCAACTCGCCGTCGGCATCCGCCAGGAGGATGCCCGCCGCCGAGATGTCGAAGAGATCCGCGCAACTCTCGACCAGCGTCTGCAGAAGATCGACCACGTCATAGTCGGCCACGAGGGTGTCGGCGAGGGTCGCGAACGTGTCGATCAAGCGATCCTCGCGGGTGCTGTCAATCATGAGACCCTTCGATCTGCTTTTCGTTCACGGCAAAGCTCAATCGACGGTCGATGATCTCGGCTGAAATGTCGAGCATGGATCGTCCGGCGGCGAACGCATGTCCCTGGATCACGAGGAAGGCATCCGTGGCGGGAATGCCCAGCTGCGCCAGGACCATGCCCGTGGCCTGATGGATCTCCCGACGAGAGAATGCCCGCCGGGTGGCCGTGTCGGCCTCACCCACGAGGTCACTTTCGGACAGCCGGAGAGCTCGAGAGAGAACCATCCGGCTCACCACGGTTGCGAGGATCTCGATGTGCCGGATGTCTTGCTCACCGAGGCGAAACGGGTGGTTCGTGTACAGGTCGATCGCCCCGATGCGCAGCGGGCCCAGCATCAATGGAAAAGCAAAGAGCGCACCGAAATCTTCGGCGATGATTGCTTCCGAAAAGGCCGGCCACACGTGGTTGGGCCGTTCACGGATGTCCGGCTCCAGGACTGGCGCCGCAGTCTCCAGCGCGTCCCAGCACGGGCCCTCACCAAGATCGAATTGCAGCTCGTCGAGCCGGAACGATTGCGCGTCGCTCGCGGAAATTGTTTCAGCGGCGAGAATGTGGCCGAACGTGGAGATGGACAGCCCGTCGACAGGCAACAGAGCCAGAAGGGGCTCATACAGGCGCGATTCGTCACCCGTCAGAGCGTTCAACGAGTCCTCCGTCGCGGCTAGTCGGTCAGGCTGTCAAGGGCCATGAAGAACTGCCCACTGGCGGCCACGGAAAATGCCCGCTGATGGCCATGAAAACTGCCCACTCATGGCCAACAGATCTGCCCACCA
>NZ_SOFR01000038.1:0-1540 GCF_004402735.1 Cryobacterium sp. MDB1-18-1 | reverse complement strand
CTGGGAGTCGTCGGCCTGGCGGCTGCGTTCGAGGGGCCAGTTCGGGAAGTAGGTACCGGTGCACAGCTTCGGGATCGCGACGTCGAGGGACGCACATCAGGGCCCGGGGGAGTACATCACGCTAATGGACGCAACCCAGGAGGGTGGGTCAGTGGCCAGATTCACTGCAGTTTCTTTGAGTAAGGAAACGATGATCAACGTGAGCAATTAGTGTGCCGCCAGAAAACTGCGGTAATTTCGAAAAAAATACTCGAATTCGTCACCCGGGCACAAGAGGCCCGACGCTGCGGGTAACCAAACTTTCGTATCGACTGCAGGTACGAGAGCCATATTGCGCTTGTTGAAACAATCAATATGGTGTGAACGGCTGTGGAGTCTTCGGTAAGTGGGCCCTCTTGAAATGGAGGACTACCGTCCGAGAACTACGTCGCGGCTCACTGCGCTTTGCCTACTCGGCGGGTGGAGTTTTTGGCGGTGGGTTTGCGCGGTTTACGGTTCTCTGCGCTTACCATCCAGGCGTACTGCTCGAGCTTTTCGATGAAGACGTGGAGGATGTCGGCGCTAGTAGGGTCTTCTTCGTCGACTTCGTCGTGCACGGCGCGGATGTTGTCGACCGTCGTCTTCAGTAGCACGGTGATTAGGCCCACGGTTTCGGTGGTGTCGACCTCGCCCTCGGGGAACTTGGGCAGGTGGGTGGTCTTCGTGACCGTTCCAGAGCGACCGTCCGGTAGGGCGTCGAGGGCTCGCATTCGCTCGGCTAACTCATCCGAGAAGAGGCGCGCGTCGTTGATGATTTCGTCGAGCTGCAAGTGCAGATCGCGGAAGTTTTTGCCCACCACGCTCCAGTGCGCCTGCTTGCCCTGGAGGTGGAGCTCGATCATGTCAACGAGGATCGACTGCAAGTTGCTGCCGAGTTTCGCGGATGCCTTCATTGGAATTCCGTTCGTCACCAGCGGGAGCGAGTATGTCCCGAATGGCCAGCTGGCGCCCCGCTTACTCTTTAGTCAGGACCATAGCAGCGTGCGCTTGCGATCCGCTTCGGTTGTGAGGTGCTGGGAGCACAGGATGGTAGTGCCGAACGGGCCGCATTGAAGGGTCGTGCATTGTTGCGTAAACATGCTCATTGTGTGGAGGATCTCAAACCGGCCAGACGGTGAACGGCTGAAAGTCTTTCGGGCGTTTCTGGCCAGTGTTGTTGGACCGCAACATTGCCTGCCCGGCGCGTCGCGAATTGCAGAGCGATAGCGAGGAGGATGGCGTCGTCGGTGTAGCCGAGACCGGGAATGAAGTCAGGCACCAGGTCAATCGGCGACAACAGGCTTGGATTCTACCGGCCGTCAGCGGGCAGTTCCGTGGCCGCCTATGGGCAGTTTGGCATGGCCGCTGACAGGCCGGCCCCTCGAATTGACCATGAACTACGAAGTGTGGGCACCCGTAGGTCCTGGCCATGGGACACCGAGCAGTGCGAAACGTTGGGTGGTCCTCAGAAATGCGGACTTCCTCAATCTCCAGCGTTAATCGATCATTGGAACGGTGGGTA
>NZ_SOFR01000015.1:0-21128 GCF_004402735.1 Cryobacterium sp. MDB1-18-1 | reverse complement strand
AAGAATCTCTACACGCATACCCCAGTATCACTCGTTGTGACCAGACTCCGGGTCCCGCTTAGATTGCCCAGGTGGGTCCCAGTTGGGTTGACATAGCCAGTCGGCATTGGGTAACCCTCGCGGGCATCGACGTGAAGGTCGCCCAACGTGCGCGACGGACCGAATACTTCCGTCTGCGCGCCGACGCCGTCCCACGAAAAGAGGCAGCCCGGCATGTCGGGTTGAATATTCGCACAGCGGTCGACTGGGACCAGGGCATCCGGCACGCCGACAACCGCCGGGTCCTGCCTGATGGGCGCATCATCGACTACAACAAGACGGTGACCGCACTGAGTGATTCCCATATCCGGCTGACTCCCGCGCAGCTGAAACCCATCGACTCGAGATACCTGTCGTTGGTTGATCGGGAAGTGATCCGTGACCTGTCCGCGACGGGCATGTCGATCCGATCGATCGCGGCGACACTCCGCCGGGCGCCGTCGACGATCAGCCGAGAAATCATCCGCAACAGGCAGAACAATCTCACCTACCTTCCGTATGCGGCCCAGCGCGCTGCCGCCGCACGCCGACCACGGCCCCGGGAAGCGAAGCTCGTGACACAGGAGGGCCTGCGGCAGTTCGTCCAGGAGAAGCTGCAGATCCGCTGGTCTCCGGAACAAATCTGTCAGGCTCTGGTCAAGTGGCGAGTAGCCCTTGTTGGTAGCGCGAGTCCACGTTGTTGGTAGCGCGTTTCCGGGAACACGGTAGCGCTCGGGTTGGGTGGGCTGCTCTGCTGTGAGATGACGACACATGAGGTATTGTCGTTTCATCTTTGGAGGGCGAGTTCATGGCGGACTATCGGAAGATCTTGGTGCTGTTGCTGGAGGAGCGCAGCTACCGCGAGATCGTAGAGATCGCGGGGTGCTCGCACCGTGACGTGGCCCGGGTTCGGCAGAAGGTCGAGGAACGGGGTCTGACCTCGGCGGTCGCGGTCAGCGACACGGAGCTCGCGCAGTGGTTCCCGGACGGGCGCCGGAAAGTATCCGAGGAGTACGTCCAGCCGGATCTGGCCCGGGTGTTGGCGGCGATGAAGCAGAACCGGCACTTCACGTTGCTGTTGGCCTGGCGCCGTTACGTCGACACCAAAGATGCGGGCAAGAAGTATGGGTATTCGCAGTTCTGCGCCCTGTTCACTGACTACCTCCGAACCCACGATCTGGTCGCGGTGCTCCGCCACGAACCGGGCCGGGCGATGCTGGTGGACTGGGCCGGCGACACGATGGACGCCATCGACACCATCACCGGTGAGGTGATCCGGGCGGTGCTGTTCGTGGCAGTGTTGCCGTTCTCCGGGCTGATGTTCTGCCGCGCCTACGCGGATATGAAGTCCCCGGCCTGGCTTGATGCCCACGTTCAGGCGTTCGCGTTCTTCGGCGGCGTGCCGCAGATCGTGGTGCCGGACAACCCCACGACCTCCACTCACCGAACGCATAAGGGTGACGCGGAGCGGGTCGTCAACGCCCGGTATCAGCAACTCGCCGACCACTATCAGACAGCAATTGTCCCGGCCAGAGCCAAGAGACCCCGCGATAAGGCATCAGCCGAGAATGCGGTGAACGTGGTCAACAAACGCGTCATCGGCTATCTCGAGGACGACGTGTTCACGACCCTCACGGAACTGAATGCGGCGATCGACGAGCGGGTGCGGGAGATCAACCATGACATCCGCCGCGCTGACGACACGACCCGGTGGGAGAGGTTCACCACCGAGGAACGGGACCTGCTGGCCCCGTTGCCCGATGCCGGGTTCGAGGACGTTCAGTGGAAGGAGCTGAAGGCGGCCCGGAACTATCACGTCACCGTGGACACACAACGCTATTCCGTGCCCTTCGGACTCGCGGGCAAGCTGTTGCGGGTGCGGCTGACCTCGTCCCAGGTGACCGTCTTCGACGGGCACGAGAGCATCTGCGAACACCCCAGGCTGACGGGCCGGAAAGGCCAGTACTCGACACTGCCGGAACACGTCCCGCCGCAACACCGCAACATCGACGGGCTCTGGTCCAGGCGCTGGTTCACCGACCGGGCCCGCAGCGTCGGGCCGGCAACCGTCACGGTGATCGAGCAGATCCTCGACGCCCAGTGATCGAGGCACAGGGGTATCTGGCCTGCCAGAACATCCTCGACGGGCTCGGCAAAAACAACCGGGAACGACTCGAGGCGGCCTGCCAAGACCTCCTGAACCGCCGGACGCATCCGACCTACTCGACGCTGAAACGGTTGATGGCCGCGATCGACAGCGATGCGAAGAAGCCCCGGCCGGTGGTCCCGGCGGCCTCGACACGCAAACGCGTCAGCACGGTCGTTTTCCGCGAGACCATGCCCGATGTTTATGTTCGCGACGCCTCCCACTACGCACGCGATGAGGAGGGCAAGTGATGTTCACCAGCATCGACTACGACAAGATCCGGGCCCTGCGCGTCACGCATGTCGCGACCCGGCTCGAGGAACTCATCCAAGACGAAGGCAACGACACCCTCACCCCCGAGCAGCTGTTCCTCACCGCGGTCGATGACGCGTTGGAGTCCCGGCGCATCAACAAGGTCGACAAACTCATCCGCCAGGCCGCGTTCCCGATCCCGGGCGCGACCGTCGCCGAAGTCGACTACCGCGACGGACGCGGCATCACCCCGGTCCGGATGCGCCGTTACGCCGCCCACGACTGGCGCTCCGATCCGACGAACCTGCTGATCATCTCGCCCACCGGAGGCGGGAAAACCTACCTCGCCTGCGCACTGGCCATCGGCGCCTGCCAAAGCGAACACTCAGTGCTCTACTACCGGATGGATGACCTCGCCCGCCGGCTCGTCATCGCCCGCGGCAACGGCATCGCGCACCAGAAACTACTCAACGACCTCTCCAACATCGACCTGCTCATCATCGACGACTTCCTCACCGTCGACATCGACAGCGACGCCGCCAGTGACTTGTTCGCGGTCCTCGCGAACCGTGAACACCGGCTGCCGACGATGATCGCTTCCCAGACCGGGCCCGCGCACTGGGTTGCCGAGCTGCCGGACCGGGTCGCGGCGGACTCGATCGTGAACCGCCTGGCCAACAACGCCCGGGTCATCAACCTCGGCCAGATCGACATGCGCCGGCACCGCAACGACCAGGCCCGCGCCCAGGACGGTTACTGGGAGTGACGCCCAGCGGCCCGGGCACCCAGCCCGGGCCGCTACCACCTCGCCAGAACCGCGCTACCAACTACGCGGACTGCCGCTACCATCAAGGGCTACTCGCCATCAAGCGATACCCGACCGACAAGGACATGCGCGTGGTACCAGAGACGATCTATCAGGCGCTCTACGTGCAAGCCAGGGGCGGCCTGCGCCGTGCAGTGCCGGAGGAGCTGCGGTCCGGACGAACACGCCGCAAACCTCAGAAGACCGAATCTGCACGGCGGCCTCGATTCCGCGACCCGATGGTAATGATCGCCGACCGGCCACCCGAAATCGAGGACCGTGCCGTCCCCGGGCATTGGGAAGGCGACCTCATCACCGGCAGACTCAACAAGACCGCGATCGCGACCCTGGTCGAGCGCACCACCCGTTACGTCATGCTCGTCCACCTGCCCGGCGCCCACACAACCGACGCCGTCCGTGACGGTCTGGTGGCCACGATCGGCACGCTGCCGGCACACCTTCGCGGGTCGCTGACTTGGGACCAGGGATCAGAGATGTCGACCCACAAGTCATTCACCACCGCGACAGACATGCCGGTGTATTTCTGCGACCCGGCCAGCCCCTGGCAGCGCGGCTCGAACGAGAACACCAACGGGCTCCTGGAGTGGTCCACGAAAGTTGGACACCGAATTTAGGGTTCCATCTTCAGCGAGTAGTCAGATGTACTCGAAAAGCACGTTGAGTCACTCCGAGGCCGTTTCGGCTGTCGAGTTGTTCGAGCAGGGTTTTACCGCCAAGTCGGTGGCCTTGTCTCTTGACCTTGCCGGGTCTCCGGTCCAAATGTTGCATCAGCGATGGCAGATACGAGGTTCGGGGGCGCTGGTGACGAGAGACCGCAAACAGTACGATTTCGAGATCAAGCTTGAAATCGTGCGCCGCCATGTCAGGGGTGAGTCCGGGAGGGCTCTTTCCGAGGAGTATGGCCTTCCGTCGCCCAGTACCGTGGCGACCTGGACGGGCATTTATCGGCGTGACGGGGAAGATGGGCTACTCCCGAAGCGGCGAGGCAGACCGCCAACGGATCAAAAGGATTCCCCTCCGAAGTCCGAGATCGAGACGCTGCGCTCGGAGAACGAACGGTTGAGCGCTGAGGTCGCCTATTTGGGAAAATTGCGGGCCTTGAGGTCACCGGAACGACGCTGAAAGTTCGAGCTGTCGATGATCTCAAGGCGCACTACCCGTTACCTCTTTTGCTGCTGAGTATTTGACCCCTTGAGCGCCACCTGTTATTGCGGTTGAGCGCCACTGAATATTGCGTTTTAGCGCCACTGGGTATTGCCGGTGAGCGCCAGCGGTTCAGCTCGCGCTCACCGGCGTGGGTCATGCCGCGTTGTCCGCGGTGTGTTCGCGCATGTTGGTGCCGCCGGTCTCGATCCAGATCGTGCGGTGCACTATGCGGTCCATGATCGCGTCGGCGTGAACGCCGGAGCCCAGGCGTTGATGCCAGTCCTTCTTGGCGTACTGGGTGCAGAACACGGTCGAGGTGGTGTCGTAGCGGCGCTCCAGGAGTTCGAGGAGCATGCTGCGGGTGTTGTCGTCTGGCTGGTCGAGCAGCCATTCATCGATCACGTGGAGCGTGAACGCCGCGTATTTCCGGAGGAACTTCTCTTTGCCTCCGGGCTTGTCGCGGCCGGCGGCCCAGGCTTCCTCGAGGTCGGGCATGCGGATGTAGTGCGCTCGATACCGGTGTTGGCAGGCTTGCTTCGCCAGTGCCGATCCGAGGTAGGACTTTCCGGAGCCGGTGAATCCTTGGAACACGACGTTCTGCCGCCTCTCGATGAAGGTGCAGGTGCCCAGCTGGGCGATGATCCCGCGGTCGAGGCCGTGCTGCTCGATGAGGTCGAGCTTGCGGAGGTCGGCGTTGGGGTAGCGCAGCCCGGCCCGGCGGATGAGGCCTTCGACTTTCGCGTGGGTGAACGTCGCGTGCGCGTCATCGACGAGGAGCTTGATCCGTTCCTCGAAAGGCATCCCGAGGGTGAGGGTGTCGTCTTGCGTCTCGAGAGCGTCGACCAGCGAGGTCACTCCCATCTCGCGAAGCTTGCGTTTGCTCTCGCCATCGATGCGCGTCATCGTGTCTCTCCTGCGTGGTAGTCGGCGCCTCTGACCTATCCGGTCGGCTCGGCAGGCGTCTCGGTGACGGGCTCGAACCTCGGCCATCTTCTGCCGGGTTGGTCTTGCCCGGTCTCCAAGATCGGGCGAAGATGCGCATACCGGGGCGACCGGACCCGGGAAGCCAGTGCGATCTGGCAGGCCGCCTCGACCCTCGCCGCCGAGTAGCGGCGGGTAAGTCGTAGTACCGCCAGTGCCGCGTCCAGGCCCTGCTCGTCGACGGGAACGGACTCGAAGATGCGGTTCACGACGGTCACCGTGTTCTCGCCGATGCGACCGGCCCACTCTCGGACCCGGGCCGAGTCCCATTGCCGGTATCGGGGCCCGTTGGGCAGATCGGCGTCATGCGTGCGGTACTCGTTGGTCACGCCTGCAGGCGCCAGCAGATGACTGGTCAGCCGCTCGCTATCGCCGAACACCTCGATCATGCTCTCCGTCACGCGCAGATCCACCGCGCGGCCGATATGAGCGTAGGGCACGGAGTAGAAGTTCTTCTCCCAGACCACGTGGCCGTTCTTCTGCAAGCGGCGCCCATACGTCCACCGGCTGATCTCGAACACGACCGCCGGCAACGGCCGAAGTAGCGGTCGTTCCTCGGCATCGAACACGCTCAAGCGCGAGCCTTGACGTTTCTGGAACGGTTCACGGTTATACGCATCCATCCGTTCATAGACCGCGGCCCGCAACTCGGTCAAGGTGCCGAACTGGCGGTGTCGGAGCCCGGCGATCACCCACGTCGCGACGTGACCGACGGTGTTTTCCACGCTCGCCTTGTCTTTAGGCTTCCGAACTCTTCCCGGCAGCACCGCAGCTGAGTAGTGCGCGGCCAACTCCCGATACGCATCGTTGAGGACCACTTCGCCCTCTGCGGGATGTTTGATCACGCCGGTCTTGAGGTTGTCCGGAACGACCCGAGGCACGCTGCCGCCGAACCAGTCGAACATCGCCACATGCGCGCGCAGCCAGGTCGCCTGCTGCATATCCACTGTTGGTTCCACGAACGCGTATCTGGAGAACGGCAAGCACCCGACAAACAAGAACACCCGCGTCGAAACCCCGGTTATCGGGTCGGTGAGTTGCATCGTCGGTCCGGACCAGTCGACCTCGACCGTCTGCCCGGCCTTATGGCCCACCCGGGACGCGGCGCCGATGACGAGGACATGCTGCTGGTAGTTCTTGCAAAAACGGTCGTATCCCATCGCCGTCTCGGCTGCGGCCCGGCACCGATCAACGTACTCGCCATGCAACAGCTTGAGCGTCACGCCAACCCGCGCGAGCTCACGATGCACGTGCCCCCAATCAGGCTGCGTATGCACGCTTTCATGTGCACCGCGGTCGGGGAACAACCGCGCATACACCGCGGCGTCGTCCAGGCCGGCGACGTCGTCCCAGGTCACTTTTTCCCGATCCGCGGCCTCGAGCACCGCCGCCACACTATGCCGGGACAGTCCCTGCGCGGCGATCTGCCGCCCCGAAAGCCCTTCGCTGCGCAGCCTGAGCACCAGCTTCGCTTTGATCTTCCGTACCATCTGTGATTACTCCTTCTGCCGCGTGATAGAGCACACGGCAGAAGGAGCCTACGAACAGTGGCGCTCAACCCGAATATTCAGTGGCGCTGAAAGACGCGACCCCGACAGCGAGCAAGTGGCGCTCAACCGCAATATTGGTGGCGCTCAGGAACGCAAATACTCAGCTGCAGCTCGCGGACCTTCCCAGGTCAACGTTCTACGACCACCGGCACCGGCTCAGCCGCAGCGACACCCGGGCCGGCATCAAGGAAGCTATCCGTGGCGCATTCGAGGCGGCGAAGAGTGCCTACGGGCACCGGCGCATCCTTGCCGTTCTGCTCCGACAGGGGTGGACGGTGTCTAAAAAGACGGTGCTCAAACTGATGCGCGAGCTCGGGCTGGAATGCCCAGTGCGCAGACGCAAACGGTACAACTCATTCCGAGGAGAAGTCGGGGCGGCGGCCGACAACGTATTGAACCGGCAGTTCGCCACAGAGTCTAGGCACACGAAGTGGGTCACGGACGTGACCGAGTTCAACATCGGCGCCTCGAAGGTCTACCTCTCACCCGTCCTGGATCTCTACGACAACCGGGTTATCTCTGCAACGGCAGGGCCCTCTCCGAGCGTGAAAATGGTCACCGACAGTCTCCGCATGGCAATCGACACACTCACCCCCGCCGAGAAGCCTCTCGTCCACTCCGACCAGGGATTCCAGTACCGCCACACCCTCTGGCGGGACACGTTGCGGGGCGCCGGGCTCACTCAGTCGATGTCTCGCAAGGGCACGTGTCTGGAAAACGCCGTCATGGAGGGGTTCTTCAGCCATCTCAAGGAGGAATGGTTCCGCATCCAGAAACCGGGAACCGTCGACGAGTTCCACACGGGGCTGAACGACTACCTGCGATGGTGGAACACCACCCGAATCCAACAGCGGCTCGGCTACCTCAGCCCCGACGAATACCGCGCCCAAACAACCGCCACCACATAGAGTTCCATTACCGAGTCCAACTTTCGGGGACCACTCCACTCCTGCGCCAGTATTTCCCGAAGGGAAGCGACCTGTCGGTTTATGGCCTCGAGGATCTGGAACGGGTCGCGCAGGAACTGAACGGCCGACCCCGCAAAACGCTCGGCTGGGACACCCCTGCAGAACGATTCCGTGATCTACTAATCAGTACTTAATCAGCGCGGTGTTGCAACGACAGGTGGAATCCAAGCAGTTTTCATGGCCATCAGCGGGCATTTTCCGTGGCCGCCAGTGGGCAGTTCTTCATGGCCCTTGACAGCAAACGAAGTCGGCGATCTCGGGACGGATCACAATGCCATCGCAGTAGAGGCGCGAGAACTCCAGCTTGAGCAGGCAGCGGTAAAGGTCGAGCACTGAGTGTTGGTCAGGGTCATGGTCGAGAAGGACTTCGCGAGAGAGCCACAACTGCTCTTCTGACGCAGCTACATGGAGCAAGAACGAGTCGAGCGCACGGTCCTGGGGACCTGTTCGAGCGTTGTTGCACTCGGCACAGAGGACCGGGAGCTTCAGGTTCTTCGACTTCGGGCCCTGGGTGTGAAGGCGCTCACCGCCCCAGCGTCCGTGCACCAGGTCACGCCAGTCGTCAGGGATGCGAGCAAGGTATGCCCTGAGGAACTTGTGTTCGCCAGTTGTTGCCTCCTTGACCCGACATATCCAGCAGAGCCGAGGGCTGTCAATCGTGGATCCCACCTGAACATAGCCGCGCCCGTCAGGCGAACAAGTAGGAGAGGTTCTCGTTGTAGATGAACCTGATCTCGTCCGGCCCATCGAAGTCGACGTTGCCAGAGACGGCGACGCAGCCCTCATCGCCGTCCTCACTGAACACGTCCGGCATCTTGGTCTTGTTCGCGCCCGCAGCGTTCAGGAACCGGAGAAAGTCCTGCTTGCCAGCCGCCGTCGCAAGGCCCAAGTCGACCTTGCGGCGCGTCACCTTCTCGCGAAGGCGGGCACTTACTTGGCCCTGCTCGTTCATGTACTCCTCGATATAGGCATTCGTGCTCGTGATCTGATTCATAATCGTCCCCTCTGGTGCTTTGACCAACTTATCGTGAGCGGCCAGCATTCTGAGGCGAGGGCCGCGATGGGCCAGCGCGTATCCGAACTCCGGCGTCGTGCTCGATTCGGCGGAGAAAGTACTGCTGCACCTCAACCCACTGAGGGCTCGTTGTGAGGGGTATCCGTCTTCAGGCCGAGATTTTCGGTGAACCCCAGCGTCACCCCCTGTGCTCTGAGCCGTTCGACGAGCGCGAAGAGGTCAGTCGTGGAATTTGCAAGTCGGTCCGGCGACTTGAACCAAATCCTGTCCCCATGACGCAGGTAGGTGAGCATCTCGTGGAGCTTCGCTCGGTCTTCGGTATTCTTGCCCGAAACTCTCTCCAAGAACATCTTCGGTAACAAGGGTTTCAGCTGCGAGATCCGAGAATTCTGTGTGCGCCGCATGGCCTGCTCATCGGGGAGCCTTCCTGGCCAGCCTGGGCGCCCCCTAGCTGGGCATGACAATCAGCTTTTAGGACCGCCAACATCGATGGCTGAAGCCACCCGCCGTCATTGCCGTTGATGATTAGACACGGCGCGGGGACGACAAATTGACTTCGGAGCCTAAGATCTCGCTAATCTGGCCAAATGCTGACATCTGCGAAATCCTCTCAGTTCTTGGGTGTTGTGTTCGTTGTCTTCATGTTGGCGGCCTGCTCGACCAGCGCCGGTCCGCAGTCCAGGGCTGAGAAATGCGTTGCGACGTTGTCGGGGGTCGCTTCAATCAACGTGAAAAGCGAGCAGTCAACGAAAGACCTGATGGCAGTATTGGTCCCACTGATTGCCGAGCCGACCGGCGACTGGAGCCAGATAGTTGATCCCGGGAAATCAGCGGCATCCGCATATCGCGACTTGGCCAAATCCTTTGCCACTTTGGGCGATCTGGCGGCGCCACCGTATTCGGCTGCCGCCGTTGCCGTTTCCGAGTCATACAACGCGGTCGCATCGGGAATGGACGAGTTAGTTGATGCAGCGGGTCAATATTCAGCCGATAGATCCGAGTCGAATCAGGCAGCGCTCGGTACTGCTTGGACCACCGAAAGCACGGCGTTGGCAGCTAACAAGAAGCAGAGAACGGCCGCTGGCCAGTTACCTAGTGACACCTCCTCGATCTGCAACTAACCGCTCCAGCGCTCAAGCTGCCAAAACTGAAAGCTAGCCAATGCTTCCGTCCTTGAGGACGATGTGACGGGGTGAGCCCACGGGAGACTCGGTTGGTCCGCATCGTCGGAATGCACCTGGATCTTCCCTACAGCGACTTCCACGGTTTGCGCTCGCCGCTCGCCGGGTTGCCCATAAATGCGCGTTGCAGGATCGCACTTATCATCCAGGGTAGGTCCGTGTCGTAGACGGATATGTAACAGTCCTGCCACCAAGACGGCAGCCGAAGACCGCGGCGCACTTTGATAGTGGGTAGACCAAGGCCCTTCTCCACTGTGATCGCAGCGCGGACAACGACGACTGCTTTGTTCACAGTCGAGTTCAGTCCGATATGCATCAGACGAAATGCCTCATCCTCACTAATTGCAGGATCCTCTGTGGAGAGCAGCGTAGCATCGGCCGCCAGTTCCAACGGTGAGTGGCGAAACACCCATTGATCCCACTCGGTAAACGGCTCACCCATCACTCCGCGACGTTGGTGATTTTGGCGATCACTGCCTCGCCGGCGTCTATCGCTTGCTGTCTTTGGGGTGCTGGCAGTGAATCCCATTTATTCGCCATCCCGGCATACGTTGACATGGCCCGACACTATCGGACCTGTGCGGTCGCTCGGCTCTTGAAGGGACGTCGATAAGCGGTCGCGCGAAGGTAAGAGCCAGCTTGGGCCGAGGTCTGTGGACGGGCCGGGTACGGTGTTAGAACCGCCGCCAGAACTTACAGCCATCCCAGAGCGACGATGGGCCAGCTCTTGGTACCCGATATCCACGCACTGGCAAGGACGTGGTCGCCAAGCGCTCAAGAAGAACGTAACTTGACTCCTTTCCGAGCAATTCCGCGGTTGCGCGCCGTGTGCAATTATCGACTTCGGCGGCTTCATTCTTGCTGGTAAATGAGTGAGTGCGTTGTGCTCCTGGCTCAGCGTGAGCCCATTAGGCGGAAGCAGATCGTAGCTATGACTCCGAACTTGAATTTTACTTTGATCAGGATATATAACACTCATCGGGTGCACTTCGCACGGGTGCGCTTCCACTGACCACCCGGTCTTGCCTTCCCCCGCGGGTGATGCGAGCATTCGAATCATGATGGAATTACCCTCCCCCGCACCCGCAGATTCCCCTGACGGAACTGGCTCGGAATCGGGGTCGGTCCGCGTCTCGGAAGCCGCTATCCGTCGCCTCGCAGATGCCGTGGCGCGATTGGCGAACGACCCGGAATACTTCGTCGAAGCGCTGACCGACATGCTCATGGCAATGAAGCCGATCTCGATGGAGAGGCTGTCCGCGAATGAAGTCCGCTTCCTGATCGAATCAGGCGCATTCAGCGCCGACGAGTGGGCGGAGACTTCGGCAGCCGTAGACCGAGGAAGCCTGCAGGTTGGTGCAACTGAGGGGTGGCTGTTGGGCCTTTTCGAGACCAGCTCAATGGAGGTCGTCACAGGTTTCCTCGACTGGAACGAGCAAGCCGTTCGCGCTGCCGTCGAAGACGGGCGCCTGTATGCGATCGAGATTTCGGGCCGGCTCCGTTTTCCGACATGGCAGTTCAGTAGATCACCGGAAAGGCTTCTTCCCGGGCTAACCGAGATCATCCGGGTAGTCACCTCTCGATGGAACTGGCAAAGCGTCGCCGGGTTCATGGCAACGCCTCAGTCGAGCCTCGTCGCCGAGGGGCGTCAAACCCCCGTGGAATGGCTCCGTGACGGCGGCGACCTCAACGACGTGATCGAGATCATCGAAGCTTCAGATTGGTCTTGAGCGTCCAACGCCGGCGCCTGATGGAGGCGAGAAGGGCCCATCCCGACAGCGGCGAACACTTTCGAGTTATACGGCTGGGATGCGAGCTTCCGCGTCGCCCTGGTCTGCCAGGTGTAGAGCGAATTGCGGTCGATTGATGTCCTGGGTTATCAGCGACAGGAGGTAGTCGTTCATAGTCATGCCAAGTTCATCTGCTCGGTTACGTGCTGCGACTGCGAGCGGAGTAACGGCGCGCGTGCCAAGTAGCTCGCGCTTGCCTTTTGACGGACGCCCACCTCGTGAAGTTCGCATGGGCATAGTCAAGCATTGTTCGGGATCCTGTTCTCGGCATGAGAGAGCGTCTCCCGCGCAAGAGCCGCTTCACGTCAGCCCGATTGTGCTCACATATGAGCGGACTACAAATGGGAAGCCTCGCCAAATAAAATTAAACATCGCGGAATTCTTGACCATGAGTGGTGGCGCAGTTCAACCGGGCGAGAGGACGCAAATGACAAGAGCAAACTGGCGCGATGAGTGGCCCGCATTTCGAGTCAGGCTCGTCGACGAGACTGCCCGCTGTCATGCCGATCAGCAATCGGCGGCGACGGGCGGGGAACAACCACCCTGGAAAGCGCTCACGAGTGAGCAACGAGACAATCTGGCCGAGAACATCGCTGGCATTTTCCTCGCTCAAGATCAGGCGATGAACAACCTAGTTGAGCGGGGTCTGGTCCCTTGAATGGAGGTGCAGCGTTGCGCGAGATTCTCGTGCCGACTGCCTCCCCCATTCCTCCTGACGAAACGCAGGTCATCGTTGCGGGCGATTGGCATGGCAACAGCTCCTGGGCCGGCAAGGCCATCCCATCGATCGCCCGAAATTCCCCAGAGGTACGAACGATCCTGCATGTCGGCGACTTCGGAATATGGCCCGGCGCTTCCGGCCGCAAGTTCCTCGACGCCGTCGACTTCTGGTGTGCCCGGGCCGGAATCACTCGCGTGCTCGTGACCCCGGGGAATCACGAGCACTGGGGTTGGCTCGACCGTGAATTCCACGCTCGCCCCGGTAAGCCCGCGGCGCTGAGCCCAGTGGTCGCAGTGCTTCCTCGCGGCTATCGCTTCGAGATCGGGCACAGGACCTTCGCGTCGTTCGGCGGCGCGGCTTCAGTGGACTTCGAGATGCGATCAGAGGGCATTGACTGGTTCCCTAGTGAGCTACCCACGAAGCATGATGTTGCACGTGCAGTGGCTGGTGGCTATGCGGATGTCTTACTCACGCACGAAACCATTGATGGGGGCACCCCTGCTACGGAATCCGTGCTTCGCCGCAATCCGATGGGCTGGAGCACGGAAGCCCTGGACTACTCAAGCCGGTCGCGCGCACTCGTGACGGAGGTCTGGAAAGGTACCTCGCCGCAAATGCTGTTCCACGGCCATATGCACTAGGCAGACGAGGTCACTTTGCCCTCCGGGCAGCAAGTTGTTTCCCTGGGGCGTGACGGCCAGGCGCGGAATCTTGCTCTCCTCGATCTGTCGAGCTTGGCTTTGCAATGGCTCCAGAGCCGCCCGAAGACGCCGCGATTTCGACGAACGAGAGGTTGAGAGAGCCAGTGCCCGACATCATCCGGGAACCGTCCGTGAACATGGGCGACATGGAGATCTCGGAAAACAGAATCGAGAAAACACCATGACGCCCAACGCAGAGGCAAGGACCTGGACTTACTCGATCCTCGCCTTGTTCGCCGAAGCCGTGCAAGTTGGTGAACTCTCTACCGGCTTAGACATACTCGCCGGGCTGAACGAATCGCAGTTAGTCGACGTGATCAACATCAGCGTCACCGTACTCGACCGAGGCATGGATGGTCAGAAATCCCCGGCGCTCCCGCTCGTCTATCAAACTTCGGCGGTATCACCATTCTTCCCGCCTCAGAGCGTGACGTTCGCTGTTACGCCAGTCCCGCTCGCGGCGTCATTGTCTCTGTCTGGAACAGAAAGACGGATGCACTCCTCACAGATATTGCACTTCACACGGTTGTAGCATCGACGCAATGGACTTCTTACCTGCCGTCATCGGAGCGCTGGCACTCCTCGCCGTCTTTGTCGTGGCGGCTATTGTTGTCGCCCTCGTTTGGCAACTTTTGAAGATGTGGCGCATCGGCCGCGAGGCACGCGCCGCTGAACGCCGCGAACATGAGGCTGCGGAACTCGAAAGAACCGTTCGGCGCAAGTTGCTCGAGTCGGGATTTGGCGCTGACGAAATTGACGATGCGCTGAACGACACTCTCATCAATCACGCTGAGCCCCAGAACGACGCAGAGGAGTCCGACCGGTCGTAACAGATCGAACTCCTCGACGTGCGGGGCTTAGCCCGAGGGCTTATTTGCCCGCGGCGTGAGCATTCCTATTTGACGTACTGCACGTCCAAGGAACTTGCCTGGTTGTTGAATGCTCCGAGGTTGGGCGCGTACTTGACCGGCCCGTAGCTTGAGCCCGAGAAGTTGACGTCCAACCAGAGGCGCAAGGAACAGTGGTTGTACCCCTGATACGAACTGATCCGGTCGCTCCACCCTCCCGAGAGGGGAATGAAGGTGACCAGGTTAGGGATGTCGCCATAGGTGTAGCTCCCCGGCGACGGGCAAGGGTTGGACGTGGCAGACGTCGTGTGCGCCCAGGAATCCCCGGTGTAGGCGTCGCCGTCGTACCACGTCGCCATCAAGTAGTTGGACGTGAGGGCGGTCGTGCGTGCCGCGGCCCTGGCGCTCAGTGCCGCCGCGGGCGCCTTCAGGGCGGATGGCACTTCGCCTTCGAGGACCACGTTGTAGTCGTTCAGCAGCTTCAGCGCGAGTGCCGGCTGGGAATCGGCACAGGCCGACTGCCCGGTAGCCGCATCATCCCAGCACGCCTGCGTGGCAGGGGCCTTCGTTGCACTCGGAATCAGCGTGGACGCCGATGCTGACGTGCTCACGCCGCCAATGAGTGCAAGGGCTCCGATCGTGCTGATGAGCAGCGTCATAAAAGGTCGCTTCATTACTTCCCCCAACTATTTCTGTTGCCTGCAAAGCGCCATTGACTAGGCCGAACAAGTCGCGCGACCCCCCCCCACGCATTAGCAACTGAACAATAGCCTGCCACAAGGCTAGGTGAGAGACCATCCCCCATTTATCAATAATGGCCAGCAAATTTTCTCACGTCTCAGCGGTGTTGAGCCACGCTCAGTCGAACCACGTCGGGTCGAGTTGGTCGCCCGTCTCTCAATTCACCTATCTGGAGTTCGTCATGACTCAGCGTCCACTCTTGCTGCTGGTGAACTACTTGGCCCGGTTTCAATGTCCCGTCGAACGGTGGGATATCCACCTTCAGGATGAGACGCCGTAGAAACAGCTTCCATGCATAAATAGGCCAACTCCAGATCGCCGGAAATTCGAGCCAGCGCGAACACATCGGCGCTCAAGGCAAGAACGGACGTAGACGCCCAATAGTAGTGATACGTGCGATTATCGTGGGTAAAAAACCACACCCTTGAAGTGAGATGAGGCTGCGCAGAAATGTGGGTGTGCGACGCGTCACACGCTTGAACTGGGACCATGAATGCGCGGTGCTGGCTCCGGGCTGCGTCGGCGTCTGCAGCCAGACCCGTATGCTGACCGAGTGACCGACTACCAGCCGACCGAGAGGCGCTTAGCGCAGTGGCTCCTCTCCTTTGGCCGGAGCGTCGATCAACGATCTGGCTGGCTGATTCCAGTTCTTACGGTTGCCGCCGGATTCATGCTCGCCGTTGCAGGCACCTCGGCCTGGTGGCTGATACCTGGCGGTCTTGCTTCACTTGCTGTGGTGGTACTCGAAATCGTTCGATACCGGTGGCGGCGATCGTTCGACGAGGACACCGAGAAGGCGGCGGCCCTGAGGCTGGCCGAGACTGAGGCTGCAGCAAATCAACGTGTGGTCGACCTCGCATTACGCCACAGCGTTCTGGCGGACACCTTTGCCGAGATCACCTCGGCAGCCGCCGACATGGCCGATATGGGAAAGGCCGACCGTAAAGCATTATTTGGGGAGCTGGCCAAGCAGGCGGTCAATGCGATCGTCTGGGTCGTCCATGCTGACGTCGCTGGTTTACGAGCGGTGGTCTACGAAGTCAATGACAATGACGATGGTCTCGATATGGTCCGTTGGAACTCGAATCGACACCGCACTCGGCCGAATCCGTTCGTACCAGGGACAAACCGGGCAATCAAAGCTTTGGATCTGCTCAAGCGCGGCGAGAGTGTGTTCGTTGACGACATCGCTAACGCCTCAGCCAATGAGTGGGCTGGCTCCGGAGTCGGTTACAACACCTTCATCACTAGCGTGATCGCCTCCCCGACAGGCTCGTATGGCCTATTGACCGTTGATGCCCCCGAGACGGACGACCTCACCGAAGACGATGAAAATGATCTTCGTCTAATTGCGGGGATCCTTGCCATGATTTTCGCTGAGTATCGGCGCCGTTGAGTAAGGTTGCCGCGGTCCCAGACCTGGCGTGTGGATCTATCGAATTGTCAGTGAGAGGACATAGAGTGACGACATGACCATTTCGACGCCCGGGAAGATAGAGCGCATGCCAATGCGCTCCACTCGTTTGCGCGACTTGAGCAACGAGAACGTTCGCAACCAGATCGTCTCGGAGGCGCGCAAAGACGCGAGTTCAACGCTCATTCGCAATCGTCGCGCCGCGACTCGTACGAAACAAGTTAGCTAGCTAGAACGTAGCTTTGGTGGCGCTAATTGGCGTCATCGAAGAGCTCGTCCGAGATGCCGTCCCTCACTCGGAATATCACGTTTGCCATCTTTGCGTCCTCAGACCGACGGTCATCGGTTGCTCAGGAGTTTTCGACCCGCTGCCGTTTCTTGCGGCCCAGCACGGTCAGCGGGGTCAGCGGGGTCAGCCTGGACCAAGCCCAGTGGCGCCCACCCTTCGGCGTCAGCGTGGACGCGAGCGACGTCTACGCCCCGGCTGCGGACACGTTTCCGTCAGCGGCCTTCTGCACGTAATACTCATCGCACGGGAAACCGCCGGCCATCAACCGCGTTTCCGTCGCGATAGCCTCTGAAACTTCCGCTGAACCCAGCTCACCGTTGAGCTGCCTCGTGTACAGATCACGCAGAAAAATCTCGTATCTGGTCATCAGATATTCAAGGTCGGCCCATTTAATGTCATAGCCGGCCTTCACGAACTCGAGCTCGCTGATCTCCTCACGGAGACGCCGTTCACGGAGCGCGTTATATGCCCGTGCACCCTCGGCCGTGAACACTCGCGTCTTCGGTGTGGCGGGTGTCTTCGGCTTGCCGGTCACCGCCCACCCCAACAGCCCCATAAAAACCAGCACGCCGAAGCCAATCACGGCGAGGACTGAGAGAAAAAGGAAGAGGATCACAGCTGAAACCTAACACCTGCCGTGGACCGTCTCGGTGCGCAACCACAGGCGGAAGACCTCGTCGGCGGGGCTTTCGGGAGCTACCGGCTCGAATGGATCAGCGTGGCACCCAGCGAGGAACCAGCAGGCAGACACGAAGCGAAGCCAAGCAGGCGCGACCCTTCTAGCTGGATTCGTCGCCTACGCGACGCAGGACCACTTTCGGGCTATCGCTTGGCGCGACGCTCTGCTTCCCCGATGAGTTTCGCCGCGTGCTCGACGAGCGCTTGGGCAGCGTCACGGCGGACACTGTCGGTTCCATACTGGTAGCTGCTTTTGTCAGCCAGGAGCGCGCCCAGATGTTTGCGCGGCGCAGCGTCCGGCTGAGTTGCTTCTTCGAGAAGGGCCATGGCGTCGCTGTGGTTTGCGCTGCGGGAGCAATGTCCAAGGACGACGCCGCAGATGACGTCTGAAGCGGCGATACCCGCGTTCACCGCGTTCGAGCCCCCCACCTTCCAGGAGGACACGGCGTTCTCTTCGACGTACATCTCCGCAGCCTCGAGAAACTTCCGTGCGTCCGCGAGCCGAGCCTGGATCGCAGCCCGGTCCATGTTCTGGCGCTTGGACGTCTGGCGTGCCACTACTGGTGGGCCATTACTGCTGTCGGGAGCGCTGTCGGGAGTTCACCGATCAGGACTTCGCTGTCGTTCAGCCACAGGTCGACGAGCGCGTCGCCGCGTCCTGCGGATTCCACGAGGCCATCCACGGTGATCTGGATCACCTGCGCCGGGTTACCAGTCCAGAGTTCTACGTTTCGCCCCAACTCGTAGACGAAGTCCTCACGGAGACTCGCGGTTATCTCGTTCGGGTACACGACCAGCAGGTCGACGTCGGAGTCAGCCGTCGCGTTACCTCGTTCGACCGATCCAAAGAGGACGACCGCTGTGCCGTCCGGGGCGCTGCTGCGGGCGAGATTGCGGATGCGCTGACGGAGCTCGGTCAAAGCGTTGATCGTAGTCTCCACGGCCGACCAGAGTAGATGCGCTCGATTCACCCGGTAGAGCGTCTCGGCCTGCCGGGTCGTAGCGAGCACGAGCCCGGCCTGCGCCAGACGAGCCAAAGCTCCCTGCACTCCCCTGATGCTCACTGTTCCGCCGAGGATACGTTCGATCTGGCGGCCGTTCACCGACGCATCCCCGCGCGCGAGGGCTGTCAGGACGGCGCCCTCAGTCCGACCGAAGACAGTGACAAGTGGCATCCCGAGATCCATCGAATCCTCCAAGCGGGCTGTGAAGCTGATACCTCCATGATACATGTGATACCGAAATGACTCAAGTGTTCAGGGAACTTTCGGATAGGGATCCGGACTTCTGGGCGTTGACGTCCGGCGTGGTGGGGGCAGTGGTAGCTGAGCGGATACCGCAGAGCGACGTTGTCGGCCTTGCTTTGGGCATACGCAGCGTCGTGGTCGTCGGCGCGGCTCTCGTGCTCGACGACCGGAGCCATGCGACGGGCGGTGCTCGAACACGTGGCGCAGCGCTGTGGGATGCTGGTGAATTTGTCGAGCTCTCGTAGTGTATTCAGGGCGGCTTCCGCACAAACAGATACCACCGCACGCCTTCGTGGACTTGCGATTACTCGAAGTCGAACAGCTCGAATGTCTCGCCTGGCATCCAAAGCTTGGTTGCAATCCGCAGATCGTGGTTGACCGTGAGCGTGGCCTGAAACTCAGCCTGCTCCATGTGGATCAACGTGATTTCCGTCTCATGTCCGGCGCGCGCGGCGTCCACCATCCGCCACGTGTCTCGCGGACGGCCCCAGAAGAATGCGGACATGGGGAACACCAGCCACAAAGCGGGCGGAACACGGCGAGCATCGCGAATAGAACGTTCAATTTCCTTGCGACCGCTCGTCAACGTATAGAGGCCGTCGACCGTCCGACGCTCGACAATATCTTCGTCTCGGCGGGCGACTGTCCACTCATTGCTCTCCGGCGTTGCGGTTATCACGCTCAGCGTGTCGTTCCCATTGCGTGTTGTGCGCAACGTTGCCTGTATCCGTGGGTGGTGGTCCCAGTCGGTCAGAACGCTTATAGCTTCGATCAGAGGGCTGATGTTGGATGCCAATTCATAATCCTTCGTTGAGGTAGATACGTTTGACGATGGCACGCTCTCCAGCTGAAATTAGCGCTTTTAGCCTCTTGTCAGGACCTCCGCTCTTCAGGTACCTTACTGAACAGCCTCGAAGGAGAGAAATACAACCTACCGTGAACGGAATCCGATGTTCAGAAGATTTTTCCGATTCGAGACTGCTGCAGCAGTCGCCGGACTCATCGCGTCCACTCTCGTCTTCGGCGCGAGCCACGCAGCAGTAGCCGACGATATCGTGCAACCGCAAATCTCCGGCGCTGAATCCGCGGTCGTCCACACTGAATGCTTGTCCGACGTGAACGCCCTGCTCGACGACACCGTCGTCGCAGCCGCGGTCGACCAGTCAGGGTCCGATGCTGTCAACTATGTGTGTGCCGACAACGCCGTGTCAGTTGAAGCCACGCAGGCGAAGGCAAGCGAGGAGCTTTTCTCGGCGGTCAAAAATACCGACACCGGAGTGATCACGGACTTGACGGGGCTGTCCGACGCAGAGGTTGCCGAGGCTGCTGTGCCTGTGGTGCTTGACGCACCGGAGGCAACGCCCGTCACCCCGCAAAGCTATCCACGCCCGGCGTCCTCGAGCCCGCAGTTCATCTTTGCTTCGACGGCGGTGAACAAGCGAGCATTTTCTCTTGCATCAACGACGGTCAACACACAGTACCGGTCTAGTGGTTCCACGATCATCGACTACGGACAGGTGAGCAACCAAGGCAACACGTTTCACGCGCAAATTCGAGTGAGCATGCTGCTTAGCCTCGTTTTTGTGAAACACACGGTTCAAATCTCGTACACGCCCTTGTCCGCGAGGCCGGTGAGCGTTCAGATCCCAATCCGAATGCAGCGCGTCGCCTGGCCCTTCGATCAAACTGTGGATAGCACGGTCGCTAACGGTGGCACCTCATCGACGTCCAGCTACACCTCGCCGTTGATGAACATCTACACGGTGGCGAGATCGACCGACAAGTACTACGTAGAGCAGTACAACACCGTACTACTCGACCGTTTTGCCGGCAGGTTCAACGTGGTGGCGTCGTTCCGTCTCCCCACGTTCCAGTGCTACAAGACGGTCCAGTGCAAATACCCCAATGGGAGAGCTGCCTGATTCGAGTATCGACAGCAGGGCGTTCAGCATCGGCGACGACGTCTTGATGCCGGACAGCCTACTCCATAGGCGAGGCGCCCGTGCGGCGCGCGCCGTCCGCGGGTTTGCGTTCGCCAAAATACGCCCACTCAACGACGGTGCTAAAGCCAGGTCGAGATGTTTCGACCACTAGTTAGCGCAACGAATACCGCAGCGGTACCTCGCTAGCCAGGCTCCGACGAGACGACCTCGTGGTCGTCGGCGCGGCTCTCGCGGTGGATGACCGGAGCCATGTGGTCGTTGGCGCTCGCGCACGTCGCGCAGCGCTGTGGGATGCTCGCGAATCTGCTGGCGTAGCGGAATTTGTCAAGGTGAATGAGGCCAGCGTGAGTTTAGGCGGCTAGTTTCGGCTCGTCTTCTTGAGCTTCGGCGGGCTTGTTGATCCAGGCCGTGTCGGGGGTGGCGAGGATCTTCGGGTCGCAGCTGGTGCTGAAGCACTCCGGGTGCCGGGCCCGTGCCGCGGAGAGGGTCGCGGCCCGTTCGGCGGCCTTGCCGGCGGCGAGGCCGTAGTGGACGTCGGCAGGGGTGTTCAGCCCGATACCGGTGTGCCGGTGGCTGTGGTTGTAACCCTCGACGAAGGTATTCATGAATCGTCGGGCATCGCCGAGACTGCCGAAGCGTTCCGGGAACACCGGGGCGAATTTGAGCGTCTTGA
>NZ_SOFR01000029.1:0-50885 GCF_004402735.1 Cryobacterium sp. MDB1-18-1 | reverse complement strand
CCGTTGCTGCTGCGGCCGGGTCGCATCGAGTGTGCGTGTATGGAATCAATTCCGGGTCAGGCGCGAACACCCAGATCGGGTGCACCACGGTCACTGTTCAGTGACATCCTTGGGAACTACAAGTCCCAACATCTCTCGAATGGGGAGCCTGGGGAAGAGGAACAAGGAACTCGACTCGCTGCGCGGCGTCGCGGCGATTTCGGTGTTGATGTACCACACCTTGGCAATTAACTTCCCCTTTCTCCAAGCCGGTATTGGCTTGGCGCCAGTTCCTGGAATTGCGAACAACCTACTGGTGTACTCGCCCCTCCACGTCTTCTGGTTAGGCGCTGAAGCCGTATGGATGTTCTTTGTGCTCTCCGGTTTTGTACTGACACGCGTTGCAGCTAAGGAGTCATTTTCCTGGGATGCGTACTATCCGAGCCGGATGGTCCGACTTTATCTCCCAGTCTTCGCCGCTGTAGCCCTCGCCTGGGTTTCGTTTGTCGTCGTTGCGCACGTGCCAACCGCTGCCGACGGGGACACGCTCACCGGTCTTGCAACCGACTATCCGTTACTCTCGATTGTTCATGATTTGACAGTCGTAGGCGGTACCAGCACGTCGTTGGGCGTTCTCTGGTCTCTCCAATGGGAAATCATCTTTTCACTTTCGCTTCCCGTGTACTTGTTCTTGGTGCGCCGCCATGGTCTTGCGGCCGGGATTGTCGCGGGCTTGGCCTGCCTCCTTGGCTGGTATATCAACGATCCGGTCACATCCTTCCTCCCGATGTTCCTGCTGGGCGCCCTACTCGCACAGTATTGGAATTCAATTGCTCGAGCTTTCAGTTTTCTCACCACGAGAAGTGTCTGGTCGTTCGCGGCCGGAGTCGTGCTGATCATTGTCAGCATCTTGGCCATGTGCTCCTTCTATCTGCTCGGACGCGATATCTCGGACGCAGGATGGCCACCGCGCGTCGTGACCTTGCCGCTCGCGCTCGGCGGAATTTCCTTGCTGCTCGTCGTTGCCCAGGTTTGGATTCCCCTTCGGGCTCTCCTAAGTTCTCGAGTGCCTGTTTTTCTCGGGACCATTTCGTTCAGTCTGTACTTAGTGCATCGCCCCATCGCCGTGGCGTTGGCGTTCGCGCTGCATATCGGCAAGACATCGGCGGTACTCACAGTGGTGGTGAGCCTTGTAGTGGCATGCCTTTTCTATTTCGCAATTGAACGACCGGCGCACCACCTCTCGCAACGTATTGCATCGCGGGTTCGTGCGAGAGCTTCGTCATCGGACGCCGTGATGAGACGCGCCGAGTCATAACTCCCAAACGAAGAAGCGCCCGAGGCGTCTCCGGCTCGTCTGCCTCCGCGGACCCGGAGGAGCTGCTCGCTACACTGGGACGTACCGGCAGAGTGCCATTGAGCTAGGAGTGATTTCTTGTACAGCGGACACGGGGGCGCTGGCGTCCCGGATTTGTCGGTGGTTATCCCCACATACAACTCGGCGGAGTGGCTTCCGACGACCATCGCGGCTTTGGTGCTCGCGCTCTCTGAAACATCTTGGACGGCTGAAATCATTGTCGTGAACGACGGGTCGACCGATGCGACTATTGAGGTTCTCGAATCACAGAAATCGAATAGCCCGTACCCACTTCGAATCGTAAACCAGGAGAACAAGGGCCGGTTCATGGCTCGATGGGAGGGAATTCAGAGCGCTTCGAGTAGCAAGGTCTTCGTCCTGGACTCGCGGGTTCTGATCCACGAGAGTGCACTGGCTCATTTGGAAAGTGCGCTTGTGGAACGGCCAGGCGTGATGGTGTGGAATGGCCACGTCATTACCGATCCCACAGCTCCCCTCGTCGGACGTTTTTGGGAGGTGCCGACCTTCTTGTTTTGGGGTCGGTATCTTGCCCATCCACGTCCCACACTGATTACAAAAGACAATTTCGATAGGCTGCCCAAGGGAACGGGATGCCTTCTGCTACCCAAAGACCTCTATGAACGCGCGTGCCTCGCTTCATGGCCAAGCGAGAACGCGCACCTGGTCTCTGACGACACCAAGCTTCTCCGATTCATAATCGAAGAGACGCCGATACTTCTCGATCCTGAGTTCTCGGCCACGTATCGGCCTCGTGTGACGTTCCGGGGGTTCCTTTCCCACAGCCGAGGACGAGGAACGCTGTTCGTTGACAGCTACGCGGGAACGAGCACTGGCCGGGACCTCACCCTTATCCTTTTGGCCATCTTGCCTCCGCTTGTTGCGCTAGGTCTCGCAGCGTTCGCTGTGCAGGGCCTTTGGGTGCTGTTTGCGGTCTTGTTGGCAACCGGGCTCGGGTCGATTCTCGCGCCGTTCTTGATCGCGTCCGCGCGTGGTTGCCCCCTGCGGGCAGGCGCCTCCTATCTTTGCTACATCGTCCCCTTCGGGCTAACATTTTGGGCCGGCCTCGTCAGAGGAATTCTGGTTCACCGAAAGTCATTTCAATTTCACAAGCAATTCTCAAACGGGGCGAATACTTGATCATTTTCATTTACGGTACGACTGCCGAGGCGATCAAGCTCGCGCCGATCGCTCGGCGGCTCGACGAGCGGAAGATTCCGTATCAGCAGTGGTTGACCTTCCAACACACTCAGGCATTGGCCGATAGCCTTCCGACCCTGGGCCTTCCTAAACCAGATCGCATCATTGCAAATGGCAATCGCGGACAGCCGCTGCGTGGGTATGGTGACGTGCTCGTCTGGCTATTCCATATTCTGGGATGGGTCCTTCGCAACGCGTGGGCCATCCGGAGAGAGCTACCGAAGAACACGATCGTCATCGTTCACGGCGACACGATGACGAGTGTCGTAGGCGCAGTAATCGCACGTCTGATCGGCGCCAAGTGCGCTCATGTGGAAGCGGGTCTCCGGTCCGGCAATTGGCGGCATCCGTTTCCGGAAGAGATTGACCGCAGAATCGTCGGCGTCTTGGCCTCAATTCACTACACGCCGTCCCTTGAAGCCTCGGCGAACTTGAAATCGCGCCGCGGAATTGTGTTCACCCACGGTAACTCCGTTGTCGATGCTGTTCTCGATCACAGTGAAGTCGAACGTAGTGACGACGCCAAGTTCGGTGTGGTGTTGCTGCATCGCTTTGAGCTCATCTCTAATAAGCATCTTGTCGAGGAAGCGATCTCGACTCTGGGCGCTGAGAGTCGATATCCGCTCAAGCTCTTGGTTGATGCATATTCCCAAGGCGCAATGGAGGAGGCTGTCCTCAAGCTGGGACAAGGAAAGTTGACGCCTCAACCCAAACTCCGGCACGAGGAGTTTGTGCAGCTGCTCAAGAGAGCGGAATTCATTATTACCGATTCCGGTGGCATCCAGGAAGAGACGGCCCTCCTGGGCGTTCCGACACTCGTCCATCGCAAAGCCACCGAACGCGGTGAAGGGTTGGGTAAGAACGTCGTCCTCTCGGAATGGAAAACGGAGCTTCTGATCGACTTCCTCAAGAACTTTGAGCGCTATCGACAGCCAATCGCTCGGCCCAAGTTCTCTCCTTCAGGGATCATCGTTGACGATCTGATTGAGCGCGGCTATGCCCAGAATTGACAAAGGTTCACTTCCGGGGACTTTGCGATTGAACGATCGCCGGTGAGGGCAAATCGTGGAGGGTCGTTTCTCGCGCAGCACGGTAGAGCGATCTTCGTCATTGGGGGGATCAGCGGGCTCGGGATCCTTGCGTCGGCCGGTTTCCAGATCGTATCGATCCGAGGTCTTGGCCCACAGGCGTTCGGGCTCCTCGCGTCCTTCCTTGCGCTGATCAATATTGCGTCGATCGGGAGCGGTGCACTGAGGAATTCGGTCGCCGTCGCGACGGCGAGCGGAGCCTCACGCGAGACTTCAGCCGTAGCAAGTACGAGGCGAATGGACAGTTCGCTGATCGAAGCCTTGGCACTTGGCGCGATCTGCACCGTCGGAGTGCTTGTGGTCCCGTGGCTGGGAGCAGGAGCGGGCCACGAAAGCTCCGATGTCATTGCACTGCTCTTCGTCGCCGGCACAATCACGCCGTACTTCCTATTCGCGCGTGCTCAGGGAATTCTCCAGGGTGCGGGAGATCCCCGTTCGGTGATCTGGTGGTCGACTGGAGCCCAAATTGCACAGCTCCTACTGAGCATTGCAGTACTTCTGTGTGGTTTTGGAGCGCTGGGCATTCTCTCTGTTCTCTTGGTCACGGCGGTTATCGGCGCCGTGGGATCAAGTATCCAAGCACGCCGATCATCGGTTCGACTGTCCGGTCGGCCGTTTACAGTCGAGAGTTCCGTGGTGCTCCTGCTGACCATCACATTCGCCTGGTTGACGAACATGGACGTCGTATTGGTGCGGGCCGGATCGCCGGAGAACATCGCGGGGGCCTATGCCGCCGCCGCGGTTCTCATCAAGACGACCCTGATCGTGCCGGCCACCCTCTCCCTCTACCTGCTGCCGCGTTTCGTGAGCCGGAAGAAGGACGCGTCCATGACTAAATATGGAGTCAATGTCACGCTGGCCATTACATTCTTGTCTGGCGCTGCCATGTTCATTATCGTGTCCCTGGCTGGTGGGCTGATCGTTCCCGTGTTCGGACCGGGATACCAATCAAGCCTGCAACTCCTGCCATGGCTCGCGCTGGCGTGGCTTCCCTGGGCGATGGCTCAGGGACTCCTTATCCGGCTGACCGCCTCGAGCTCGAAACTGGCCTTGGTCGCACTCGTCGTAGTCGCAATAGCCCAATGGATTGGCTCTACCGCACTGCTCCCGGATGTGCTCGCCATGATTGCCTTGAACGGGATACTCGGGTTTGCTGCCTTGGTTGTGCTCTTCCTTGTCCACCTCCGGTCCTCGAAGATTGACGGTCGCGGCGTCGAGTCGTGAACCAGCACCTCGTTTGAGACAGGACGAGTAGACAGAAGAGGTGCCACGCGGGCGTCCCTGCGTGTGCGCAAGGTTAGCTAGTTAGACTAAAGCTATGAATTCCCCGTATGAGCGCACTTTAATTGTCATGCCCGCGTTCAACGAAGCCGATACGGTGGGGGACGTCATCAAGGAGGTCTTCGCAAAGCTCCCGGGGGCGCACTGCCTCGTCGTAAACGATGGCTCAGATGATGACACGACGGCCGTTGCGCAGGCTGCTGGGGCTTCCGTGGCGGTGCTTCCCTTTAACCTCGGAGTCGGTGGGGCCATGCGCCTCGGATTCAAGTACGCTCTCGAATACGGCTATGACAATGTCGTTCAAATCGACTCCGATGGACAGCATGACCCGGCCAGTGTCCCTGATTTACTCGCTCAACTTGAGACCGCCGACCTTGTCATTGGCGCGAGGTTTGCCGGCGAAGGCGACTACGAAGTCCACGGCCTGCGCAAGGCCGCAATGCGTTTCCTCTCCGCCATCCTGAGTCGAACCACAAGGACCCGTCTGACGGATACAACCTCGGGTCTCAAAGCATGTGGACCACGAGCAGTCAGGTTATTTGCGGAGCACTATCCGGCCGAATATTTGGGTGACACGATCGAAGCGCTAGTCATTGCGGCGAAGGCCGGCTGCGTAATCCTCCAGATTCCCGTAGCGATGCGGCCTCGGGCTGGTGGCAAGCCGTCTCACAATCCGATCAAGGCCGCGACGTACTTGGCCCGTGCTTTTCTGGCTCTCGGGTTCGCCTTGGTTCGCCCGCCATCGACACTTACGATGAAAGCCTAAAAACTATGACCGTCACGTCTTACATTTTCGGCATCCTTGCGGCGGTGGCAACTCTTGCCGTCGTCGTTGAGATGCTCCGCCGTCGGCGGCTTCGGGAACGGCACGCTATCTGGTGGCTCATAGCAGGCACTGCCGCGCTTGTGATTGGCGTTTTTCCGAGGGCGCTCGAATGGGCGGCCGGATTGGTCGGGGTCGACATACCCACGAACCTTGTCTTCTTCGTAAGTATTGCTGTTCTGGTGCTTGTCTGCATCCAGCACAGTGCTGAGCTCACCGATCTGGAAAGCAAGGCAAGAACATTGGCGGAAATGTCCGCGCTGCAGGACCTGCGTATCGGGCGCCTTGAATCATCGGCACGAGCAGGGTCGGTTCGCTCCGAGGGCGCTACCAACGTTCCAGTGCGTCGTCGTCCCTGAGCCGCTCTGAACCTGAGGTCGGCATTGCGGCGAACGGAAGTGCCGATCTTCGAGTGATGAGGGCCCGAGCTCCTGGGTCCACCGTGTGTGGGCCGAAGTGGTTGGTTCGTCCTTCTTCCACCCCGAATCAGCGCCTCTTGTCGAGGCGGGGTCGGCGCGCGGGGGAATAGAAACTAGAGTTGGACAGTCTGCCGCGCACGTAGCCGGTTAGTGAGACTGCGTCGTTGTGGGGAGCTTGTCATGGGGAATCGTCTGCCAGCCCGAGTCATTGCTGCTGTCGTCGTACCGATTATGCTCTTCATCTCATTGGCAAGTTGGGCGCTCGCCTCTCCCGTCGGCGCGAGTCCCGATGAGGACTATCACCTGGCTAGTATCTGGTGCGGTGGCGGTATCAAGGCTGGAATTTGCGAAGCCGGAGACTCGGCACAGACGAGGCAGGTTCCTGCCATTTTGCTTGATTCGTCTCGATGCTTCGCGTTCAAGGCGGATCAAAGCGCATCCTGTGCGCAGATGCCGTCGAGCGTGATGGCCAACACCACTCGGGGCAATTTCTTCGACCGCGGCTACCCGCCCGTCTTCTACGCCGTGATGAGCATCTTCGTGAGTAGTAATGTGTCAGCGTCCATAATGCTCATGCGCGCATTCAATGCTTTCCTATTCGTGGCAGTCGTATCGGCCTTGTTCTTTCTCCTGCCTCGCTCGCGTAGAGGTCCACTTGTCTGGGGTGCCGCAATTACGATCGTGCCACTCGGCATGTTTCTGATTCCGAGTGTGAACCCGAGTAGTTGGGCAATTATTTCCGCAGGAACGTTGTGGGTCGCCCTTGTCGGTTTCTTTCGTGAAAAGAACGTGAAACGTCGGGTGGCTTTCGCTGGTATTGCGGCCCTTACGACTCTTGTCGGAGCCGGCGCCCGCAGTGATTCGGCGGTCTACAGCGTTCTGGCGGTCCTGGTTGCGCTCGTTCTCACGTTCAGGAGGACACGCGGTCATTTGGCTATGTTGTTGCTGCCAATTGTCTTGACAGTGTTCTCGATCTTCATATTCTTCACATCCGGGCAGTCGTCCGTCGTGAATGCCGATGGCTTTGACAAGGCGACGGACATCAACGTCTGGGAACTGTTCCAGACGAACGTGGTGCAGCTGCCCCAACTCTGGGCAGGAGCGCTGGGCACGTTCGGTCTTGGCTGGCTCGACACTGCTATGCCCGGTATCGTCTGGGTGCCGACATTCGCGATATTCGGAGGCTTTGCTTTTTGGGGGCTGCAGAAGCTTGGTGCGCGCAAGGCGATAGTTGTCGCGCTTGTTGCGCTGAGTCTCGTTGTCGTCCCCATGTATATCCTTATCCACGATCGCGTACTGGTGGGAGCGGGCGTCCAGCCGCGTTACATCTATCCCCTGATGATCTTGTTCGCGGGCTTGTTGCTGCTTCAGCTCAAGCGCGATGACCTGGGAATGTCACGGACCCAGCTCATCATCGCGGGGAGCCTGGCGACCCTTGCAAATTCGAATGCGCTGCACGTCAATATCCGCCGCTATGTAACCGGAATAGATGTGGTCGATGTGAACCTGAGCACCAGCGTCGAGTGGTGGTGGAATCTGCCGATTTCTCCCAACTGGGTTTGGGTGATCGGAACTCTTTCCTTCGCCGGCGCCGTATTCGGACTCATCGCTTGCGTGACCACGAAACGAGACACTCTCAGCGGGAGTCATTCGTTGAGCGCTAGTCGATTTGCCGTGCGCGACTAACGAGTCCGCGCCTTGACTGAGTTCGACTAGTCCTTTCGGAGGGGCTCCCTGATCGAGCGAGTTACGGTTCGCAGGTTAGATGTAGCAATTTGTCGGAGATCGTGGCTTCAGTGAGGCTTCTTGTCGCTCACGGCGACAGGCGCAGTCTGGAACGATAAATTTGATGTCGTGTATGAGGCATGAAGCCGCTGGGCGAGGATCGCGAGGGCGGCCGCGAAAGCGATAGTCCCGATCGCCCAGACCGTCATCGGCGACGGAGCGCCCTGCCACCACCATTCTGGTTGCACGTTGAGATTCCATCCCACCACGTCGAGTCCCGTGACATATCTCCGGATGTCGAAGTGAAGAGCAACGGAATTGGCCACACCCAGTCCGGCGACAACGATAGTTGTTTGCGCACGGGTGATGTTCAGAGGCGCTCCGGAACGCTGCACGAGAGAGATTCCGGCGAGAAGGATTACGAGGGGAAGCACGTAACGAGGCTGGACTTGCTCGCCAACTACGGCCTTTGACTGCAAGAGGACGAATAGCGGAACGAGCCAGAGTGCTGCGAGCACTCCCGCAATTGCGATTGCTTTCCGCCTGCTCATGTGCCGAAGCCCTGTGAACGCGATCGCGCAGTACACCCCAACGCCGATAACAGCAACGATGGCAGGTAAATGGGTATCCATCCAGCCCAGATTCCCTAGGCCGAGCGTGCCTGCCCAGAGCTCAGGCACGTTGAGGAAATTAATGAAGAGTAAGTACTGAGAGCTCCGGTGCGGATCTGGAGGGGCATCTGAGGGGAGACCCGAGGTGGCAAATGATGCTTGCCCGGCAGAGAAATAAAAGAATGCCGCGACGAGCGCCAGTACCAAAGGCAACAGAAACGAGACTAGGAAACGCCTGCGCACGTTCATCTTGAGTACCGTGACGGCCAGGATTGCAACGATCGCATAGATCGCAGCATCGGCGCGTGCTGACGCCCCCATCACAGTGGCAAGAGCGGCCACAACGCCCAGACTGATCTTGCGACGGCCTGTGGTTTCAAAATAGCCGAGGAGTGAAATCCACAGAGCTCCGGCGGAGATGACGGCCCAGCTGCTGGGGTTGTTTGACGGAATCAGGAACATTCCAAGTGGTACAACGGTGACGGCCAGGCTGGCCACTAAGGCGGTACGTCGTGCGCGTGGGAGTAAGAAGAAGAGCCACGTCGAAAGTCCGACGAACAGAGCCGCATTGACGAGGCGCATGAGGACTACCGAGACAGCCACATTTTTGCCGGCGAGAAGCCCCATCAGGGCATAAAACACCGGCGGATAGGCGCCGGACCAGTTCCCGTGAGATGTCGGAGTGAGTGTCGTCGAATCCGATGTGACTGCCGAGGTCTGGCATGCCGCGCTTAAGTCTCCTCTAAAAGCGAAGCAATAAGAGTCGGATAGTGCCTTGGGAACAAGCCGCCAATCGGGATTGACACCGCTTTCGCACAAACCGGGCCGCAGACCGTCCCCACACCAGATGCTTGCGAGGTGGAAGTTGTCGTCGGGGCTGGCTCCAGCGGGTGACGCCACCGACCAGCTGCCTAGTGCAATAAAAAGTAGGATCGGAGCGATTACGGCAGCCAGTAGGCCTTTTCGAGTGCTGGTCAGGCCTATCCGTTTCACGTCGCGATCCTATCCGGCTGTGATTCCGCTGGTCGCACGCTACGACGTCTTCTTCCCGCCACTGCCGTGCAGGGGGTGCCAGTCGTTACAAGCCCTCTGTTCCCTACCAGTTTCGACGCCACTTGAGAATGGTAGACCACACCACTCGATGCTGTGGCAGTCGGTATCCCGGTTAGACTCGGTGCGATGGAAAAACGGCCGTCCCCGAGAGCGAGCGAAGACAGTGTCTGAAAACGCCCCCACAGAGGATGTGCGGGTGGCCATAATCGTCAATAGCTATCCGCCCCGACTCGGGGGCCTCGAAAGCCACGTCATTCAGCTGGCCACCGAATTGAAGTCGGCTGGGGCGCGGGTACTCGTGATTTGTCTCGCCGAGAAAGCGTCGGACACGCTCGAAGCCGGAGTGCGTGTCATCCGGTTGAAGATGCACTTTCCTATAGCGTCGGTCATTTCCTTTCCTGCCTTTGGGACGACTCGTAGGTTGAGCCGTTTGCTTGTTAACGAAGACATCAACCTGGTGTCAACGCATACGAGGTTCTTCCCGATGTCCTATGTGGGGCTTCGTGCCGCAGCCAGTCGCCGGATCCCCGTCATCCATACGGAACATGGGGCCGGCTTCGTGAAGAACCCGTCGAACATGATTCAAATGTTTTCTCGATTGGTCGATCTCACCTTCGGGCGCTTCGTGCTTCGCGGTGCGGCGCAGGTGTTGGCTGTCTCTGAGCAGTCGGCGCAATTCGTCTCCTATCTTGCTGGAATCGATGCGCGAGTCTTTCCGAATGCCCTACAAATGGAGAACTGGCCGCGCAGCGGGGACTCCCCGACTCTGAACGGAATCGCATTTCTCGGCAGGCTCGTACCTGGCAAAGGATGGGAGACCGTCATCGACGTTGCGGCTGAGCTTATTAAGGTTCGTGGCTTTGACGACCTCGTCGTGCATATCCTGGGGGACGGTCCGGATGCCGATGCTGTGATCGCGAGGGTTCGCCTTCGAGGGATTGAACAGTCCGTCCAGATTCACGGTCATGCCCAACTGGAAGAGGTCAGAGACGCATTACGTCGTTCGGTGCTTGTAAACCCGAGCGAACTCGCTGAAGGATTCCAAGTGACGCTCCTTGAGGCAGTAGCTGCTGGCGCTCAGATCGTTTCGTATCCGGTTCCATCTGTCCCGCCGTTGCTCGCTGACGGCGGACCTGTTCGTCTTGTTTCGCGTGAGTCGTTCGACAATCTCGTGGATTCTGTCCAGGACGCACTGCGGAATCCAATGCCGCCGATGTCGCGGGCGGTTCTTGAGGCTCGATGGTCATGGCGGATACGTTCGCGTGAGTATCTTGCTCTTGCGCGTAGAGTGACGACACCCCGACAGTGAACAATCGACGCTGGACTCCATTGGTATGCCGTAGCGAACGCACGAGATCGGATTCCAACCGGTCTTCCACTGTCGACCGCAAGGTCCGCCCGGCGTTCCCGGATCCGGTGTTCCGCTCTCGTGGCATCCTCATGACGGGAGCGTGAGATGAACGGCATCGAGTCGCGATCGCCCGTGTCGGTTGCCATGTGCACGTTCAATGGGGCGGCATACGTAACGGAGCAGCTCCGGAGCATCCTCGGCCAGACTCGGCCTCCCGCCCAGATCGTGGTCTCCGACGACGCGTCGACTGACGGGACCCCCGAACTCGTGGAGTCCGTCGTGACGGAGTGGCGTGCCCGCAATCCCTTGAGCGCCATCGAGGTGCGGGTGATTCGCAACGCGAGCGGGCTCGGCGTGACCGGGAACTTCGAACAGGCCCTCGCCGCATGCTCGGGCGATATTCTGGCGCTGAGCGACCAGGACGACATCTGGCATCCACGTCGGCTCGAACTCATGACGGCAGAATTCACCCGTAGGCCGGAGTTGGTGCTGTTGCACACCGACGCCCGCCTGGTCGACGGCGACGGGCATCCGCTGGGGATGACCCTGCTGCAGACCCTCGGTGTCACCGACGTCGCCAAAGCCCTCGAACACGACGGGCGGGCCCTCGAGCTGCTGGTGCAGCGGAATATCGTGACGGGGGCGACCATGATGGTGCGTCGCGAGCTCCTCGAGCGGGCACGGCCGTTTCCGGCGGCCTGGGTGCACGACGAATGGCTGGCAATGTTCGCGGCGCTGACGGGAACAATGGATCTGCTCGACGAGCAACTCGTGGACTACCGCCAGCACGATGCCAACCAGATCGGCGTCACGAATCTCGACACCGCCGGACGTCTCGGCAGGCTCCGAGCGCCACGTACGGAGCGGAACGGGCGGCTCCTTGCGCGTGCTCGGGCATTGGCCGAGCGAGCGCCGTCGTTGTTGGGGCCGACCGCCGAACCCAGCGTGCTGTACCTGCTCGAAGACAAGCTTGCCCACGAAGTCGTGCGCAGTTCATTGCCCGCAGCGTACGCGGCGCGCATCCTCCCCGTTGTCCGTGAGTGGCGTACCGGACGCTACGCCCGGTTCGGGCGTGGCGCCCAGGACGTGCTGCGCGACCTTGTGCAGCCCGTCTAGGCCCTTTCGATGGCCCTGTCACCAATCGTCTACTCTGGGTGAGGGTCGGCGCCGGGGGTGCCCGTGGCCCCGATGCGGACGTATTCCGCGCAAGTGATGGAGGAACTCGCCGTGCCACAGGATCTGACGCCCGTTGTCGGGCGATCGCGACTGCACGCCTGGCGCGACGGCTATCGGCGGTTCACCGAACCGGGCACGGACGGCCTGCCGCGCACGCGGGTCCTCCTCGCCTTCCCCGCGCTGCTCCTGATCCTGGGCATCGTGCTCGTCGCACTCGGAATCAACGGGTCGTCCTCGGGCGTCTTCCACAGCCAGATCGCCTACGGCAGCGACTCGAGCCTGATCGCGGGCACGCCACAGCTCACCAGGTCCGATGAATGGAACGTGCAGACCGTGTGGGCGATCGCCCAGGTGCAGCAGGGGCTCCCGCTCGTGAACGAGACGTTCCCCGGCGGGATGGATGCGACGTTGCCGCAGGACCTGCCCCGGGTCGACTGGACGGTGGCCTTCCGGCCGCACCTCTGGGGATTCATGGTCATGGACGTCGACCACGCGATCGCCTTCAAATGGTGGCTGCCCGGGCTCGCGCTCGCGGCCGCCGCGTACATGTTCCTCGTCACGTTGCTTCCCAGGCGGCCCGGCGTCTCCGCGATGATCGCAGTCGGATTCCTCTACAGCCCGCTCTTCCAGTGGTGGTACCTGTCCACGACGCTGTGGCCGGTCGTGTGGGCACTCACCGCCATGACGGCGTTGATCCACGCGTTCTCGAGCAGCTCCCTGCGGTCCCGATGGGGCTGGGCGGCCCTCGTGGGCTACCTCACGGTGGTCATGGCGACGGGCATCTACGTGCCCTTCATCGTTCCGGCGGTACTTGTCGTGTTGTTCTTCGCGGTCGGCCTCGTGATCGAGCGTCGCCGGGAGAACCCTGGGCTGCGGGCAGTGCTCTCGCGGGTCGGACCGGTGCTCGTGGCCGGCGTCGCTGCATCCGCCGTCACGGTTCTCTGGCTCGCGACCAAACTCACGACCGTCGAGGCGTTCCTCGGCACCACGTACCCGGGCAACCGGGTGACACCGACCGGTGGCGGCAGCCTGCTGAGTTTCGCCTCGGCGATCGGATCCTCGTTCACGCAGACTCTCAATGCGCAGCGCCCAGGCCTGCTCGGAGCGAACGGCTCTGAAGCGTCGACCTTCTTCTACATCGGCATCTACCTGCTGCCCGTCGTCGGTTGGATCGTGTTCAGGCAGGCCAGGGCGAAGCGGATGCTGCCCTGGACGCTCATCGGGCTCACCGCCGTGGTCCTGCTGCTGCTCGCCTACCTGTACGTGCCCGGATGGGATGCGATCGCCCGGCTCCTGCTGCTCGACAAGACCAGCCAGAACCGCGTGCGGCTGGGCATGGGGCTTGCGTCCCTCGGCCTGCTCGCCTACGTGCTGCGCTACCTCGACGAACACCGGGTGCGCGCAGGCTTCTGGATCGCCGCGATCTCGGCCGGCCTCTTCGCGCTCTCCCAGGCCGCGATCGGATACGTGGCCATCCGGCACCTCCCCGGAATGCTCGAGGCCGTGCAGCTCTGGTGGCTCTGGGCGCTGCTCTCAGCGGCGGCAATCTACTTCGCCGCGCGCCGTCAGCCGAGGCTCGCCGCGACCGCGTTCCTGATCGTGACGATCGCCGGCTCTGGCCTGACCAACCCGATCTACAGCGGGGTGCTCGATCTGCGCGAGACGGCGGTGTCCAGGGCCGTCGTCGCCCTCGACGCTTCGGCGCCGAAGACCTGGGTCGGTATCGGCGGCGGACTCACGACTGCGGTGCTGCTGGAGTCCGGCGTGCGTGCGGAGAACGGCTTCCAGGGTGCACCCTCCCGCGCAATGTGGGGCGTCATCGACCCGGCGAACCAGTACGCCTTCCAGTGGAACCGACTCGCCGGCGTGAGCTGGGTCGCGGGCCCCGGGGAGCCCGTGGTCTCCAATCCCGCTGAGGACCAGATCCGGGTCACCTTCGACGCCTGCTCCGCGTTCGCCCAGGCGAACGTGGGCTACGTGCTCGCAGACGATCACCGTCTTGACTCGACCTGCCTGAAGCCCGTGCAGGCTTTCGAGCTGCCGAAGGCGACCCTGGAGATCTACCAGGTCGTCCCGCGCTAGAAACACGCCGCCCGGCTCTCGCCGGCACCTACCGGCGTTCGGCCGGCTCTGCGAGGCTCAGGCCGAGGGCGTGCCTGGCCAGAATGCGGATGCCGGCCGTCTGACGGGCGGAGACGGCCTCGGGCAGGCGCGTGAGGGCATTGATCCGCGAGGAGATGTGCCAGCGGGCCGTGCGGGCCGCCCGAGGCCAGCCGTGCTCCTCGAACTCGGCCGCGAGTGCCCGGAAGAAGCGCTGCTCCTCGACGAACCTGCTGCCCTCCGCCGCCCGCCACGACGAGACGCTCGAGGCATGGCGGCGATACTCGAAGACGACCTCGTCGTCGAGCAGCAGGCTGCCGCCCTGGAACGCCACGTCGAGGGCGAGGCCGAGGTCCTGGATAACCGAGAGGTTCGGCCGGAACCCCACCGCGGCAACGGCCGAGCGGCGCCAGGCGATCGTGGGGAAGTTCATCCAGTTGCCCCTCGTCACGCTCACGGCGAGCTTCTCGCCGCCCAGCTCGATGGTGCCGCGCACGTGCGGGCGGTAGAGCGCCTTCATCCGGTCGACGAGCGGCCGGTAGACCCGGCCGTCGCCGTCGATGACCCGGGTGCCCGGGTGGATGAAGTCCGCGGTCGGATGCGCCTGGCCGAGCGCCTTGACCCGGGCGACATAGCCGGGCAGCATCACGTCGTCGCAACCGAAGATGGTCAGCCAGTCGTTCACGGCCAGGTCGATCGAGGCCTGGAAGTTCACGTTGATGCCCGCGTTCACCGGGTTGCGCCGGTAGACGATCCGCGGATCTGCGAGGCCGACGAGCCACTCGCCGGCCGTGACGTCGGGATAGCAGTCGTCGATGACGACGAGACGCCAGTCGGGATCCGTCTGCGCGAGGACGCTCTCCACGGCGATGCGGAAATGGTCGACGCCGCCGTAGAACGGCATCATGATGTCGAGTGTCACGCGGTTCTCCCTCGCGGCATCCGGTTTCGGAACCGCTGCTTCCGTGTTCGCCGAGTAGCATTCACAGGTGAAACCATCTTCGCTCATGTCCCAGGCAGCCATCTCCACCGGTGGTGTCCTCGCTCAGGGACTGGCCCGTTTTGCCTACACGGTGCTGATCGGTCGCGTGATGGGGCCGGAGGATCTGGCTCACGTTTCGGCCTGGATCGCCCTGGCCCTGATCCTCTCGCTGCTCTGGCCGACCGGGGCGGGAAACGCGGCAGCGCACTTCCTCGCGCACGAGCGTGCACTCGGCCATTCTCCTGTGCCCGCCCTCCGACTGATCCAGCGCTCGTTCTGGATATCCTGCGCCGGAATGCTGCTGATCGGGCTTCCCGTCGCCATGATCGCGCTCGGGGCGGACATCGGCGACACCATCGCGATCGGGGTGCTGATCGTGACGTGGTCCGGCTATGTCCTCGCGCGCGGGATCGAGGTCGGCCTCGGCCGGATCACGTCTGCGGCAATCTGGGACGTGATCTCCTCGGCGACGACGATCGGGCTCCTCACGATCGTCCTGGTGACACGCCTTCCCGGGGCGCTCCTCTGGCCGATCGCGATCGGCTACGCCGTCTTCGCGCTGCACTCGCTCCGTGGCGCACACCTCGGCCACGACGAGCTCCGGCAGGAGAGCGGGCTGGAGCCGGCGCGCATCCTGAAGTTCATCTCCTGGAATTCCCTCGGATTGCTCGCCTCGAACGGGCTGATCCAGTTCGCGATGGTGTTTGTATTCATCGTCGAGCCACCGCTCACGGCCGGGTTGTTCGCCGCGGCGATGTCGCTCGCCACCCCGGCATCGATGCTCAGTCAGGCCATCACCCAGGTGCTCATCCCGCGCTTCACCGAGTGGGTAGCGGCCGATCGGGTCGCCTCGCGGCGTCGGTACCTGATGGTGTTCGGAGTGATGTTCCTCGGCCTCGGCGCCGTCTTCGGAGCTGTCGCCCTCGCCAGCCCGATCGTCGTCGACGTCGTCTTCCACGCGACCTACCGGGAAGCCGCACCGATCATGGCCTTCCTCCTGATCGGCGTCTTCGCCTTCTCGATCTCCCTGGTCGCCACGGCATACCTGCTGACGACGGGGCGCACCCGGGTTGCGACGGCCGCCTCGGTCGTCGGCCTGGTCGTTGGCCTGATCGTCATGGTCGCGGGCACGCCGGTCCTGACCGGGTCGTGGGCGGCCGTGGCCGGAGTCATCTCCGGGTATACCGTGACCGCAGTGTGGGTCATCGCCGCATCGTTCGGGCGCGTGCAGGCGGATGCCCCGCGCGGCATCCGTGTTCCACTCGTCTAGGGTGAAGGATTAGCTGTAACCGCCGTCCCGAAGGAAATGATGTCCGACACGTCTGTCGCCGAGCTCGAACTGTCCATCGTCATGCCGTGCCTGAATGAGGCCGAGACGCTGGCGATCTGCATCGACAAAGCCCAGGGTTACCTGGCGCGGTCGGGAGTCCGCGGAGAAGTCGTCATCGCCGACAACGGCAGCACCGACGGATCGCAGCAGATCGCGATCGAGCACGGCGCCCGCGTCGTCGACGTCGCGGCCAAGGGCTACGGCAACGCCCTGATGGGCGGCATCGAAGCCGCCAAAGGCACCTATGTGATCATGGGTGACGCCGACGACAGCTACGACTTCAGCTCCCTCGACCAATTCGTCGAACGGCTCAGGGCCGGCGACGAACTCGTGATGGGCAATCGGTTCCGCGGCGGCATCGAGCCCGGCGCCATGCCGCCCCTGCACAAATATCTCGGCAATCCCGTGCTCTCGACCATCGGGCGGATGCTGTTCCGCTCGGAGATCCGCGACTTCCACTGCGGCCTGCGCGGCTTCAACCGGCAGTCGATCCTCGACCTCGGCCTGATCACGACTGGCATGGAATTCGCCAGCGAGATCGTCGTCAAGTCGACCCTCGACGGCCTCCGGGTGAGCGAAGTACCCACGACGCTCAAGAAGGACGGCCGCAGCCGTCCGCCGCACCTCCGCAGCTGGCACGACGGCTGGCGCCACCTCCGGTTCCTGCTGCTTTTCAACCCGCGTTGGCTGTTCCTGATCCCCGGTTCCGTCGCGTTCGCCCTCGGAATCCTCGGCTCCATCCTGCTCGCCTTCGGACCGGTGCAGATCGGCACCGTGGGCCTCGACGTGTCCAGCCAGGTCTATCTCGCTGCGCTCGCCGTCGTGGGTTACCAGGCGATGCTCTTTGCGCTGCTGACGAAGCTCTACGCGCAACACGAGGGTTTCCACCTGCCGCGCAGCCGGGCCTTCGAACGGTTCGCCCAGCGGGCGAGCCTCGAAAGCGGCGTGATCGTCGGCCTGATCCTCTTCGTGATCGGCTTCGCCGTTGCCATCCTCCAGCTGAGCGTCTGGGCCGCCTCCGGATTCGGCGCCCAGGACCCCGTCGACACGATGCGGCTCGCCGTTCCGGCCGCCCTGTTCATGATGCTCGGGTTCCAGACCGCGATGTCGGGGATGTTCCTCGGGATCCTGTCCATCGACATCCGTCGCCCGCGCTAGCGACAGCTCTACTCGGCCCCGTCGTCGGTCTCGGGCGGGCGGGGCCTGGGCTGCAGCCCGCTGCGCCAGCTCTTGCCCTGCGCGGCCGTGAGGGCGCAGATCAGGAGCAGCAGCCAGCCGGCCTCCACGAGAACAGTGCTCTCCGCGAGGCTCGTGACGATCAGCACCACGAGGATGAGCGGCGCCCACGCGTAGATGAGGGTGCGCTTGTTGGAGGCGAGCACCCAGGACCGCCAGAAGGCGAGCACGACGAGGACCAGGAAGCTCAGGAAGCCGATCAGGCCGAGCTGGAAGTACACATCGAGGAACGCGTTCAGTCCGGTCTCGTAGTGTCGGCGGGTGCTGAAATCGAGCCACCCGTACGGGGTCGCGGTCCCCGGCCACAGGCCCGACCAGCCCCAGCCCTCGAGCGGGTGCAGCCCCACGAGGCGCCACATCTCCCGCCACAGGGTCGCGCGCACGCCGAATTCGCTGCGGGCGTTGAGCGCTTCGACAATGGCCCCGCGGGTGAGGAACGCGACGACCCCGGCGACGACGGTCACGCCGAGGAGGGCGAACTGCAGCAACCGGCGGCGCGGCTGGGGAGTGTTGCGCAGCCAGGTCAGGGCGAGACCGGCGAGACCGACGAAGACCGCGACGATGAAGATGACCGGAGACCCGGTGAGCAGGAGGCAGGCGGTCGCCCCGATCAGTGAGACGATCGCCACCCCGCGCCGCACCGACCGGGTCCGCAGCTCGATGACGAAGGTGACACCCGCGATGAGGGCAGCGAACCCGAGCGCGTTGCGGGAGCCGAAGATGCCCTGGATCGGGCCGAGCTCGTCGAGATGCCCCTGGATGTCGAGGAACCGGATCGGCGCGTCGAGCAGCAGTCCGGCGACGATCTCGAGTGCGACGGAGGTCGCGAGCAGCACCCGGAGCACGTCCCCTGTCGCCCGCACGATCTGGATCATGGTGCGCGCGAGCACGATGTAGAGCGCGAGGAAGGCGAAGGCGAGCTGGTAGATGAGCCCGATCGCCGTCGCGAACGGGTACCCGGTCCAGAGCAAGGACAGTGCGCACCAGCCGAGGAATACCAGGATCGAGATCGGCAGCAGCCCGTGCCATTCGATCTGTTTCCTGCGGGCGACGAGGGAGAACGCGGCGAGCACGACGAGTCCGCCGAGCACGCCGATCAGGCCGGGCCAGCCGACCAGCCCGCGCAGGAAGACCGAGCCGAACGCTGTCGCGATCGTCGCCTGGGTCAGCGCCGTGGCGAAGTGCGGGCCCCGGAAGAGCCGCATGAGTGCCCTCGGTAGTTCGGGGGAGTGCGCGCGGGAGTTCATGGGCTTCCTAGGCTACCCGCCGGCATCCGCCCCGCCCGGTCTGGCGTGTTCCGCAGTCACACGGATGCCTAGGGCATCGGCCGGTTCAAGGCCTGCTGTCTCTTGGTGGTGACGCTGACGAGCACGAGGAGAACCCAGCCGTATTCGATGAGCAGCCGGCTCTCTGCGACACTCTGGGCGATGAGCGCGGCCATCAGGAGCAGCGGGAGCAGGGCGGAGACGGTGTACGGGGCGGTGTCGGAGACGGTCGTGCGCGGCCGGTCGACCGCGAGGAACCAGGACCGCCAGAGTGCGCCGGCGACGATCGCGACGAAGGCGATGAGGCCGATCACCCCGACCTGGAACCAGACGTCGAGCCAGGCGTTGTGCGCCTGCAGGTAGACGACGCCCTTGCGGTTCGCGAGGCCCGCGAAGGGTTCGGCCCACGGCACCCAGTAACTGACCCAGCCCCAGCCGAATGCCGGCCGCTGCACGGCGAGGCCGGTGACGCTCGCCCAGATGTCGAGACGGCCGGTGAGGTCCTCGCTTTTACCGAAGAGGCTGAGCAGCCACGGCGACAGGGTTGCCACCGCGACCCCGCCGGCGACGATGAGGCCTGTGGCGGCGACATAGACGGGACGGCGGCGCTGCGGGCCGCGGCGGCGGGTCCAGAGGGCGAAGATCAGCACGATCGCGACGAAGCCTGCGGCGAGGGTCACGGTCGCAGAGCGGGTTAGCACCAGCACGACCGCGGCGGCGGCGAGCCAGGCGATGCCCCAGCCGCGCCGGACTGTGCGGGCGGCGAGCTGTACCGCGAAGACGATGACCGCGAGGAGAGCGACGAAACCGAGCAGGTTGCGGTTGGCGACGATGCCCTCGATCGGGCCGCCGTGGAAGAGCAGGCCGCGGGACCAGTAGAACGCGTCCGGGATCTTCTCGCCGGGGTAGGACACCCAGAGCGGGAGCACCGGCTGCCGCACGAAGGCGCCGACGATCACTTCGAAGAGCAGCGACAGGGCGATCACCCAGCGGAGCGCCGCGGCCAGGGTGCGGAGCAGTTCGGCCCAGCTGAGCACGAGGGCGAGGAAGAGCGCGGCGATCGTCGTGGCCCAGAGCACGGCGACGCCGATGGCCGAGGCGCCCGGGTAGAAGGACCAGGCGATGGACAGCGTCGTGATCACGAGGAAGACGCCGATCGAGCGCGGGAACTTCGACCAGACCCAGTCCGGCTTCAGGCGCACGAGCAACACCACGCTGCCGACGAGAACCACGACCGCGATGGCGCCGAAGCCCCACCATCCGAGCAGGTTGCGCCAGAATTGACCGGCGAGGGCCGTGAAGAACACGAGCGTCGCAAAGGACCGGACGACGAAACGGCTCTGTACGGCGGGCATGAGTCCTAGAGTACTGCCGGGGTTCCCGCCCGGCTGCTGTCGAGCACACAGCCACCCAGACATTTTTATACCCATGGGGGTATAGTTCAGCCATGAAGATTCTTATTGTGGGCGGAGTGGCGGGCGGCATGTCCGCTGCGACGCGGATGCGCCGGCTCGACGAAGCGGCAGAAATCATCGTATTCGAGCGCGGGCACTACGTGTCCTTCGCGAACTGCGGGCTGCCCTACTACGTGGGCGGCCTCATCGAAGACCGGTCGGCGCTGCTCCTGCAGACGCCCGAGTCACTCGCGAGTCGTTTCCGCCTCGACGTGCGCATCGACCACGAGGTCACCGGCATCGACCGTGCGGCCCGGACGGTCAGCGTTCGGGACACGGTGACGGGGACCGTCACGACCGAAGGCTATGACCGTCTGGTGCTCGCGGCCGGGGCGACGACCCGCAGCGTGCTCCCTGCCGGGTCGGATCTGCCGGTGCACACCCTGCGCACGGTCGACGACGTCGACCAGATCACCGCGCTCCTCACGCGCGCGTCCGGGCCGGGCTCCGCCGTCACCGGCCCCGCCGCCACGGTCGCCGCCGTCGTGATCGGCGCCGGCTTCATCGGCCTCGAAGCTGTCGAGAACCTCGTCCTGCGCGGCGTGCAGGTCACGGCCGTCGAATTCGCCGGCCAGGTGCTCGGGCCGCTCGACCCCGAGATGGCGGCCCCGGTTGCCGCGGTGCTGAAAGCGCACGGCGTGGACGTGCGGGTGGACACCTCGGTGCGGGGCGCATCCGCCGGGCGCGTGCTGTTCAGCGACGGAACGGATGTCGCGGCCGACCTGATCATCGAGGCGACCGGAGTGCTCCCGGACACCTCGCTCGCCGCTGCGGCCGGCCTGCGGATCGGCGAGAGCGGTGCGATCTGGGTGGACGACACCCAGCGGACGAGCGACCCGCTCATCTATGCCGTCGGCGACGGCGCCGAGAAGATCGATGCGATCAGCGGCGGGCCGACCCGGATCGCGATGGCCGGGCTCGCCAACCGGCACGGCCGCGCCGCCGCGGACAGCATTGCCGACAGCGCAGCCGGCGCTTCCGGGGTCTCCGTCGCCGCGGAGCCGGCCTTCGGCGTCGCGATCGTCGGCGTCTTCGGCACGACCGTCGCCATGGTCGGCTGGAGTGAACGGCGCCTGCTGGCCTCCGGCCGGGGGCACCGGGTCGTGCACACCCACCCGAGCGACCACGCCGGTTACTACCCGGGGGCCGAGCAGATGTCGGTCAAGCTCCTGGTTGATGCCGTGACGGACGCGATCCTCGGCGCTCAGATCGTGGGCGGTCACGGGGTCGACAAGCGGATCGACGTGATCGCCACGGCGATGGCCGGCGGGCTGACGGCATCCGCTCTCAGTCGGCTGGAGCTCGCCTATGCGCCGCAGTACGGCTCGGCGAAGGACCCGATCAACCAGCTCGGCTACGTTGCGGACAACCTCGCGGCCGGCACCACCCGCAGCCTGCAGTGGCACGAACTGGCCGCGGCGCTCGCCGCGGGCGAGGCATTGGTCGATGTGCGCACGGCGGGCGAGTTCGCGGCCGGGAGTATCCCGGGGGCGATCAATGTGCCGCTCGACGAGCTCCGCGACCGGTTCGGCGACCTGCCGGCCGGGCCGCTCGTGGTGCACTGCCAGGTCGGGCAGCGCGGGCACACCGCCGCGCGGCTGCTCAGCCAGCTCGGCCGTGAGGTGCGTAACCTCGATGGAGGCTACAAAACCTGGGCGGCGGGGGCCGCGGCGCTCGCCGCGTCGCCCCGCGCCGCGGTCGCTCCTGCTCCTCCTATTTCCCCCGTAGTTCCCACTCTCTCCACCGAAAGGATCGTCGCATGAAGGAAATCACTGTCACGGAACTCGCCGCGCTCGACCACCCCGCCATCGTCGACGTGCGCGAACAGTCCGAATACGACACTGTCCACGCCGAGGGAGTGCGGTTGATCCCGCTCGGCGAGCTCGTGCAGCGCGTCGACGAGGTGCCGCGCACGGGCCCCGTCTACGTGGTGTGCCACCTCGGCGGGCGCAGCGCCCAGGCGACCGGCTTCCTCGCGGCGCAGGGCATCGACGCGATCAACGTCGTCGGCGGCATGGACGCGTGGCAGCGCGCCGGGCTGCCCGTTTCCGGAAAGGCCTGAGATGACTACTGAAACTGTCGCCGTAGCGGATGCCGCCGTTCAGCCCACCGCTGTGCAGGGGGCCGCGCACGCCGCGAACCAGAAGAAGATCCTGAACCGGTTGCGCCGGGCCCAGGGCCAGCTCGGCGCGGTGATCGCCGCGGTCGAATCCGGCGGTAGCTGCAAGGACGTCGTGACCCAGCTTGCCGCGGTGTCGAGCGCCCTCGACAAGGCGGGCTTCGTGATCGTGTCCACCGCGATGCGCGACTGCATCGACAACCCGGACACCCCGAACGCGCTCACGGTCGACGAGCTCGAGAAACTCTTCCTCACCCTCGCCTGACCCCGCGCGCCCGCCCCTGACCACGGGTCACGGGCGGGCGGGGCATCAGCGCTGGGTCAGGTGCGTGACCGTGAAGCCGCCGGGGGCGACCGTGACGGATGCGCGAGCCGGGTTCCCCCGCTCATCCGCGTGGGCGACGGGCCGGCCAGCGGCATCGTAAGCGGCCTGCTCCAGCCGGAACCCGCGCGGCACGAGCACGGGCCGCACGCTGGACTCCCGCGCGGCGCTCACGTACAGCGTCGAATCGCCGGCCGGTCCGGTCACCGTGACCGTGGACACGAGCGGCTGCAGCAGCAACGCGTCGATCGCCGCCGCCCCGCTCGACGTGCCGGTCACAGCGGTCGAGCCGGCCGGCAGCGTGCGGGACAGTGAGAGCGGCAGCAGGCGGCCGGGGGCATCCGTGATTCCCTGCGCCCCCGCGCCACCGTTCGCCGTGCTGCCGAGCGCTGCCCGGGCGGATGCCCAGCTCGTGTTCCCTGAGCGGGCTTCGGTCTGGTTCACGATCGGGTAGACGTTGCGGGCCTGGTCGTTCGCCGGGACGGGGACGCTGAGCGACCCGCCCTTCGTCAGGCTCACGTATGCGCCGCCGGAGAGGTTGGCCTCGCCGGTCCACGCCGATGCGGGGGTGACGACCGAGCCGCCGGTGATCGTGCCGGACTCGGCTTCGACGACGCTGAGTCCTGCGGTTGCGACGGTCTTCTCGATTCCGAGCGCCTTGGCCCTGAGCTCGGGGTTCGCGTCGAGGGTGAGCATGGTCAGCAGGGTGTGGATCGTGGATTCGGCGCCCGAGTTCGGGTTGACCCGGCCGTCGCGCTCGATGCCGTCGATCGCGGTGCCTGTCGCCGGGTTGTATGCCGGGAGGCCGCTGCGGTTGGCGCCGAAGAACCAGCCGGCGTAGATCGCGGCGACGTCGAGCAGGCCGGGCGCGTTCGCGGCCTTCGCGGTCGCGACGAGGCCTTCGACCCGGGAGTCGACGCCGTAGGCGATCTGCGCCTCGCCGGGGGTCGGGCTCCACGCGTTGTCGGCGCCGCCCGCGGCGAGAAGCTGCGGGGTGAACTGGGCGGAGTCGGCGACGGCGGCTTTCAGCAGGTCGGGTCGGCCGAGCACGGTCCCGGCCGTCGCGACGGCGGCAGGGGCCAGGCCGCCCCAGGCATGCCAGAGCGACTGCGACTTGTTCCACGGCAGGATCGCGCCGAACGGCCACTGGGTGAGCGAACCGGAGGACATCGCGGCGACGCCCTCGGTCAGCCGGGTCAGCGCGGTGCGCACAACGCTGTCGCCGGGGTCGGCCGCGCTGAAGGCGGCGAGGCCGATGGCGGCCTCTGCCGAGGCATCCGCCCCGCCGGCGATGAGCCAGGCCGGGACCTTCACGCCGTCGGCGACGTCGAAGGTGCCGTACCGGGCGAGGGACTGCCGGTTGAGCGCGTCGAGGCTGAGGTGCAGCCGGTCCTGGAGGAACGCGGCGAAGGCGGGGTCTCCGCCGGCGCCGGTACCTGAGAAGGCCGCGTAGCCCTCGCCGAGGGCCCAGAGGGTGCGGGCGACCCAGTACGACTCCGCGGAGTCGCTCGGGTCCGGCAGTTCCTTGGGCGTTGCGCTCGGGGTCAGCGTGCCGTCGGCTTGCTGCCAGAGTACGACGTTGCCGGCGTTCGGGCCGGACGCGGTCTGGAGGTAGGTCAGGGCGCGCAGGGTCTGCACCGCGTGGTCGCGGCTCGAGGCGTCGCCGGTGAGCTTCCAGTGCCGCAGGTAGACGACCGCGGTGCGGGCGATGTCGTCGGCGTTGTATGCGCCCTGGCTCCAGTGGCCGGTGCCTGCGTCGAGGGAGCCGCCGCCGATGCGGGTGTAGCTCCCGTCCGCGTTGCGGTTGGCGTAGGTCCATGGCGCCTGCGCGGTCGGCTGCTCGGCGAGGCGGTAGGTCGTGTGCTCCGCGGTCTGCGTGAGCGGAACCGCGTCGAGCAGGAAGTCCAGGTGAGCGAGGTTGGTGAGCGGCTGGCCTGCGGCGGGGGCCGGTGGCGTGGTGGTGCTGCCGACCGCGGTTGCGGTGCCGCCGGCGACGGATGCGGCCGCCCGGCCGGGCTGTGCGGCCGCGGCTCCCGCACCGGCTCCCCACAGCAGCAGCGAGACCGCGCTCGCGAGGGCGACGGAGCCCAGCGCCGATCGGCGCGGGGTGAAACGGAAACCAACGGCATTGTGCGTCATGCGTGACTCTCCTTTGAGTACTGAACCGGTTCAGCACTCCCCACTAAACCGGTTAAGGTAGCGAGTGTCAAGGGGGACCGTCGCCGGGCATCCGTGGGCGCCTTGATAGTTTGGACTCAACCGAGTCGCACGAGACGTACAGGAGCAGTCATGTTTGTGGGCATCAGCAATACACCGCGGGACTACGCGTGGGGCTCGACGACCGCGATCTCGGGGCTGCTCGGCACGACTCCGTCTGGCAAGCCGGAGGCCGAACTCTGGCTCGGGGCGCACCCGGGGTCGCCGTCGGTAATCGAGGATCCCTCGCGCACGGGCGGGGCCAGGACCCTCGTCGACTGGATCCTCGCGGACCCCGAGCGGGCTCTCGGCTCCGCGCTCGCGGAGCGGGAGACCGACGCAGGGTCGGTGCCTCCGCGGCTGCCGTTCCTGCTCAAGGTGCTCGCCGCCGCGAGCCCGCTCTCGCTGCAGGCGCATCCCACGAGTGAGCGGGCGCGCACCGGCTTCGCCCTCGAGAACGCCGCGGGCGTCCCCATCGATGCCTTCGACCGCAACTACCGCGATCAGTTCCACAAGCCCGAGATCATCTTCGCGCTGAGCGAGACCTTCGAGGCGCTCTGCGGTTTCCGCGAGCTCGGCGAGGTGCGGCGCATCGTGGGGGAATTGCGCGCCCTCGACGCCGCGTCGGAGAACCCGCAGCCCGGAGCCCTCGACGCCCTCGAGAGCCGGCTGCTCGGTGACACCGGCCTGCGGGACACCGTGGACTGGCTGCTGCGTGACGGGCGCGGCGGCGACACCGGCGAGGTCTCCTGGCTCGTCGAGCGCGTGGTCAGCCTCGCGAAGGACGCCGTGTACCTCGCGGAGGGCGGGGCCGCGATCCGGTTCCCGCTCGAGCTCGCGACCGTGCGCGACCTCGCCGTGGCGTACCCCGGCGACCCCGGCATCGTGATCTCCCTCCTGACCAACCGGGTCTCCCTGAAACGCGGAGAGGCCCTCTATCTGCCGGCCGGCAACATCCACGCCTACCTGCTCGGGCTCGGCATCGAACTCATGGCGGCGTCGGACAACGTGCTCCGCGGCGGGCTCACCCCCAAGCACATCGACGTCGACGAACTTCTCGACGTGCTCGCCTTCTCTCCGGTTCCGGTGCCCTACCTGGCCCCGATCGTGCACACGCCCGGCGTGTCCGAGTACCGGCCCGACGTGGACGACTTCGCGCTCGTGCACATCGAGGCCTCTGCGGCGGATGCTGCCGCTCCCGCCGCCGGGGTCCCGATGCGCCAGTTCACGCTCACGGGACCGGGAATCGCGCTCTGCACGGCCGGAGGCTTCCTCGTGGCCGGTGCAACGGCATCCGTCACCCTGAAGCGCGGCGAATCGGTCTACATCACCCCCGACGAGGGCACCCTCACCTTCGCGGGCGCCGGAGACGTCTTCCTCGCCACAACCCCCTAGTCCCCGCTCGCCGGTCTTTGCTCGGCGCGAGGAGCCCGGCGGTCAGCCGGCGCGGCGGGCCCCGAAGGTGCGCCGGTACGCGGTCGGGGTGGTCTGCAGCACCTTGAGGAAGTGGTGCCGCATCACGGCGGCCCCGCCGAACCCGGTGTCGCCGGCGATCTCCTCGAGGCTCCGCGTGCTCTCCTCGAGCAACTGCTGCGCCCGCAGCAGGCGCTGCCGGTTGAGCCACGCCGTCGGCGTCGTGCCGAGCTCCGCGCGGAAGCGCCGGGCGAAGGTGCGCGGCGACATCAGCGAGCGCCGGGCGAGCTCCTCGACGGGCAGCTCGCGGTCGAGGTTCTCGAGCATCCACGCGGTCACGCTCGCGAACGAGTCGCTGTCGCAGTCGACGACGGGTGCCTCGATGAACTGGCACTGGCCGCCGTCGCGCTGAGGCGGCACGACCATCCGCCTGGCGATGTTGTTGGCGACGGATGCCCCGAGCACCTTCCGCACGATGTGCAGGCACGCGTCGATGCCGGCCGCAGTACCGGCCCCGGTCACCACGCGGCGGTCCTCGACGAAGAGCACGTCGGGGTCGACCCGGGTCTGGGGGAATCGGCGCGCGAGGGCATCCGTGTACATCCAGTGCGTGGTGCTGCGCCGGCCGTCGAGGATGCCCGCCTCGCCGAGCACGAACGCGCCGCTGCAGACGCTCAGCACCCAGGCGCCCCGGGCCTCGGCGTCGCGCACGGCCTGCAGCACGGCGGGATGCACCGGTGTGCCCTTGTCGAATGCGGGAATCGCGAGCAGGTCGGCGTCGGCCGCCGCGGAGAGGTCTTCCGTCACGATGATGTCGAAGCCGAGCTTGGTGCGGATCGGCCCGGGCTCGGCGGCCGTCACGTGGAAGTCGAAGACGGGACCGCCGGTGTCGCTCCTGTCGATGCCGAAGACCTCGCAGATCACGCCGAACTCGAACGGCGCCATGTCGGGCAGGGCGATGCAGACGACCTTGTTGAGCGAGGCAGGGGCGAGCGCGGCGGGCATGCGAACCTCCGGTAACGGCATTGGCAGGAAATGGTCGAACACTGGCAAGACTGCCACTCGCGGCAGGATATCGCAATGCCTAGAGTTCCTGCCATGATGACATTCCTGGTCCTGGTTCTCGCCCTCCTCACCCTCTGGAGCGCCGTCGCGACGTTCAGCACGGTGACCCGCGACGGCTACGGCGACCCGCAGATCGCCCGGCGCACCCACGGCCCCGACGACGACTGGCCCTGACCCACACGCGCTACTTCCGCTGCTTCGCGCCTGGCACGCCTGGCGCGAAGCGGCGCAGGGGGCGCGCAGCGCCGGAATCGGCCCGAACGCTAGGCTGGCAGCACCGGCATCGCTAGGTTGCCGAGCGATCCTGCGAGGGTAAACATGGCGTGGCTTGTCACCGGCGGAGCCGGCTATATCGGATCCCACATCGTCCGCGCGTTCCTCGCCGAGGGCATCGACGTCGTCGTGGTCGACGACCTCTCGAGCGGCCACGCCGAATTCGTCCCTGAGTCCGTGCCGTTCGTTCACGGCGACCTGCTCGACGGCCCCCTTCTCCTCAACACCTTCTCCGATCACCCGATCACGGGCGTCGTGCACGTCGCCGGTTTCAAGTACGCCGGGGTCTCGGTGCAGCGCCCGCTGCACACCTATGAGCAGAACGTCACGGCCATGGCCACCCTCCTTGCTGCAATGCAGGAAGCCGACGTGAAGCGGATGGTGTTCTCCTCGAGCGCGGCCGTCTACGGCACCCCGACGACCTCGCTCGTCACCGAGGAGACCCCGAAGAGCCCGGAGTCCCCGTACGGCGAGACCAAGCTCATCGGCGAGTGGCTGCTCCGCGACCAGGCCGTCGCGGCCGGACTCAGCTACACCGCGCTCCGCTACTTCAACGTTGTCGGCTCCGGTGCTCGCGAGCTCCGCGACACGAGCCCGCACAACCTGTTCCCGATCATCTTCGACGCGCTCCTCGCCGGCCGCACCCCGCGGATCAACGGCAACGACTACGCGACCCCCGACGGCACCTGCGTGCGCGACTACATCCACGTCGCCGACCTCGCCGTCTCGCACGTCGCGGCCGCCCGACTCCTCGACGCCGGCACGGCGATCGAACCCGTCTACAACCTCGGCAGCGGCGACGGCGTCTCCGTCGGCGAGATCATGACGACGGTCGCCCGCGTGACCGGCATCGACTTCACGCCAGACATCGGTCCCCGCCGGGCCGGCGACCCCGACCGCATCGTCACGAGCGGCGCGCTCGCGGCACGCGACCTCGACTGGAAGATGCGGCACAGCCTCGAAGAAATGGTGCGCAGCGCCTGGGAATCGCGGCAGGCGGCATCCGTTTCATAGGGCTCTGGACGCATATTCGTCAAGCCCCCGGCGAGGTCACATTTTCTGTCTTTGGGCGAGTCGAAACTCTCCAGCCGACATTGAGGGTTTATTATCGGCGACTTGACGTGGGGGAATTACACGGCTGTAATTAGTGCGGACGAGTTATTAGGGCACGTATTGCAAGGGGTGGGAGACGATATGACGCAAGCCGAGTATCGTTCCGGAGTACCCGAGGACTGGTTCGTCGATCCCGTTCGCTTGGGCATTCCCGGAATTCGCAAGGACAGCACCGGACACACTCTTCCCGACGAAGGTGACGCCCTCGCCTGGCAGGCGGATTCGCTGTGCGCCCAGACCGACCCCGAGGCGTTCTTCCCCGAAAAGGGCGGCTCCACCCGGGACGCGAAGAAGATCTGCACCTCGTGCGAGGTGCGCACCCAGTGCCTGCAGTACGCGCTCGCCAACGACGAACGCTTCGGCATCTGGGGCGGTCTCTCCGAACGCGAGCGGCGCAAACTGCGCAAGCGCGCCAGCTGACGCCGTTCCCACCCACATCGGCCGCGTGAATCGGGCCGTGCATATCGGGCACGCCCGTCCAGGGGCCACCGCACAACGACGATGCAACCTAGGCTTGGCTTGATATGCATGCACGAGTCACAGCCATCCTTGTCGCCCGCAACGGCGCGAAACACCTTGAGCGCACTCTCGAGGCTCTGAGTCGGCAAACCCGTCAGCCGGATGTCGTCATCACCGTCGACTGCGGATCCAGCGACGCGACGGCCCAGCTGCTCGCCGCGCACGGTCCGACGCACTTCATCTCCGCCGACTCCGACCTGACCTTCGGGCAGGCGATCGCCGCCGCCGTGCGCGTGATGGCGCCGCCGGAATCCGACAGCGAGATGCTCTGGCTGCTCGCCCAGGACAGTGCCCCCGAACCCGGCGCGCTCGAAGCGCTGCTCGGCGAACTCGAGATCGCACCCTCCGTCGCCGTCGCCGGACCCAAGATCATGGACTGGCGCGCCCACGACTACATCCACGACGTCGGCCTGTCGATGACGCCGGGCGGGGCGACCGTGACCCTCGTCGAGAGCGAACTCGACCAGGGCCAGCACGACGGCATGAGCGACGTGCTCGCCGTCGACGCCGGCGGAATGCTCGTGCGCCACAGCGTCTGGAACCAGCTCGGCGGTTTCGACCCCGGCCTGCCGTCCGCGGACGACGCCCTCGACTTCTGCGTGCGCGTGCGCCTGTCCGGCCGTCGGGTGTCCGTCGTCGCCGCGGCGCGCGTCGCCTCGGCGGGCGACGGTGTCGCCGGGCTCAGCGGGTCCTCGCGCGGACGGGCCCGCCGCAAGCGACTCCGGGTGGCCAGGACCGCACAGCTGCACCGGCGCCTCGTCTACTCCGCGGGGTGGCTGATCCCCCTGCACTGGATCGCGCTCGTGCCCTTCGCCTTCTTCCGCTCCATCGGAGCGCTGCTGCAGAAGGAGCCCGGCGCGATTCCCGGCGAGTTCTCGGCCGCATTCCGCACCGCGTTCAGTGGCTCCCGGGTGCACAATGCCCGCCGTCGACTCGCCGAGACCCGCACGCTCGGCTGGGGGTCGATCGCGTCCCTGCGCCTGACGAATGCCGAGGTCCGCCGCAGGCACGCCCTCAAGCGCGAAGCGGTGCTCGTCGGCCTCGGCGCCGACCGGCCGGAGATCCGCTTCTTCGCGAGCGGCGGCGCCTGGACCGTGCTCGCGGCTGCGCTCGTCGGAATCATCATGTTCGCCTCCCTGCTCGGCGCGCAGAACCTCGCCGGCGGGGGACTCCTGCCGCTGTCGAGTACCCCGGCCGGGCTCTGGGCGAGCGTTGGATACGGCTGGCGCGACCTCGGCCTCGGCTTCGTCGGTGCCGCAGATCCGTTCGCCGCCGTGCTCGCCGTGCTCGGTTCGCTCACGTTCTGGGCCCCGTCGTACTCGCTCGTGCTGCTCTACTTCGTCGCCCTCCCGCTCGCGGCACTCGGCGCCTGGCTCGCGGCGACCCGCCTGACCGACCGCGGGTACCTCCGCTTCACAGCCGCAGCACTGTGGGTGCTCGCCCCGACCTTCCTCACAGCGTTCTCGGCCGGTCGCCCTGCCGCGATCCTCGCGCACCTGCTGCTGCCCTGGCTGTTCTTCGCCGGCTATTCCGCCGGCCGGTCGTGGTCCGCGTCGGCGACCGCATCCCTGCTCTTCGCCGCCGTGCTGTTCTGCGCCCCCTCGCTCACGCCCGCGCTGCTCATCCTGTGGTTGCTCTGCTCGGTCGCCAGCGGACGCGGCATCGCCCGGTTCATCGGCATCCCGCTGCCCGCCGTCGCCCTCGCGCTCCCGCTGATCCTGGACCAGGGCCTGCGCGGCTCGTGGCTCGCGCTCCTCGCCGACCCCGGGGTGCCGGTGCCCAGCACCCCCGCCCCGGACTGGCAGCTGCTGCTCGGCTTCCCGACCGGCGACTTCGGTGGCTGGAGCACGCTGCTCGGCCAGGCCCCCGCGTTGCAGGGCCTGCCGCTGTCCTGGATCATCCCGGTCCTGTTCGCCCCGCTCGCGATCCTCGCCGCACTCTCGTTGTTCCTGCCCAGCATCCGCAGCGCGAGCGTCGCGGTCCTGACCGCCCTGCTCGGCGCCGGCACCGCGATCGCCGCGACGCAGCTCAGCCTCGCGACGACGGGCGCCGCGAGCGTCAGCATCTGGCCCGGCTCCGGCCTGAGCCTCTACTGGCTCGGCCTCGTCGGCGCCGTGATCTTCGCCCTGCGCGAGTTCCGCCGCTTCGCCGTCGCCCCCGCCGTCGCCGCAACCGTCCTTCTCGCTGTCGCCGTCGTCCCGCTCGCCGGAGCACTCCCGCTCGAGCTGAGCGCCGTCCATGAGGGCAGCGACCGCACCCAGCCCGCCTTCGTGACGGCAGAAGCGCAGACGGATGCCCGGGTCGGCACCCTCGAAATCGTCCCGCAGTCCAACGGCGGCATCCTCGCCACGATCGTGCGCGGCGCGGGCACCACCCTCAACGAGCAGAGCACCCTCGTCAACACCACGACCACGCTCTCCGCGGCGGATAAGGAACTCGCCACGCTCGCGGGAAACGTGGCCTCACGCAGCGGACTGGATGCCTCGGCCGGACTGGCCGACCTCGGCATCCGCTTCGTGCTGCTGCGGCCGGCCGCCCTCACCGACACCGGCAGAGGTGCCGCGGCGGCAAGCGTCGCGGCCACGGAGACCCTCGCCAGGGCGACGACCGCGCTCGACGGCGAAGCAGCGCTCGTGCCCGTCGGGGACACCGCGTACGGGCGGCTCTGGCGCCATGACGGGCCCGCCTCCGCCGCCGGTGTCACGGCGAGCGAGGTCCCGGCCCGCGCCGGGGGAGTCTTCTCTCTCGCCGCCCTGCTTCTTGCCGCGATCACGGTCGGCTCAGCCCTGCTCCTGTCGATCCCGACCGGGGCAGGCCCCGAAGCCGTACGCCAGGCGAACCGCGACGCCATGCGCCGCTCGGCCCGCTCGGACACCCAGGACCGCAAGGCAGAGGCACGGGATCTCCACCGCGAAGAACGCAGTGCGAAGTCCGAGGCGCGGTCTGCCCGCTCCGAGGCTCGTGCCGCACTGCGGCGCAGCGTGAAGGCTGGCGCGATCGTGCCGGCCGAGGGCACCCCGGCCGCCCAGGCGATCGAGTCTGCTGAAGCCGCCGAAGCCGCCGAGGCCGCGGAGGCCGGCGAGCTCGCCGCCGCTGTCGAAGTCGCGCACGCCGCGGAACGGGAGCGCTCCTCCGACCTCGCCCTCACTTCGGGCCACGGCCACGAGACCGAGGACGACCCTGCCGACGTGACCGCGGGCGAGATTGCCGAGCAGGTCGCCCCCAGCACTGCTCCGCCCAAAGAACCGGCAGCGTCACCCCGCGAGGAGAAGGCGACGGACCCCGTCGAGCCTGCCGACCGTCCGAGTGGACAGGAGGACCCGAACAATGCCAGGTAAGCGCGCCATCGCCCGGACCGGTGCCCGGTTCCTCATCGCCTTCGGCGTGCTCGGCGTCGCCGGCGTGCTCGGAGCGGCCGCCGTCGTCGTGCCCTGGCCAGCCTTCGGCACCGCCCCGGCCTATCTCGCCGTCGCGCCGGTCCCGAGCGAGCAGGTCCGGGTCTGCCCGGGTCCGCTGTTCACCCTCGCAGAGGACTCGACGCAGGCGAAGTCCGCGAGCTCGCTCGGGCGCCCGGACACCGCATCCGGCGCCTGGGCTCCCGCCACGACCGCATCCAAGGCCGCGGTCCCCGCGGGCGCATGGAGCGCACCGTCAGCGAGCCTGCTCAGTGCCGTCGACAACCGCAAGACCACGGACGGCGCCCCCGTCAAGCTCAACATCCCCGTCGCGAAGGGCGCGTCCACGGCACCGCTCGTGGCCGGCAGCCAGTCCCAGTCCGTCGCGGCGGAGGCCGTCCTCGGCGGCCTCGCCGTCGCGGCCTGCGGCGAGGCCACCGGCGAATCCTGGCTCGTCGGCGGGTCGACGGATGTCGGCCGCACGACCCTCGTGCTGCTCAGCAACCCGACAACGGTCGTTGCAACCGTCGACCTCGACGTCTTCGGCGAATCGGGCCGGGTTACCGCGCCGGGCTCGACAGGGATCCTCGTCCAGCCCGGCGCCCAGCGCGTCGTCTCGCTCGCCGGCCTCGCTCCGAACCTCCGCTCTCCCGTCGTGCACGTGACGACCCACGGCGGCCAGGTCGTGGCCACCCTGCAGCAGAGCATCGTGCGCGGCCTCGCGACCGGCGGGGTCGACCTGCTCGGGACATCCGTCGACCCGAGCCTCGAGCAGAGCATCGCCGGCCTGCGCATCGAGAACCTTCCAGCAGACGACGCCGGAAGCGACGCGGGAGGGGTCGCGAGTGACACACCCTCTGTGCGTCTGCTCGCCCCCGGTGATACGGCTGCGACCGTGCAGATCGGCGTGATGAGCGAGGGAGGCCAGGCCGCGGGTACCTCCGTCGAGGTCACCCTCCAGCCCGGACTCGCGACCGACGTGCCGCTCTCCGGCCTCGCCGTCGGCAGCTATTCGCTCACCGTCTCGAGCGACCAGCCCGTCGTGGCCTCTGCCCTCGGCTCGGCGACCGGCACCAACGGCCGTGACTTCGCCTGGTTCGCATCCTCCGCCGCGCTCACCGGCGACTTCGCCGTCGTCACGGCGCCGGGACCCTCGCCGCTGCTCAACCTGCTGAATCAGGGCGCCAAGGACGTGACCTATACGGCGACCGCCGAGAACGGTGCGTCCGGCAGCGTGACGGTCGCGGCCGGTGCGGCCGGAGCGCTGCCGCTCTTCGCGTCGACGCGGTACATCGTGTCGGGCGGCTCCGAGACGGTGTCGTCGGTCGGCTATGCGGATGCCGGCATGGTCGCCTCTTTCCCGGTGCGCCCGCCGGGCCCGCTCGCCGAGTCGATCCGCGTCTACACGCACTGACGGCTGCACGCACTGACGGCTGCACGCACTGACGTCTTCACGCACTGACGTCTACACGCACTGACCGGTACCTTTCCGGTCGAGAGTGACCCGCGTACCGGGAACTTTCGACCGGAAAGGTGACGGGGTCGGCGCTGCCCGGACGGAGTTCAGCACACGTCGGCGCGGGATGCAAGACTGGACACCCCGCCCGCCGAACGAGGAGCACAGAGTGACCGAGCAGACTCCCGCGCAACCACTCGCACATGCCCCGGTGGAGATCGCGGTGATCGGCGGATCCGGACTGTACCGGCTCTTCGATGCCGGCACCGTCACCTCGATCGCCGTCGACACCCCGTACGGGCCGACCTCTGCGCCGATCACGGTCGGCGAGCGCGCCGGACGTCGGGTCGCATTCCTGCCCCGGCATGGAGCGGGGCACACCGAGGCGCCGCATCGGATCAACTACCGCGCCAATATCTGGGCGCTCGCCTCCCTCGGCGTCCGCGCGATCATCTCATCCTCCGCCGTCGGCGGCGTCAGCCCTGAGTACCCGCCGGGGCTCCTCGTCGTCACCGACCAGTTCATCGACCGCACGAGCGGCCGCGCCGACACCTTCTTCGACGAAGGCGTCGTCGCGCACCTCGCCGCTGCCGACCCCTTCGACCCGGTGCTCCGACGCACCGCGGTAGCCGCCCTGAACGCACTCGGCGAGCGGTTCGCGCCCACAGGGACCGTCGTCGTGATCCAGGGCCCCCGGTTCTCCACCCGGGCGGAGTCGCTCTGGTTCCGTGCGGCCGGCGCCCACATCGTCAACATGACCCAGTACCCCGAGGTCGTCCTCGCATCCGAACTGGGCATCGGAACGGTCAACCTCTCCTTCGTCACCGATGCGGACGCCGGACTCGCCCCCGCCGAACCCGGCGCGGACGCGGCGGCATCCGCTCTCGAGGCGCACCTGCCCGAGACAGCCCTGCCCGGGACTACCGAGACGGATGCCGTCACGGCCGAGCTCGTCTTCTCTCGGCTGGCCGCGGCGCAGCCCCGGATCCTCGCGGCCATCGACGGCATCCTCCGCGGCATTCCCGCCAGGTACGCCCCGCGGCCCCTGATCGATCCCGAGCTGGTCCGGACCGTGCTCGACCGGCCCGTGCGACCGGTCCGGCCCGGGCAGCCCACCCGGCTCTCGACCGAGACGGCAACGGACGCCGAAACGGAGCCCGGCACTGTGCCGACGCCGGATCCCCGGCCGTCCCCTGGCCCTCCTCCGGTTCCGCATCCCGTTCCCGTGCCCGCGCCGACGACCGAACCCGGGCCCGCCCGGTGAGCCCCCGGCTGCTCGTCACGGGCGGCGCCGGGTTCATCGGCGGCGTCATCGTGAGCCAGGCGCTCGGGCGCGGCTGGAACGTGCGCGTGCTCGACTCTCTGCGCCCCGACGTGCACGGCGGCTTGCCGTCGATCGACGCGCGGGTCGACCTCCTCGTCGGCGACACGACGGACCCGGCGACGGTCGACCTCGCCCTCTCCGGAGTCGACGCGGTCTGCCACCAGGCCGCGAAGGTCGGGCTCGGCGTCGCCTTCTCCGACGCGCCGGACTATGTCCGCAGCAACGAGGTCGGCACTGCCGTGCTCCTCGCGGGCATGACCACCGCGGGCATCGACCGGCTCGTGCTCGCCTCCTCCATGGTCGTCTACGGCGAGGGCAGCTACCGCGGCCCGCACGGCTTCACCCGGCCCGGCCCGCGCCAGGAGGCCGACCTCGCCGCCGGCCGGTTCGACCCGCTCGACCCGGAAACCGGAGAGCCCCTCGAACCGCTGCTCGTCACCGAGGACGACCCGCTCGACCCCCGCAACGTCTACGCCTCGAGCAAGCTCGGCCAGGAGTACCTCGCGAGCAGCTGGGCCCGCTCGACGGGCGGGCGCGCGCTCGCCCTCCGGTACCACAACGTCTACGGGCCGGGGATGCCGCAGAACACGCCGTACGCCGGGGTCGCGTCCCTGTTCCGGTCGGCCCTCGAACGCGGAGAGGCACCGCGCGTCTTCGAGGATGGCAGGCAGCGCCGCGACTTCGTGCACGTCGCCGACGTCGCATCCGCCAACCTGGCCGCCCTCGAGCACACCGCGGACGCCCCCGCCGCCCTGTTCCGGGCGTTCAACGTGGGCTCGGGGGTCGTACACTCGATCGGGGACATGGCCGGGGCGCTCAGCCGCGCGGCCGACGGCCCCGACCCCGTCACGACGGGGGAGTACCGGCTCGGTGACGTGCGGCACATCACCGCGTCCTCCGAGCGGCTGCGCACCGAGCTCGGCTGGATGCCCGCCGTCACCTTCGCGGACGGCATGCGCGCCTTCGCGACCGCTCCGCTCCGGGCTGCCGTCCGCCGCTGACGCGTTCCGGAGGGGGTCCCTGCCGGGACGGCAACAGGAACGAGAGCGCGACTCCGAGCCCGGTGAAGCCGACGGCCCACCAGAACGCCTGGTCGAAGGCCGTGGCGAGGTCGGCGCCGCCCACGACCCGGGCGTGCAGGATCACTGCGAGCACGGCGACCCCGAAGGACCCGCCGACCTGGGTCGCGATCCGGGTGATGACGCTCGCGTGCGGGACCTCGGCCCGTTCGAGCCCGACAAACCCGCCTGCCATCAGGGGGATCGTGACCGCCCCGAGTCCGAAACCGCGCACGAGCAACGCGGCCATCAGCATCCACTCGTTCGTCGACGCGGTCGCGACGGCGAACGGGAGCGTTCCGACGCCGACGATCGCGAAGCCGGCCACGGAGACCCAACGGGCACCGAACCGGTCGGTGAGACGACCGGCGGACGACCGGCTGAGGAAGGTCCCCACGCCCTGCGAGATGAGGAGCAGGCCGGCGCCGAGTGGGTCGAAGCCGCGCACCTCCTGCCAGTACAGCGGAAGCAGGAGCATGGCGCCGTAGAGCGAGACGCCGGTCAGGAACAGCAGGGCGGAGGAGGTCGCGAGGGGGCGGTGCGTCAGGAGGCGCACGTCGATGAGGGCTGTGCCCGGGCGCCGGATCGCCCAGGCGACGAATCCTGTGAGGAGGGCAGCGCCGAAGATCAGAGGCAAGACGACGTCGGCACGGCCAAATCCGCCGTCCTTGGCGCCGTTGGAGAGGCCGAAGAGTAGCCAGACGATGCTGGGCGAGAGCAGCAGGAGGCCGACGACGTCGAGCCGCACCGGCCTGGCGGGCTCATCCTTCGGGAGCAGGAGCGTGGCGAGGATGAGCCCGACCACGCAGAACGGGACGTTCACCCAGAACAGCCAGCGCCAGTCGAGGGTGTTCAGGATCAGGCCGCCGAGGACGGGACCGAGAATCGGGCCGAGCACAGCGGGCAGGCTCAGCGTCGCCATCACCCGGCCGAGGTTCCGGCCCTGGGCGGCCTGGATCACGAGGGTCGACGACAGCGGCAGGAGTGCGCCGCCGCCGAGGCCCTGCACTATGCGGGAGGCGATCAGGCTCTGCGGGTCCCCGGCGAGGCTGCACAGGACGGACGCGACCAGGAAGAGCGACAGGGCCGCGATCCAGAGGCGCTTCCCACCGATCCGGCTCTGCGCCCAGCCGACAAGCGGGATGGCGACGCCGAGGGCGAGCAGGTAGCCCGTCGTCACCCATTGGATGACGTCGACGGTCGTGTTCAGCTCCGTCGCGAGCGTGCGGAGGGCGATACTGACGATCGTGGTGTCGAACACCACCGCGAGCGCCCCGACGACAACGGCGATCGCGGTCCGCCGCAGGACCGGATCCAACGTCTCCATCTCAGCCATGGCTCCTCATAAGGTACAGTGTGTATCGAATGATTCGAAGCATAGACGAGGAGTTTAGGATACGCAATGTCTCTTAGTGGCCAGGATGACGCCCGCACGCGCCGCCGCGGACCCGCGCTCGAGGGCGCCCTGCTCGACGCGGCGTGGGCCGAGCTGACCGAGCGTGGCTACGAGAGTTTCACGATCGACGCCGTCGCCACCCGCGCAGGGACGAGCCGCGCCGTGCTTTACCGGCGCTGGCCGGGCAAGCCGGAGCTGGCCCGCGCGGCCATCGTTCACGTCGTTGCGCAGGACCCGATCGAGGTGAAGGACACCGGAAGCCTGCGCGGGGACGTGATCGCGCTCCTCCGGCAAGCGAACGAGCGCCGCGTCCGGATCGCGACGCAGCTTGTCGTGTCCCTCGCCGACTACTACCGCGCCACCGGGACGAGCCTGGCCGACCTCCGGGAATCGATCTCCGGTGGCCAGGGCCCGATCATGGACGGCGTGATCGCCCGGGCACTCGAGCGCGGCGAGATCGATGCCTCGAGGCTGACCCCGAGGATCAGGAACCTTCCCGTCGACCTGTTCCGGCACGAGGTCCTGATGACGCACTCCGCCGTGCCGGAGGAGACCATCCTGGAGATCGTCGACACGATCTTCCTCCCGCTCGTGCTGGCCTAGACGGCGACCGCGCGCCGCGGCAGCAACACGTCGAAACGGCATCCGTTCGGCACGTTCTGCACGATCACCTCGCCCTGGTGCGCTGTGACGATGCCCTGCACGATGGCGAGGCCGAGTCCAGCCCCGCCGGGGGTGCGCGGCTCGCTCGCCCGCCAGCCGGCCTCGAACACCCGGTCGATGTCCTGTTCCGGGATGCCGCCTGCCGCGTCCTCGACGGAGATCACGGCCCCGCCGTCCCCCCGTTCGCGCACCGACACCGTGATCGGGCTCCCGGACGGCGAATGCTGGATCGCATTCATCACGAGGTTCCCGACAACGCGGGACAGTTCGCGCGGATCGGCAAGGACCGTCAGCCCCGTCTCGCCGGCGAATCGCAGGTCGAGGGACTTCGCGTGCGCTACGGGTCCGAAGCCCGCGACGGTGTCACTGATCAGGTCGTAGAGCGCGACCGGCTCGAGCGCGAGGCGCAGCGTCCCTGAATGGATCCGCGACAGTTCGAAGAGGTCGTCGACCATCCCGCTCAACCGGTCGACCTGGTCGCGCATCCGCGGGTAATACCGGGCGGGGTCCTCGACCATCCCGTCCTCGAGCGCCTCCGCCATGGCGCGGATGCCGGCGAGCGGCGTCCGCAGGTCGTGCGAGATCCACGCGATCAGTTCGCGCCGGGATTCCTCCACGCGTCGTTCGCGAGCCCGGGACTCGGCGAGGCGGGCCCCCGTCGCGGCGAGTTCCCCGGCGAGGTCGCTGAACTCGGTCGTGCTGTGCCGCGGGGCGGCGGCGTCGCCGTCGGCCGCGACCGATTCGCCGCGGCCGAGGCGTTCGGCCGCGCTGCGCAGGTGCCTGCTGTCGCGCACGAGGGTGCGTCCGAGAAGCGCGGCCATCACGAGCGACACGAGCCCGGCGACTGCGGCGACCGAGTAGAAGACGCCGAGGTCGTGGGTCGAGACGTACATCTGGGTGGCGACCGCCGACATCCCCCCGACGACGGAGACGATCGCCGCGAGGGCGACGAGCATGAGCTGGACCACGAACGAGGACCGCTTCATCATCCGCAGCGCGAGCAGGCCGAGCGCGCCGGTGACGACCGCGCACGCAAGGGCGTTGAGCGCGACGATGACGAGCACCTCGGTCGTCACGAGATCGTCCGGTCTTCTGCGGTCGCGGAATCCGGTGCGCCGCGGGTTCCCGACGGGCCGAGCGGGACAGGGTCGAACCGGTAGCCGACGCCCCACACCGTCTGCAACAGCAGCGGATGCGCCGGGTCGGCCTCGATCTTCTCCCGCAGCCTCCGCACATGCACGGTCACGGTCGAGAGGTCGCCGAATTCCCACCCCCACACCGAGCGGAGCAGGTCCTCCCGGCCGAGGACCGTGTGCGGGTGCCGGAGCAGGTAGGAGAGCAGGTCGAACTCGCGCACCGTGAGCACGAGCGGCGTTCCGTGCAGGCGCAGCTCGTGTGCGGCGGTGTCGAGGGTGAAGTCGCCGATCGCGAGCGGCACGGTCGGCAGGCCCGATGCCCCGCCCGCGCCCTGCCCGGCCGATTGCGCGGCAGCCTGGGCTGCGGCCTGGCCGGTGCGCCGCAACACGGCCTGCACCCGCAGCACGAGCTCGCGCGGCGAGAACGGTTTGGCGAGGTAGTCGTCCGCACCGGCCTCGAGGCCGTCGATGCGGTCGTCCTCCTGGTTGAGGGCGGTGAGCATGATCACGGGGATGGCCCAGGTGCTGCGCACCCGGCGGCACACCTCGATCCCGTCCAGGAGCGGAAGCATCCGGTCGAGGACAACGAGGTGCGGCCGCTTCTCCTCGGCGAGGCGGAGCGCGCTCAGCCCGTCCGGGGCCTCATCGACCAGGAACCCGGCGGCGCGGAGGTACCGGCAGACGATCTCGAGCACGGTCGGGTCGTCGTCGACCACGAGGATGCGCCGTTCCTCAGGGGGAGCGGGGGGAACCGGGGCGGTGGGAGTGGAAGGGGCTGTCACGGTCTCAGGATACGGTGGCCCCGGCCGGCCGGAAACGCCGCGGGGCTGCTCCCGGTGTTCTTCCTCAGTCCGTAATGTTCTCGGCCCTGTTCCGGGTCGGCGCCCCTTTAGGGTCGGAAGATGACTCCGATCCAGGTCGACCTCGTGCTCCCGTGCCTCAACGAGGCCGGCGCCCTGCCGTGGGTGCTGTCGCGCCTGCCGGAGGGCTACCGGGCGATCGTCGTCGACAACGGGTCGACCGACGGCTCGGCCGAGATCGCCGCAGCGGCGGGCGCCCTCGTCGTGCACGAGGAGCGCCGCGGCTTCGGCGCCGCCGCCCACGCGGGGCTCCTTGCCGCGACCGCCCCGATCGTAGCGTTCTGCGACGCCGACGCGTCGATGGACCCGGCCGAACTTCCGCGCATCGTCGGCCCGATCCTCGCCGGAGACGCCGACCTCGTGCTCGGCCGCCGCCGTCCCACGACCCGCGGATCCTGGCCACTGCACGCCCGCCTGGCCAATTCCAGTCTTTCCTGGCGCCTGCGCCGAATAACCGGTGTGAACATACATGACCTCGGCCCCATGCGGGCCGCCCGGCGCCCGGCGCTGCTGTCCCTCGACCTCCAGGACCGACGCAGCGGCTACCCGCTCGAGATGTTCCTCCGTGCGTCCGACGCGGGATGGAGCATCCGCGAGGTCGACTCCTCCTATTCGCCGCGGGTCGGGCGCAGCAAAGTGACCGGAACGATCCGCGGCACCGTGACCGCGATCGGCGACATGTCCGCCCTGCTGCGCGAGGCCCGGAAATGACGGCCCTCGTCGTGATCGCCAAAGAGTGCCTGCCCGGCCGGGTCAAGACCCGCCTGCACCCGGCGCTCTCCTTCGAGCAGGCCGCCGAGCTCGCCGCCGCGAGCCTCGACGACACCCTGACCGCAGCGCTCGCCCTCCCGGCCTCGCGCCGCATCCTCGCCTTCGACGGGGTCACCCCGCCGCGCCTGGCCGCTGAGTTCGAGATCCTGCCCCAGGTCGCCGGCGGTCTCGACGAGCGCCTCGCCGCCATCTTCGACGGGCTCGACGAACCGACCGTCCTGATCGGCATGGACACCCCGCAGGTGACCACCGAGCTGCTCGCGCCGGTCTTCACCGACTGGCCAGACGACACGGATGCCTGGCTCGGCCTCGCGGACGACGGCGGCTTCTGGGCGCTCGCGCTCGCCGAGCCGCGCGGAGGGTCGAGCCGCGGTCACTCCCGGAACGGTCACTCCCGGCGCGGGGACCTGATTCGCGGCGTCGCGATGTCGATGGACGACACCGGGGCCCGGCAGCTCGATCGCTTGGAGGAGGCGGGCCTCCGGGTGCGGCACCTGCCCGTGCTCACCGATGTCGACACGATCGCAGATGCGCACTCCGTCGCCGCCACGGTTCCGAATGGGCGCTTCGCACGTACCCTCGCCGCACTGCTCCCCGGCGCTACGGCCGCCCGCACGGACGCCCGCCCCGCCGATCGCGACGCGACCGGCGCTGTCGCCACCGGAATTCCGGTGCGCGCATGAATGCGCAGGCCGCCCGCATCCTCGAATGGGACATCCTCGAACCCGATCGCCTCGATCGCGTCCCCGGCGAGCGGACATCCGCCCTCGACCTCGCCCCCGCGACCTTCGGCGCCGGCGGGGCGGAACCCTATGCGGCCGCGCTGCGCAACGCCGACAACGTTCTCTACCTCCGCCGTTCCCGGGACGGCGGCCTCATCGCCGCCGCGACCATGGACGCCGCCCGGTGGAGCGCCGACGCCGACGACACCGACCAGCTCCTGCTCGACGGCCTGACCGGTCCTGTCCTCGACATCGGCTGCGGCCCTGGTCGGATGGTGCGTGCCGCGATGGACCGCGGCCTGTCCGCGCTTGGAATCGACGTTTCGCCGACCGCCGTACGGATCGCCGTCGACGCCGGCCTCAGCGTGCTCAAGCGCAGCGTCTTCGACCCGATGCCGCTCGAGGGCGGCTGGGCGGGCGCGCTCCTCGTCGACGGGAACATCGGCATCGGCGGCGACGTGACCGCGCTCCTGACCCGCTGCGCCGAACTTCTCGCGCCCCGGGGCGCGCTCCTCGTCGAGGTCAGCCACGACCCGGCGCGCAATGAACGCTACGAGGGCCGGCTCGAGGATGCCTCCGGCCTCCTCAGCGACGTCTTCCCCTGGGCGGAGGTCGGCGTCGACGCCCTCGCCGGCCATGCCGCCGACGCGGGGCTCCGGGTCGCGCACGACTGGCGCCTGGATGGCCGCTGGTTCGCCCGCCTCCTCCACGCCTGAGTCCCCGCGCTCGCCCCGCGCCCGCAACCGGGCATTCGCCCGTCGTCTCGATCGGCGTGAAGTCGGAGTTTTTCGCGACACGCCGTCACCTCCGGCAGCGGATGACGTGTGTCGCGAATTTCTCCGACCTTACGGTTCTCGCGCGACGCGGGTCAGCGCAGCCGGCGCCGGCCCCGCGCGTAGAGGCCGAACGACACGGCCGCGGTGACGACGGCGACAGCTGCCCAGAACACGGCGAAGTTCACGCCGTAGTCGAGGGGCAACACCGTCGGGTTGCCGGTGCCGCGCGACTGCGCGATCAGCAACGGCACCACGATCAGGCTCATGACGGAGCCGACCACAATCGCCCCCTGCACGACGAGGATGACCGTTCCGCTGATTCGGTGCCCGGCCCGGCGCAGCAGGATCCCGCAGAAGAACACGAGCGGCGAGATCACCCCGTCGTGCAACACGATCGCCGCGCCCATCCACAGGGCGATACCGGGAATCCGCGCGGGCTTCACGCTGTCGAACAGTACATAGGCGCCCCAGGCGAGACCAGCGAGGCCGAGCGTGATCAGCACGATCCGCGTGACGCGGAGGGCCGGCCCCAGTTCGCCCGATCCGGATGCTTCGACGCTTCGGTTTCCTGCAGTGCGTGCGGTACTCATACGTCCATCGCCTCGATCCGGCTCAGCCATTTGGTTTGCAGCACCCCGGGCCGCCCGGGGGCGATCATCCGGGCCGGGTAACCGTGCTCGAGGTCGAGGGTCTCCCCGTTGAGCTCGAGAGCGACGAGAGTGAGCTGGTCGCGCACGTACTCCGACCCCATCGTGGTCTGGCGGTACGCGCCCTTCTTCTCGAGGCTGGTCAGGCGAAAGGATGCCGCGGCATCCGCCGACACCAGATCGGCCAGATCGCTCAGGCGAACCCCGCGCCACCGCGCCAGCTGGCTCCAGCCCTCGACGCAGGCGATCGGCAGATCGACCTCGGTCTGGGGCATGGCGAGGAGTTCGGACCGGCTGAAGCTGCGCTCCACCCCGGCGTGCGCCACCGTCAGTACCCAGCCGGCCGCGAGGGCATCCGCGGCCACGTCCGCCTGCTTCGAGGTGCGATTGACCGGCACCCCCTGTTGACCGACGCCCTTCTTCCGCGGTGCGAAGGCATTGACCGCGTCGAGCGGGGCGACCGTCTGCCCGGCGGTCAGCACGACGACCGTGCCGACGCTCACCCCGACCGTGGTGAGGAAGCCGCGCCGACTGAGGCGCGTGTGAGCCGTGCGCGCTGCTTCTTCCGCGTCGGCCGTGTCGTCCCGGGAAGCTGAGGCGGATCCTGTGTCGAGCCCTGACGGCGCGCGTGCCGCAGTGGCGTCCGCCCGAAGGTCCGGTGTCGCGTCGATCCAGGCGAGCAGCCGGCCGGTGACCCCGGTCGGCCGGCTCGAGCCGAACAGGCGAACGGCCTCCGGCGTCGCCGTGCGGTCGCGGGCGACGGCATCCGTCAGGTGGTCGTCGTCGCCGGAGCCATCGTCGGCCTCTTTGCGCCAGACCCGGGCAATGATCGGCAGCTTGATGCCGATGTGCAGGGCGAGCGATCCGATCAGCACCCAGCCGAGCGCGAAGTGCGTCTCCCGGAACGGGAACGGCCACGGGTACCACTGGTAGGTGTTGAGCAGGCCGATCGTGATCTGCACGAGCGAGGCGCCCACGAACAGGGCGATCGACGCGCGTTCGAGGAAATTGAGGAACGATTTCACCGGCGGCTGCTGGAACAGGTCGGGGAAGACGATGAACAGCTTCGCGAGCAGCAGCGGGAAGCAGGCGATGCCCGCGATGATGTGGGTGCCCTGGGTGAACTGGTAGAGCAGCTCCGGCCGGGTCGCGAAGTGCATGCCCGGCAGCGGCTCCTGCAGAAAGTGGCTGTACAGCCCGGTGCCGAAGCACAGCACGAAGGCGAGCCCGAGCAGTCGACCGATCACGGTCGCCATCCGCGGGTTTCGCACGGGGGAGGCCAGTGCTCGCTGGGCTTCGTACATCACTTGGCGCATGTTCCATTGCACCATCCAGCGGATGCCCGCGGGCGGGTCTACACCTTACGGTTCCGTGACGGGGCGGGTCCGTTCGGCTCTCCGAACCGGGATTCGGCGGCGCTCGCCGCGGAACTCCGACAGGATGGCCTCGTGCGCATTACGATCATCTCCCTCCTCCTGGCCGCGAGTGCGACGCTGACCGGGTACTGCGTGCTGGTCTTCTCGCTCTTCCAACCGACGCGGGACACGGTCCCCCTCCTGGTCTGCACCGGGGTGCTCTGGGCGCTGTTCGCAGCGGCCGTCTTCCTGCTGCGGCGGGTCCGGGGGCGCGCCGTGGTGGTGCTCGTGCTCGCCGGGTCGCTCGGCATCGGGGTCGCGGCGATGATCGGGCCGCCGAACACGAGCACGGACTCGGCACGGTATGCCTGGGACGGCATCGTGCAGAACGCCGGCATCTCGCCGTACGCCTACGTCCCGGCCGACGACCGGCTCGACTCCCTTCGCCCGGAGTGGTTGTTCCCGGCGACGGTGCCGTCGGGCACGGTCCCGGAGACCTGCCAGGGCCGGCGCATCGTGGTGACGCACAAGACTGCCTCGGACGCCGTGCTCTGCACCGCGCTCAACCGGCCGACCGTCCCGACGATCTACCCGCCGGCGGCGGAGCTCTACTTTGCGGGCATCCGCTTCCTGGTGCCGCCGACGGCGACATACTGGCCGCTGCAACTCGGCGGGCTGGTGCTCAGCCTCGGAACGACCGTGCTCCTTCTCGCCGGGATGCGGCGCCGCGGCATCGACCCGCGGTACGCCGCGTACTGGGCGTGGTGCCCGCTCGTGGCCTCAGAGGCGATCACGAATTCGCACGTCGACCTGCTCGGCGTGGTGTTCACCCTCGCCGCGGCGCTTCTCGTCACCCGGGCGCGGTATTGGCGGGGCGGCATCGCCCTCGGGATCGCGATCGCCGTGAAGCTCGTCCCCGTGATCGCGGCCCCGGCGATGCTCCGCAGGCAGGGCTGGAAGGTCGGCCTCGCCGCGGTCGTCACGTTCTTCGCGCTCTACGTGCCGTACGTTCTCACGACCGGGATCGGCGTGCTCGGCTACCTGCCCGGCTATCTCAGCGAGGAGGGCTACGACAACGGCAAACGCTTTGCGCTCGTCTCGCTCGTGGCCCCCGGCGGTGCCGCGGTCTTCGTTGCCGGCGGCCTGCTCGTGATCATTGCGGCGCTCGTGTTCTGGAAGACCGATCCCGATCGGCCCTGGCTCGGCCAGCTCGTGATGATCGGCAGCACCCTGCTCATCCTGAGCCCGCGGTACCCGTGGTACGCGCTGCTGCTGCTGCCGTTCGTGGCGCTCAGCGGTCGCTGGGAGTGGCTCGCCATCCCGCTCGCGCTCACACTGCGGCAGATCCTGCCTTCGCTCGAGCTGACCTGGGCGATCACGGCTGCGCTCGTCATCGTTCTCGCCGGGTCGGCCGTCCGGCTCGACCCAGCCGTGCGGGCGCGGATGCTCGGTGCGCCCCTCCGCGCCGTGCGCTTCCTGCGCCCCCCGCGCTGAGCATCCGCCAGCGCACCCCGCCCCCGAAACGGTCCGGTTAACGCCGAATTGCGGACAGAGCACCTTCGTCGTGTCGACGAAGGTGCTCTGTCCGCAATTCAACCGGGCCGGTCGGGCCCGCTTCGAGCGGTGTTACTTGGTGGCGACGGTGATCTTCGCGATGCCGACGAGGAGCTGGTCCTTGACGGCGTCGGTTCCGAAGGTCTTGTTGAGCAGGCCGGCGGCGACGGACGAGATGTGCACGGTCGTGCCCTCGAGGATCGCGTTGTCGCCGTCCATCTGCAGCGGCTTCAGGGTTCCGCCGTAGAGGTCGAACAGGAGGACCTGGGTGGCGGCGGAGGTGCCGTTGACCGACACGTCACCGAAGAGCTTCGAGGTGCCGGGGTCGATCGTGAAGTTGGTCAGTTCGACGACGGTCGAGCCGGCCGTGAGCGAGAAGCCGGAACCCTCGTGCTTGATCGAACCCTGGACGAACGGGCGGTAGCTCTGTGCGGGGTCGTAGTAGTCCACGTTTCCGCCGGTGATCGGGAAGTGCAGGCTGCCATCGGTGAGGGTGGCGGTGCCGACGGTGCCGGGGGTCAGGCCGAGGCTCGTGAGCGCCGCGGCGAAGTCGCCGTCGAGGAGAACGGCCGTGTCGACGCCCTTGAGGGAGGGGATCGAGGCGACGGGCGTCGGAGCGGACGAGGAGGTTGCGGAGGGAGTCGACGCCGCGGAGCCTGCGGTCGCGGTGCTGGAGCAGGCGGCGAGGCCTCCGAGGAGGAGGGCTGCTGCGGCGAAGCTGATGGTTGCCTTCTGGAAAGTGCGCATGATGTGATCCTTCGTGTCTGTGGGGGAAGTGGTTGTCTGTGGTGCTGACAATGGTTCGGCCCCGACACGGAATCGGTTTGGAATTACTTTTTGGGCGGCATCCGCTCACCCGCATTCACTGTGAGAAGTGGTGCTGTTAGAAGTGCCGGAAGCGATCGGGCGCGAGGTCCCAGGGATCCTTGCCGAGCAGCTCGGCGATCGCGCGGAAGACGCAGCTCTCGATCACCATGCGGCGGTGCAGGTCGTCATTGCGGTGCAGCCGGGTGAGGCGCTGGATCGGCAGCCGGTAGAACACGATGCGCCGCTCGGCGGCGTGAACGGCCCAGCGTTCGACGCCGACGCCCGGAACGACAGAATAGGGGCCTGCCGCGACCTCGAAGGCCACGTCGGCGAGCTGGTCCGGCCAGACCGAACGCAGGTAGTCGACGGTCGAGGCGACGGTCATGTCGAACAGGTCGATCCGGGTGTTCAGCGGCGGCAGGAACGGCCCCGTCGCCGAGCTGCGGATGCCGCGCCCGTGCCGATCGCGCCCGCTTCCGCGCTGCATCGGCGCGGGCGGCGGCGCGGCAGATCGACGGGATCGGGACATGCCTTCATCTTACTTCTGGCGCCGACGCGGGTAGCCTGAACGGTAATGTCATTCCGCCCTTGCTCCCGCGTCGCCTGTCCGGACGAGTCCGTCGCGACGCTCACCTTCGACTACGGCGACTCCATGGCCGTGCTCGGCCCGCTTTCGATCGAGCGTGAACCGCACGCCTTCGACCTCTGCGACCGGCACGCCCGCCTGACAAGCGTCCCGCACGGCTGGCAGCTCATCCGGCTCAGCACGATGGGCGCGATGAGCGAAGCGGACACCCCGGGCGGCCCCGACGCCTGAACCCCGGGCGGGCGAGGGCGAACCCCGGCCGTGGGACACACCCAGCCGGGGCGGCGCAGGGAATGGCATGATGGTCGCATGACTGTCGCCTCGTCCCCTGTATCCACCGCGCCCTCGCTCGCGCCCATCTTCAAGATCGCCGACCCGCAGCTCGCCGAGGCGGGCCGGCACCAGTTGCGTCTCGCCGAGAACGAGATGCCCGGCCTGATGGCCCTCCGCGCCGAATTCGGCGAATCGAAGCCGCTCACCGGCGCACGCATCGCAGGGTCCCTGCACATGACCGTGCAGACCGCCGTCCTCATCGAGACCCTCGTGGCCCTCGGCGCGCAGGTGCGCTGGGCGAGCTGCAACATCTTCTCCACCCAGGACGACGCCGCCGCGGCCATCGCGGTCGGCCCGACCGGGACCCCGGAGAACCCGGCCGGCGTTCCCGTCTTCGCCTGGAAGGGTGAATCGCTCGAGGACTACTGGTGGTGCACCCAGCAGATCTTCGACTGGAGCATCGAGGCCGCGGCGGCGGGGGAGACCTGGGCCGGACCGAACATGATCCTCGACGACGGCGGCGACGCCACGATGCTCGTGCACAAGGGCCGCGAATTCGAACTTGCCGGCGCCGTCCCCGAGGCGACCGCGTCCGACAGCCATGAGTACCGGGTGGTACTGGACGTCCTCCGTCACTCGCTCGCGGAATCTTCCAACCGCTGGACCGAGATCGCCGCCGGTCTCGCCGGCGTGACCGAGGAGACCACGACGGGCGTCCACCGCCTGTACGAACTGGCCAGCGCCCACGAACTGCTCTTCCCCGCGATCAATGTGAACGACTCGGTGACGAAGTCGAAGTTCGACAATAAGTACGGCATCCGCCACTCCCTGCCCGACGGGCTCAACCGGGCGACCGACGTGCTCATCGGAGGCAAGGTCGTCTTCGTCGCCGGATACGGCGACGTGGGCAAGGGTGCGGCCGAGGCCCTGCGCGGCCAGGGCGCTCGCGTGATCGTAAGCGAGATCGACCCGATCAACGCCCTGCAGGCCGCGATGGACGGCTTCCAGGTCGCCCGGCTGGAGTCGGTCGTCGAGCAGGTCGACATCTTCGTGAGCGGCACCGGCAACTTCAACGTCATCCGCACCGAGCACATGCTCAAGATGAAGCACCTCGCGATCATCGCGAACGTCGGCCACTTCGACAACGAGATCGACATGGCCGCGCTCGAGACCCTCGAAGGCGCCGTACGGGTGGAGATCAAGCCGCAGGTCGACGAGTGGCACCTGCCGAGCGGGCGCAGCATCCTCGTGCTCTCCGAGGGGCGCCTGATGAACCTCGGCAACGCGACCGGACACCCCTCCTTCGTGATGAGCAACTCCTTCACGAACCAGGTGCTCGCCCAGATCGAGCTGTACTGCTACCCGGAGAAGTACCCGGTCGGCGTGTACGTGCTGCCGAAGCACCTCGACGAGAAGGTCGCCCGGCTGCACCTCGACGCCCTCGGCGTCGAACTCACCGTGCTGAGCCCCGAGCAGTCCGCCTACATCGGCGTGCCCATCGACGGCCCATACAAGGTCGACCAGTACCGCTACTGACCCGCACGCCGTGTTTCAGAGCGCCCGCATCCACCGCTCCTGCGGCGGTTGCGGGCGCTCTGTCGTATCCGCCGGCGTCCCCGCCCGCCGCCCGCCCGCAGTCGGGTGGGCTTCTTTCGTGCCGCGAGAGCGCACTTTTGGCCCTTAAACCGCGGGTTTAAGGGCCAAATGTGTACTCTCGCGGATGCTCGTGGGCGGGCATCGGGGGCGTGACACGCCCGGGGTGGTCCGGGTTTTGACGGGGGTGGTGGGGGCACGTAATGTCTTCATGTACCCCAAAGGTGCGGAAAAGCCGCAGTGCTTTCCGGCCTCACGTGGGACCACAGTTTTTATCTTCTTCGCCTTGTTTGTCCCCTTTGCTGGGGTAACCGGTGTGGGAGGTCTAGGCTGGTAACTCTCCTTCCTTTCGGTTGCTTGTCGGGTCGGTGTTCGGTGTTTCTAGTTCGCTTTGGCGTGCTCGGAGGGCGGGATTCACCGGATTTGACAGGGACTGATCGGATCGGTAAGTTAGACAAGTTGCCTCGGAGCGACAGCCACTAAGCCGGTTACGGTGTGGCCTGAAGCCGGGTGCGTCCGATCCTTGAGAACTCAACAGCGTGCACAATGTCAAATGCCAAAAACCTCGTGGTTTGGATCCGTTTCTAGCGGTGAAGGGCCAGGAGATTCCTTTGGAAAACATTTATAACAACAAAGCAAGTCAGTAATGATTTGTTCTGTCAGTTTCAAACTTGTGTCTGGTCCGCCCATTCCGGCGGTCAGTCACACTAGATGTGCCGGGGCTTTCGGGTCTTGTGCAATCAAACATTTACGGAGAGTTTGATCCTGGCTCAGGACGAACGCTGGCGGCGTGCTTAACACATGCAAGTCGAACGATGATGGAGAGCTTGCTCTTCGGATTAGTGGCGAACGGGTGAGTAACACGTGAGCAATCTGCCCTTGACTCTGGGATAAGCGTTGGAAACGACGTCTAATACCGGATACGACCTTGGAAGGCATCTTCTTTGGTGGAAAGAATTTTGGTCAGGGATGAGCTCGCGGCCTATCAGCTAGTTGGTGAGGTAATGGCTCACCAAGGCGACGACGGGTAGCCGGCCTGAGAGGG
>NZ_SOFR01000085.1:0-1290 GCF_004402735.1 Cryobacterium sp. MDB1-18-1 | reverse complement strand
AGAATCTCTACACGCATACCCCAGTATCACTCGTTGTGACCAGACTCCGGGTCCCGCTTAGATTGCCCAGGTGGGTCCCAGTTGGGTTGACATAGCCAACCCTTCAATGCGGCCCGTTCGGCACTACCATCCTGTGCTCCCAGCACCTCACAACCGAAGCGGATCGCAAGCGCACGCTGCTATGGTGCTGACTAAAGAGTAAGCGGGGCGCCAGCTGGCCATTCGGGACATACTCGCTCCCGCTGGTGACGAACGGAATTCCAATGAAGGCATCCGCGAAACTCGGCAGCAACTTGCAGTCGATCCTCGTTGACATGATAGAGCTCCACCTCCAGGGCAAGCAGGCGCACTGGAGCGTGGTGGGCAAAAACTTCCGCGATCTGCACTTGCAGCTCGACGAAATCATCAACGACGCGCGCCTCTTCTCGGATGAGTTAGCCGAGCGAATGCGAGCCCTCGACGCCCTACCGGACGGTCGCTCTGGAACGGTCACGAAGACCACCCACCTGCCCAAGTTCCCCGAGGGCGAGGTCGACACCACCGAAACCGTGGGCCTAATCACCGTGCTACTGAAGACGACGGTCGACAACATCCGCGCCGTGCACGACGAAGTCGACGAGGAAGACCCTACTAGCGCCGACATCCTCCACGTCTTCATCGAAAAGCTCGAGCAGTACGCCTGGATGGTAAGCGCAGAGAACCGTAAACCGCGCAAACCCACCGCCAAAAACTCCACCCGCCCAGTAGGCAAAGCGCAGTGAGCCGCGACGTAGTTCTCGGACAGTAGTCCTCCATTTCAAGAGGGCCCACTTACCGAAGACTCCACAGCCGTTCACACCATATTGATTGTTTCAACAAGCGCAATATGGCTCTCGTACCTGCAGTCGATACGAAAGTTTGGTTACCCGCAGCGTCGGGCCTCTTGTGCCCGGGTGACGAATTCGAGTATTTTTTTCGAAATTAGCGCAGTTTTCTGGCGACCGCTCGATGTCAAGCTGTGTGGAGTCACGTGGGCTAGCTTTTGACAGTTTCCTTGGGGATGTTGATTCCAACGGTGCCGGCTGGTGCGGGTGTAGTCGGCCGCGAGTTGAATCGTTCCGGGTGGTTCTGGTGGTAGGTCTGCAGTGCCATGTCGCGGATGCGGTGGGCCTGCTTCCAGGAGCCGTCGTGGACTTGCTGGGGCGTGAATAACGCGATGCCGGAATGCTTGTGGGTCGTGTTGTACCAGGGCACGTACTCGGCCAGGTGGTCGCGGGCGGCCTGAAGACTCTCGAACGTTCCGGGGTAGTT
>NZ_SOFR01000070.1:0-12073 GCF_004402735.1 Cryobacterium sp. MDB1-18-1 | reverse complement strand
CCTCAAATGTGTACGCGGGAGAAGTGTCACCACCAAACACGCCCGAATGGTCACCGATCTATTGATGCAGAACTGTCACCGATGTCCTGAGACATAACAGCCTCCGTTTTCACAGTCTCATTGATGGATGGCAACGGCCATCTGGGAGGCGAGCTCGCGCAAAAACATGGCGTGGTCGAGTCCGCGCGTGGGCGTCATTCCTGGAGGGAGGTCGGTCATGAAGTCAAAGTGACCGGCATTCTCCTCCGTGTGAATGTTCACTGGGGCGGGTGCTGACCGCAGGATCTCGACCGTTGATGCAGGAGTGATGGAGTCCTTCGCCCCCACAAAGACGTCCGTGGGCACTGTGACCTCCGCCAGCGCCCCTTGGGCCTGAAACCAGCCGACTGTCGGCGCGAGCAGAACCAGCCGCGTCACCCGTTCCTCGGCGTCAACCTGTATCGGCTTGCCGTCGCGATCCCACGGTTGAGCCCCGGCCAGGCACAGGGCCGCCCAACCACCTACGGAGTGCCCGGCGGCGACCACCGGCAGATCGGTGCGCGCGTATTTCGAGAGAGCAGCCGCCAGGCCATGCGCGCGATCGAGGAGCTGCTCCGTCGTCACGGTCCGCGGGTCGAACCGTTCGTTCGTGGGCGCCAGTACCGTGAATCCGAATGCAGCGCGAGAGTGGAGCACAGTGCTGTACCGGCGAGGGTCGCCACCGGCGCCCGATCCGAACAGGAGTATTCCCTCAGCATCTGGCGCTTCGAGGATAAGCATCTACCTAACCTAGAACGCTTCACCTGCCGCCCGCGAACGGACCTCGAGCGACACGGATTGGGCCCAGTCGCAGAGTCAGGGCCGGCCCCGCTCCTCGTTTCACAAGGGAACCTCTAATGACGCAGATTCGGGTCGAGACCCAATCTGAAGTGGCCAGCCATGAGGGGAACTCCAACGCCCGCCCCACCCGCGAGCCTTCGCTCCGCCTCGAATGCTGCGTCAGACGGCTTCCCGAGACCTTCGAGAACGTCGAATGGCCGGTCGCACCTATCGACCTCACCCCGCTGATAGCGTTCGGTAATGGCCAAAGAACGGGCGCGCGAAGACTTCACGAACGTGAGGAGATTCGCCGTGATACTCCCACTCGTCGCCGCGCTACTGGGTGCGGCAATAGGAGCAGGGGGTGCGGTTTGGGGTGCGTACATATCAGCCGACCTTCAAGCGGAAAACGTACGGAACGATCAACTGCTGAATCAGCGTGAAGCGGTCTACAAGAGTTTCTTGATCAAGAGCAATGACTTCGCAAATGCATCTGGAGCCCTCTCCAAGTACCAGCAGGCGGGGCATAGCGCGGCCGACGTTGAAGAAAATCTCAAACTGATCAATGACTTTAGAAACGCTCGATACGACTTCAGGGGTGCGATCAACGACGTTTTTGTTTACGGTACCGATCGTTCATGGGCGGCCGGGGAACTACTCATAGGCACGCTTCCCGACACCATGGGGCAAGAGGCTGAATTTGGCTACAGTCCTGAAACTTACAACGCGGCCTACAAGGAGTTTCAGAGCGTCTTCTGCTCGGAGGCCCAGCCGGACCGAAAGGACTGTCTCCCTGGAAGCTAACGTCTTGCGGGTTCTGGATAGAGCTAGGCAATCTGCAGCGGACTCGAACAGGTTCGTTCCCTCCCAGGATGCCCAGAACTGGAGTCGCTTGCTGCGCAACTGATGAAAACCGAGGCCTGAGTTCGACAGAACTTTAGGAGGACACCGAACCCTCCTCAAGGTGCCCCACTTAATCAGGTCCGTGAGTGGGATAAATCCACGCTCCCATTCAGAACGGCTGATCGGCGATCACACGTGCTTGCCGTTTGACCAGGTCCTCGCAGTGGCTTATCTCTGACTCAGTCAGATATCCGATCTTGGCCCGGTCGTAGAGGTCGGAGAATTCATTTCTGAACTTCGTCATAGTGGCAATGACTTCAGGTATGTCCTTGAGGGTGTTAAACACCACTTCGAGTTCTTGCATGTTTCTGGCTTCTAACCGGCGGTTCTGATCGAGAACGAGTTGAGCAGCCGCGATGCTCTCGGCGACTACGTCAGCGTTTCCGGGAGGAAGACAACTGATCTCGATCCGGGCCTGTTGGAGGACCGCAGCGTCGTCCGCATAACTAATCGATATACGTTTCCCGTCCTCCAGAAGCTTCTCGTGCCTCGCGTTGGCGGCGGAATGACGCTCCTGCAAATCTCGGATCATCATCGTCGCAGTTGAGAGAGACTTCTGGATTTGGCGTTTTCGAATTCGCCAAGGCGACCAGGGGATGAGTCGGCCAGCCAGAGTAATCATGTCTGCGTTCGCCACTCCGACAAACGGCACTATTGGAAGGAGTGCGAGAGCAGCGAATACGAGTAGAAGGACAATCGGAGCCAGCGCGAGCAGCGCAGGGACGCTGTGGCCAGTCTGCATCGCGAACAGAGCCCAACCCTCAACCGTGACGAGCAAGATCGCGGCTGCGTACAAGTAGAAAGCTTCCACGCGTCGAATCCGTCGGCTCAAATCGGGCCAGCGAACGACACGTCGACGAGCCTCAAGTACAAGCGCCAGCCCGAAGACAGGCGCGATCTGTGCGACTGGTGCCCAGAAATTCGCCACTTCTGGGTCGGCCGAATGTAGGAGCATGACGTTCAGCTTATGGGCCCGACCGGACCTGATCTCTTGAAAGCGACAGGCACCAACACGACTGACTGACATGCAGTGCCCGTAAGCGGGAACCTGAACGCACATCGCCGCACACCGGAAGGGATGTGGCGTGTGACTGTGAGCGCTTCCTGGCGGCGTTCTGTGATCGCTATTTGGCGCATCAACCGGTGGCTCAAAGCGGCCCATGGAAGGAAAGGTCCGTGCTCTTCGGGAAATGATGCCAGGGGTCAGTCGATGCGACGGGAGTGAAGGACGACCGTGACCTCCCGTGTATCAGGCTGGAAGGGGTCCCCATAGTCGTAGCCAGCGACGCCCGAGCAACGGAGCGGCGTACTCTGCGTGATGATCTCCACCTCGACGGTGAAGTCTCCTGGCGTGTCGCTGGGCGACGAAAGCCCGAGCACTCCGGGAGTGTCGAGATCGACGGGCACAGGAGCGAGGCCGAGGTCACGGCCGACAGCTGACGTCGCTATCGCCTCGCCGAACAGCTCGCCGTGTACGTCGGTCACCGGAACCCGGTACCAGACGTCCGACCAGGGCGTCGTGTTGTCGGGGCCGAGGCCCGGATCCCCGTTGGAGCAGATCTCGCTGCCGCCTGTCCTTTCGATCTCGGCGCGCAATGCATCGATGTGATCGACCGCCGGGTTCGGCGTGAGCCTCCAGCCGATCACGATGGCAGCCGGGCCGATCGCGAGCGACAGCGCGCAGAGTACAGACACGACCGGGACGACGAGCCGCATGCGGACCCCGTGAGAGCGAGCCGCGCTCACCACAACCACGGTGGAGAAGATCGCGCCAAGCACCGCCAGCAGGCCGAGCATGGCGCCGAAGTAGATGAGGCCGAGGACGTTGGCGTGCAGATACCCGCCAATCGCCACCATCACGAGGCCGACGACCGCAGCCACATCGCAGAGCACGGCGAGGACCACCCAGACCGTTCGGACGCCGCGCATAGCGCCAGTGTCGCCCATTCACCCGAAAACGGAAACGCCCAGAACGGGGCGCGCTTGGCACGTACTGCGCTCGCAGCCGCAAGCTGACGTTCGACGTTCAGTAGGGCGGATGGGACTTGAACCCATGACCGGTGGATTCAAGTGGTGTCTGCGAGTAGGTCCAGCGTCGCCGAAAGGCAACCCTGATCGGGCGCCCGAGTTGGGGATCCCTCAGTGGGCATCGCGGCGTCGGGCGACGATAGTTGCCACCGCGCGCTGGCCGGCGGTCTTCCGGACGTGCGATTCGACCACGTCGAAACCGGTCGCGTTCAACTCGGTGCCGAGGTCATCCACGGGCCATCGGTATGCCGGCGTGACGGCGTGGGCGAATTCCTCGACCGCCTGGCCTTCGAAGAATCCGACAAGCAGCGCACCGCCGGGTTTGAGCGCGCGGCTCAACTCTTGGAGAGGAATCTGTATCGTCTCGGGCTCGTAGTGAATAAGGGAGTACCAGGACAGGATCCCGCCAATTGAGCCCGTGTCGGCGTCGAGCGAGTCGAGACTGCCGAGTGTGTAGCTCACGCCGGGAAAGGTGTTCCTGGCGTACGTGACGAACTCGGGCACCAAATCGACCCCGCGAGCAGCATGGCCTTGCTCAGCGAGGAAGTTTGTCCAATGACCTGGACCACAGCCAGCATCGACGATTTCCCCGTCGACATCGCCGGCCCACTGGGAAACGAGGTGGAGATCGGATGGGTGCACAGCAGCCATCGACCCTAAGACCTCTGTGTACTCCCTTGCTCGGCGTGAGTACGCGGCGGTGCTGACCTCGTTCACCATGCGGTCGAGTCTAGGCAGGTCGAGCCATGTGCCCGTAAGAGGGGAAGGGAAGCGCGAGAGAGCTGGGGAAATTCCACCCGAGGGTTGAGCGGGCCGAAGTCGAGTCCGAAGGGAACAGCCGCTGCTACTGTCAGCTTCATGCCAAAGGCCAACCGTGACTATCGGACCGCACCCTTCTTGAAGGTGATGCTCACAGCGGCGATCGTGGTCTCAGCGGTTTCGCTGGCTGTAGCCATCGCGATCGCCGTCTTCGTTGACGTGCAGAGCGACTACCTCGGCGCACGATCTGAACAAACCGGGGGCTTCGACCCGGGCGTGTTTCCACCATGGAACGGAGCGCTGTGGCTGATGGGAAATATGTTCCCCTTCCTTGTGGCGACCTTGCTTGCGATGCTGATCGTCGCGCGCATTGTCGCCGGAACAGGACGTGACCGCCGTGGCAGCACCCTCGACGATAATCTCATCGTGTCCAGCCCGTGACACGACGTGTCACACTGTCCGCAAGCGGGATGGCGAGTCCGCCACCAGTCGATGCCCCCGTTCACGCTGATTGAGTCCTATTCCGTAGTATTGATGGCTCTAACCCGCCGGAAGAGTCAGATGCGGTGGTCAAGTTTTCTTTGACCTAAGCCCGCTCTGCCAACCGTTTGATCGTGACGATCGCCTCCGACCACATGCCGCGCATGTCGTTGGCCCACTCGTCGGGCATCTCGAGCTCGACGACGAGACTCGTCACCCCGTCGGTCTCGCTGAAGGAGTAGCTCTCGTGCAGCCCGACGGCGGGCCCTTCGCGGTTCTCGACGTCGTTCTCAATATTGCCGAGATAGCGGATCGACACGAACTCGTGGGGCCGATTCGCGACGATGGTGCCGAAGAGACCGCTCGCCGCGCCGTCGTCGTTCGGTCCGAGGAAGCGAATCTCGTCGCCCTCGTTCCAGCCGCCCTCGTAGGTTGATCCCTCGTGGAAGGCACCCGTCCATTCGCGGTAGGTGTCAAGGTCGAGCATGACGTTCCAGACGTGCTGCGCGGGAGCGTCGACATCGACGCTGAACCGAAGATTCTCCATGCTCGCTTGTATAACCGAGACACCCTGGCGGCGCAAGACCGCCTACCGGGCCGGTTGGTCGACCCCACCACTCCCGGCACACGTTTCCAGCCTGGCTAGGTGGCCGCCTGAGAATAAGTTGTGTCGTAGAGGAACCTTCATCGGGACGCTGTTTCGCAGAACCGCAAGTACCGCAAGAACCGCGTTGGGACCCGCGGCAAGGGGGACCAGGCGGCGGGTCGAGCATGAAGGCGTGAACGGCGCCTGACTCCTGAAGGAATTGATGCGACGTAGGCGAGCGGATTCTCACTACGGCCTTGTGGGCTCTGCGTCCTTGTGGACTGTCCCGTCAGAGAGGGCGATGTCGTAGGCGAGAACGGGCTGAGCGTCTCCCTGCGCACCGCCCCTGCCTGGCCACCACGCGATGTATCGGCCTTCTTCGACGGTTGCCTGGACGGACAGACCATCGGCAGTTTTGATCGTGACACCCGTTACGTCCTCGCCCACATTCCCTGAGGCAACGGTCACGGCGGGGGCATCCCCGCGCGCAAAGAAGCTGGAGCGGCCCCGGCTGAAGTAGGACGACATCGCGCCCTCAGAAAACTGTCCACGGGCAACTATCGCGTCACTGTCAGAGGCTGTTCCAGTCATTACGTTGTCGGCGTGAGGGCTGTCGACCGGCAGGTGAGTGAGGCACGTAGACGTCTGCCCGTTGGTGCTGGTGTATGCCAAGCCGACCCACTCTCCTCGCCGTTCGGCGAGGAGAATTCCCGGGGAGGGAGTTGTGATTCCCCCGCTCAGGCACGCGGCGGACGCAACCGCCTGATCGGCTGCGTCAATCGACGTCGGCGTGGGGGTCCATGATGCGTACGCGGATTCGGGGTTACCGAGACCCGGGATGACGGCAGCGGCAGCGGCGACGAGAACGATCGCCGCGGGAATGGCGACCCACCGAGTGACTGATGAGCGGCGCGAGACGTGGCTGGTGAGTACTTCGGGCTTGGGGTCTGTGGCGAGGATTTGCTGAAGTCTTGCATCGGCCCGTCGCCGTCCCGTGTCGTCGAGGGGTATCTGCGGGGCGTGGTCGATGGATCGCAGTGCGGTGATGATCTTGTCGTCGTTCATATCGTTCGCTCCGTTACTAAGTAATCGGCGGTAGAGGCAGGGAAAGTAGCGATGTCAAGCAGCCGGCGCAGTTTCGCGCGCGCTCTGTGGAGCCTGATCCGGTATGCGGCTGACGAAATACCAAGGACCCGCCCCGCGAGCAGGGAAGAAAGGTCCTCCCAAATGGCGAGGGAGAGGACTTCCTGCTCGTCGGCCCGCAACTGGTGCCACGCCGTGACCAGGTCCAAACGCAGGGCGAGGTCGCCGTCCGGTTCGGTCAATGAACGGGTTTCAGACGCGATTCGAACGTTGAGTGCGTTTCGGCGGGCGTATCCGCGCTGATCGCTCAGGAGACAGTTTCTGGCGATGCCAAACAGCCAGGCACGGGCAGCGTGGTACTCGACCGGCACGTCCTCCAGTCGGCGCCAGGCCACGAGGAAAGCCTCGTGAGTTACGTCCTCTGCCGAGTCGGGCCCGGCTCGGCGCCGCACGAATCGCAGCACGTCGGCGTACGTGCAGTCGTACAGTTCCTCGAATCGAGCAGCACTATCTTCCCCTGTTGGATTCAATCCCATACCTACACATGTCTGGTTGAGCGCAATTGTTACTGGTGGGGCACGCAATCTTTCAGATCCATCGGCGGGACGGTCGACGAAGTCGCAACGGTGCGTTTGATCTTGGGATCATCCTCGTGGGGTTGTTCTACCGGATCAGGGAGGCATCGTCGTGTCGCGCCATCCAGTAACGGCAGGTTGCGACGTGCCCGGAACCGGGCCCCCTTGAAGGACGTTCAATCACCGTTTGCGCGGTTCCAGGCGGTTTCGACTGCTTTCAGGACCTCTGCGAGGGCCACTTGGTCGCGGGGAATTGTTCTTACGAGTTCGGCAGTTGCTTGGTCGAGGTCGAACGCTTCGATCTGGTCGTGGCGGACGAGGGTTCCTTGGGAGCGTCGAGTTTCGACGAGACCGGCCTCTTCGAGCTCGCGGTATGCGCGCGCCGCTGTTCCCACTGCCACGTGTAGGTCGCCGGCGATTTGGCGTACGGTGGGCAATCTGTGACCGCCCGCGAGTCTGCCCGAGGTAATTTCCGCAGCTAAAGCGGCTCGGATTTGTTCGAAGGGCGGCGTCGGATCATCCGCGTCGACGGTGATCATTCCGCGACTTCCGACCGCGGACCAGCAAAGGCCGTCCGAGGCAGTCTGATCGCCCCAATGACGGCGAGAAAGGCGAGTGAGAGGCCGTAGACGAGGGCTACGGCTGCAGCCCCAAACAGAACCATTCCGATCGTGTGCAACGTCGCGGCCGCGTTCGCATCGAGGCCCGTCTCCAGAAGGGGCGCGTTGACCAGCGGCAGGGATGCCATTCCGAGTATAAGGCCCAGGGTGAGTGCCAACGGTGCGCTCGCGACGCGCAAGACCAGCCGGACTCCGCTTCGACGCAGGGCCGTGTCAGCGTCGCTCAGTTCCGCCCAGGCAGTGGCCGGGGCATCAATAACGCGGCGCAGAGCCTGAACAGTGGCGAGAACCAGAACGCCAGTGAGAACCAGTACGGGGAGCGCAAACATCCACCCTGGGAAGAGGTAGGGTCCGCCCGGTGTGCACTCGACCGCGAATAGGGCGGTGCACAGAGACCGACCATCCGGCGCGGATTTCGATAACAACCCTGCCGCCACGGCCGTTAGGACCGTTATCCCGGCGATGCCCCCGAACCTCGCCCGTTGACCTGACGACGAATAGTTGCTCAGGGTACGCGGCTTGACGCTACTAGTCCGCCGTCGAAGTGCGCCATCGATCGTTGGCGCGGGCATGAGCGTGAACGCGATCAGGCCGGCCGCGGCTGCCGCGAGTGGTCCGAGGAAGAACGGGACCAGCTCAAGAACTGGATTGGCAATATGGATCAGGATCGCCACAGCGAAAACTGCGAGAGCCGTTGAAACCGCAACAGCGGACCGCAGCGCGCTCACACGCCGCGCCCGCACGAGCGGCTTTGGCTGTCCGCGCTGCCCAGCCATCGCTAAGCCGGCGAACGCCATCGTTAGGACGAACAAGAGACCGACCAGTCCTAATGACATCTCGGCAATCCCAATGGTCTGCACATTTTCTCCTTGTGTTGACTTGACGATACAAGGGGATTACGGTTTGTGTCAAGTGATTGTGACAAGCATTCTCGCTTGTGCACGGCGGGGCCCCATTAGTGATGGAGAGAGCTTCACTCCATCCCCTGGGGAACCCCAAGCGGACCTCCGCGATTCCGCTCCTACAGAGATTCAAAGCGTGTCCATCGCCAGCGCTGATGGGCGTGCAGCTCAGCGAAGTGAGCGCAGGTAACGCTTGCGCGCGATGCGTTGGGTGATGAGCAGCAGCGGGTAGAGGGCTCGCCACGGCTGCTGCGGCGAGGGGCGCGTGAGTGAGCGCACGGTGAGACGCACCTCGTCGCCGCGTCGGTGCACGATGAAGGCCTCTTCGCCGCTGACGGGGTGCCCCGGCATGGTCCGGTACGCGAAGCCGACCCGGTCGAACTCCTCGACGACTTCCACGACTTGCACGGGCTCAACAACGGCTACTGTGAGCACGCGTGCGGTGACGGTGACACGGTCGCCCGGCGACACCGGCCCGGTCGAGTCGACCGCGAACCCGCTCGCCGTTTTCACCCTCCATCGGAGGACATCCCTGGTGGCGCGCTCCCAGACAGAGTCACCACGTCCCACGACCGCCGATACCTCCGAGCGACGGTATCCCCCGTCGCTCGAAGGCCAGTCGCGAAGCTCAGGGCTGGTCATGCGTCACGTCCTTCACCGCGGCCAACGGGCTCTTGACCGGAGCCTCGCTCGTGCAAGTGTCCGCGACGTCGCGAACGCGAGCCACTGATTCGCAGATCGCTCCAGCTGAAGCCGTCCGAATCGGGCAACGCGTCGCGGATTTGTGCGTCGTTGAAGGCGAGATGTGGACGGAGATCGTCCGGTAGCTCCGCAGCCGGAAGAGCAGCGTCCGTGACGCCTTCGGCCAGCATTCTCGCTTGGGCTTTCGCCAGAAGCGGCACCGTCATCGCCCATTCTGTGAACTGCGCCAGGACATAGTGGAACGCGACTGGCAAACGTACGATGATCAGGCGGCGGTTGAGAACTCGGGCAACTCGACGAGCGGCTTCGCTCAGCAGCAGGGTCTCGCCGCCGCGGACGGCGACGGTTTGATCTGTCAGGCGAGCGTCGAGCGCAGCGACCAGAATGTCAACAAGCTCACCAACCGGGACGGGGCTGATCGACTTCTCCCGAAGTCCAACAGAGGCGAAGATCGGGATCGTCTGGATTGTGCGGCTGAGGTGATCGACGAGGTGGTCGCCGCGGCCGTAGATCATTCCCGCTTTCAGAATCGTGTAGTCCAACCCTGAAGAACGAATCATCTCCTCGGCCGCCCATTTCGACTCGTGGTACCGCGAACCGGATCCTGGGCGGGCGCGCAAGAAGCTGAGCATCACGATCTTGCGGACGCCCGCGCGTCGTGCCGCTTCGATCACCGCGGCCGTGCCTTGCACGTGGACACGGTTGAAGGTCTGCTCACCTATTTCACGGTTGATGCCTGCGCAATGAGCCACCACATCGCAGCCCTCAAACGCCCGTGTCAGCGCATCCACATCATCGACGGGCGTGCCAGAGCGGCGAGACACGACTGACACGTCGGACGCCGGGAATCGTTCCGCGAGGTGGCTGCCGACGAATCCGGTTCCACCAGTAATGGCTACTCTCATAGTCTGACTATGGCGTACCCCGCAGCTACTCGTTACAACCTTGTCCGTCCCACTCGCACAATGCTCTTGGCCCACCCCCTTCCGAAACCGTCCCAAAAGACGGACCCCTTGCGGGCACTCCCCCGGAAGCTGGCGGTTTTGACCGTGGCGGGTTGCGACGGTGCCCGTTTGACTGTCCCGACATTAAGCCCGATGACGGGGCGTCATACGCACGAGGTCGAGCACCTCATGATGATGTTTCGCAACCCACGGGATACGAGGCACAAACGTTACGAGCTCTCGATCATGTCCGCGGATGCTCAGCGCCCAGCCGCGCGGCGGTTGACTGTGCTAGATTCTCGCTATCAGACATCGCCCCCCTCTGAGCTTCGGCTCAAGGGGGCGATTTTCATTCCGCGGTACGTTGAGGTGTGGATTACACCAAGGAATTCAAAGAACGCGAAGAGCTGCTGAACCAGCTCGCGGAACACGGTCTCGCCATACCAGACCGCGATTTGGCGCTCGACTTCCTGACTCGCGTCGGTTATTTCCGCTCAGGCGCGTATCGGTACGTCCTTCGGCAGCTGCTTCCACCTGACGAAATCAACGGGCGACTACGCCAGTACCGGAGCGACAAGTACCTCCCTGAGGCGAGCCTTACACACGTGATGAAGTTGGAGGCATTCGACTCCAAACTGGCGCGCGTCTGTTTGGAAGGTCTCCTTGACTTCGAAATCCGGCTGAGAGCGGCGATCGCCCATACTCTTGCAGCGAAGGACGTGGCCGCACACGCCTCCGAGGAGTTCCTCGACAAACGGATCTGCCAACAGTTCAGCGGCGACAGGACTAAGTTCGACGCATGGATGGACACATGCCGTGGCGCGATTAACTCCGGCGCCGAGGACGAGGAGTTCATCACACATCATCTATTGAAGTACCCTCAGCAGCCGGTACCCATCTGGGCGGTCACCGAGGTATTGAGCTTCGGCAAGCTGCCGTTTCTTTTCGACCTCATGCAGACGCAAGATGCCCGCTCAGTGGCCCGGATATTTGGATTCGCCCACCCGCGTCCCTTCGGTGCTGTTCTCCGCATGATGGTTGATTTCAGGAATACCTGTGCACACGGCTCGCGCCTCTTCAACCGAGCTTTCAAGCGAGCGCTATCGATCAAGAAGCACGACACAAACGGCGACTTGCTCGATCATCTGCTGGATTCCGACTTTACGAGTACGCCCAAGCCGAATCAGCGCCTGTACATCTATGCGGCCACGCTTGCGTTCATGCTCGGCTCGCACTCGGCCGGCTCTACTTGGCAGCAAACTTTCAAAACTCAGATTAGGAAATTCGACCTTCCACTTCTGGCACCAGACGGGACCCAACTCATCGCCCCCGATGTCAGCATGGGGTTCCCTTCGGGCTGGGAAGAGCTGGCACTGTGGAAGCCAACATCGCAGACAAGTCGTTCATACGTGCCTAGCGCCCTGAAACCCGCTTCGTTGGTGAAGGCTTTTTCGGAACAGTGAAGGCAGTTCGTCTCGTATCCCTAGAGATAAAAGACATCTAACAACTCGCCTTCTCGGCCTGACCGATCGCCGGAATCTCGTGCCGCGGCGAGTCTCATAACTACGTCACACAACCTCCGGCTTGAATTGCGGGCGGATTCAAGTGGTGTCTGCAACACCGGTTTGATTGGTTGGGTTCGAGATTAGCGTGGCGAGGACTTCTGCGGGCGTTCGGTAGCCGTGGCGTTTGC
>NZ_SOFR01000083.1:0-18214 GCF_004402735.1 Cryobacterium sp. MDB1-18-1 | reverse complement strand
GATGCTGCCGTCGATAACGTGCCCAACGATGATCATCCATGGGGCCGCAGATCGCCTCATTCCCCTCGCCGCCGCCGAAGAGACAGCCGCCGCAATGCCGGCAGCCACATTCACCATCATCGAGGGCGCCGGCCACTTCCTGTTCCATGAACGGCCCGCCGCCGCACGAGACGCCGTAAACACATGGCTCGAGTCAGCTGAATAGCTGAACCGCAGCCATGTGATGCCGCCAGACAACGTTGACCACCGGGCCTGCGTGTGTACGGGACGCCTCGGCAAAACCTTTTGCACCGCCCGATGCGACTTCGGGGTAATTCTGCGTATCCGGACTTGGCAATACATCCGGACAAGTCCGTTCAACCGGTTAGGCGAACGCCGTAGGAGGGACGGCAAGCGCGACAGGGCTGGGGAAATTCCACCCAAGTTGAGCGGGCCGATGTTAGGTCCGAAGGGAACAGCCACTGCTACTGTCAGCTTCATGCCAGAGGCCAACCGTGACTATCGAACCGCACCGTTGTTGAAAGTGATGCTCACAGCGGCGATCGTGGTCTCGGCGGTTTCGCTGGCTGTAGCCATCGTGATTGCCGTCTTCGTCGACGTGCAGAGCGACTACCTCGGCGCACGATCTGAACAAACCGGGGGCTTCGACCCAAGCGTGTTTCCACCATGGAACGGAGCGCTGTGGCTGATTGGAAATATGTTCCCCGCCCTTATGGCGATCTTGCTTGTGATGCTGATCATTGCGCGCATTATCGCCGGAACAGGACATGACCGCCGTGGCAGCACCCTCGACGACAATCTCATCGTGTCCAGCCCGTGACACGACGGGTCACACTGCCCGCAAACCGGACGGACAGCGCGACAAATCCGCGAGCATGGTCTCAGGAGGATCGAACCGCGGGAAGCCTTATGATCCGATCCGGGCAAAGCTACGATGAAACCATGACCATCGAAGACACCGGTCCCCGTCCTCAAGCATTCGATCTGGAGACCGAGACCCTCAAGAACCCGAACTACCGCACCGTGGCTTGGAGTGGCACCTACCTGCAGGTCACCCTCATGTCGATCCCGGTCAACGGGGTCATCGGACTAGAAAAGCACCCTGACACCGACCAGTTCATTCGACTCGACCGCGGCCGTGGCCGCGCCCAGATGGGACCAAGCAAGAACGAACTGACCTTCGACCAAGAGGTAACCGACGGGTGGTGCGTCATCGTTCCGGCTGGCAGCTGGCACAACGTGACGAACATCGGAGATGAGCCCATGCAGGTCTATACCGTCTACGCGCCCCAACACCACAAGCCGGGCAAAGTTCACCAGACCAAGGCGATCGCCGACTCCGACACCGACGATGCACCCGCCGACTGGTCCGTTCAACCAGAACCCGTCGCTGACCAACACGCCTGAACGGAGCCGCCCGACCAGGACCCCCGCCATCGTCGCGTTGACGGCAGCTACGCCCGCCAGCACCTGCCCCAAGCAGCGTATATGTGATTGCTGCCGGCGGCGTGCGCGTTGGGGGTAAGGATCGCGCACGGCTGCGCCGGCGAACTCTCTCACACCGCCGATGCGATCGCCCACCATGCCGGGTTCGACGGTAACGGCGAACTCGCTATCATCACGGGCGCCGAACTCGCGAAGATGACCAATACCGCAGCCCTCGGACACGCCCCGCTCGGCCTCGCGGTATGCAACCGGGTGGCCCGGACGACAACGTCCGAATCTGTAACCTGGGTGAAGGACAGCGGCCGCGCCGATGCTGTTCGGTAGGGGAACCCTCAATGGGACTGTCGTCCGAATCAGCTAGCCTGACCTTCATGGCTATGCACGATGATGAGTTGCATATTGACGAGCAAGTTGCTCGTCGGCTGATAGCCGACCACTTCTCTGAATGGCGCCTTGAACGCGTCCGTCGCATCGTGACGGCCGGCACGGTGAACGCCATCTTTCGAATTGGAGCTGACCTCACTGCACGATTCCCGCTCCGCTCCGCGGAACCAGCCGATGTGAGCAGGGAGCTCGCCCGGGAAACCGTAGCGATGAGGGAGTTGGCCGCGTGTTGTCCGGTCCCGACACCGGTTCCCGTTGCCGTGGGCAAACCAGGTTACGGCTATCCCCTGCCGTGGTCTGTGCAAACGTGGCTGCCCGGGACCACTGCAACACCCAAAGGCTTAGCGGACTCCGACAAGTTCGCTCATGACCTCGCGGACCTCATAGATTCGCTTCGCGCCGCCGCAACGAACGGACGACAGTTTGCGGGCTCCGGTCGCGGTGGAGCCCTTCAGGACTCCGACGAGTGGATGGAAGTCTGTTTCGGAGCAAGTGATGGGTTGCTTCCTGTCGATCGGCTCCGCATCCTGTGGGCGGAGTTTCGGGACTTGCCGTCTGCCGGCCCCGCGATGATGACGCACGGCGATTTGATTCCCGGCAATCTCCTTGTCGAGGGAGACCGCCTGGCAGGTGTCTTGGATGGCGGGGGCTTCGCTCCAAGTGACCCGTCACTTGATCTTGTCGCCGGGTGGCACATGTTGGATGACGCAAGACGATCGCTCCTCCGCAGCGAGCTAGCGTGCAATGACCTTGAGTGGTGGCGGGGAGCCGCGTGGGCGTTCCTGCAAGCGATGGGCCTCGTTTGGTACTACCGGGAGAGCAATCCAGGAATGAGCGCTCTCGGGAAAGTCACCTTGGCGCGGATCCTCCGTGATCCCGTGTTCTCACCGCTCACCGCCGCGAGCACGGGCGTCCAATAGGCGGAAGGCTAGCGCGACAGATCTGGGGCCAATCGGCCCGCGGCCGAGTGCGCCGATGCTGTGTCACTTGGGAACCTTTATCGGGACGGTCTGGATCTGATTCTTCAGAGCGATGGGTGCCCAGGATTCTTTGCGGGACGTTCAATCACTGTTGGCGAGGTTCCAGGCGGTTTCGACTGCTTTGAGGACTTCTGCGAGGGCTACTTTGTCGCGGGGAATTGTTCTTACGAGTTCGGCCGTTGCTTGGTCGAGGTCGAACGCTTCGATCTGGTCTAGGCGGACGAGGGTTCCTTGGGAGCGTCGAGTTTCGACGAGACCGGCCTCTTCGAGCTCGCGGTATGCGCGCGCCGCCGTTCCAACTGCCACGTGTAGGTCGCCGGCGAGTTGGCGTACGGTGGGCAATCTGTGACCGCCCGCGAGTCTGCCCGAGGTAATTTCCGCTACTAGAGCGGCTCGGATTTGTTCGAAGGGCGGCGTCGGATCATCCGCGTCGACGGTGATCATCCCGCGAGTTCCGACCGCGGACCAGCGAAGGCCGTACGAGGCAGTTTCATCGCCCCGATGACGGCGAGAAAGGCGAGCGAGAGGCCGTAGACGAGGGCTACGGCTGCAGCCCCAAACAGAACCATTCCGATCGTGTGCAACGTCGCGGCCGCGTTCACGTCGAGGCCCGTCTCCAGACTGGGCGCGTTGACCAGCGGCAGGGATGCCATTCCGAGTAGAAGGCCGAGGGTGAGTGCCAACGGTGCGCTCGCGACGCGAAAGACCAGCCGGACGCCGCTTCGACGCAGGGCTGCGTCAGCGTCGCTCAGTTCCGCCCAGGCAGTGGCCGGGGCATCAATAACGCGCCGCAGAGCCTGAACAGTGGCGAGAACCAGAACGCCAGTGAGTACCAGCACCGGGAGCGCAAACATCCACCCGGGGAAGAGGTACGGCCCGCCCGCTTTGCACTCGGCCGGAAATAGGGCGGTGCAGAGAGACCGACCATCCGGCGCGGCTTTCGACAACAACCCTGCGGCTACGGCCGCCAGGACCGTTGTTCCGACGATGACCCCGAACCTCGTCCGTTGACCTGACGACGAATAGTTGCTCAGGGTACGCGGCTTGACGCTACTACTCCGCCGTCGAAGTGCGTCATCGATCGTTGGTGCGGGCATTAACGTGAACGCGATGAGGCCGGCCGCGGCCGCCGCGAGTGGTCCGAGGAAGAACGGAACCAGCTCAAGAACCGGATTGGCAATATGTACCAGGATTGCCACAGCGAAAACCGCGAGAGCCGTTGAAACCGCAACAGCGGACCGCAGCGCGCTCACACGCCGCGCACGCACGAGCGGGCGAGGCTGTCCGCGCCGTCCAGCCATCGCCACGCCGGCGAACGCCACCGTTAGGACGAACAAGAGACCGACCAGGCCTAATGACATCTCGGCAATCCCAATGTTCTCCACATGTCCTCCTTGTGTCGACTTGACGATACAAGGAGGTTGCAGTTTGCGTCAAGTGATTGTGACAAGCCTTCTCGCGTGTGCGCGGCGAGGCCCATCAGCAATGGGGACAGGGGACCACCCCATTCCCTTGGGGAACGTTCATCGAAGCGGGTGGGAAACTCGATACATGGAGAATCCGTGGGGGGAGAACGATTTCGTGTTCCGAAGTGGCACTGCAGAGGATGCGGCGGCTTGCGTTTCGCTTTGGGTCGCGGCGTGCGTTGCTCGGGATGGTGAAGCGGTCGATGGAGTGGCCGAGCGAGCTCGACTGAAGTTCGACAATTCAGAATGTTGGATCGTGGCCGAGGACGCAGCCGCTGGGCTCGTCGGGTTTGTACTCGCAACGAAACCGGGCTCGGGTCTGGCCAGTGATCCACCCGACTCGCCTGTCATCGGTCTGCTCGCTGTCGCTTCTGGCGCTCAGGGGCGCGGGCTCGGCGGCGCACTTCTTACTGGAGCAACAGCCGAGCTTGCTGGGCATGGCCATGAGCGCTCTGTCCTTCACGTTCTTGCCGATCATCACGGTGCCGTGCACCTCTACGAGAAGAACCGCTGGCGACCGCTGGGAGAGCCGTACCCGCATTCTCTGTTGGGACGTCCGTCGCAGACGTATGTGCTGGACCTAGATCTTCCGGGTGTCCGATAGACGGACGGCTATCGACGCGGTTCTTGAGCAATTCGGGCGCAGCGATCAATCTGCCCTTCATGAATGAATTATTGATTGGCTACGCACGCGTATCCACAAACGAACAAGACCTGACCGCTCAACAGAACGCCCTTGAACGGCTCGGAGTCAGGCCAGCTCTGATCTACACAGATCACGGCCTGACCGGCACCAACCGTGCTCGCCCCGGCCTTCGAGAGGCTCTCGCCGCGTGCCGCGGCGGTGACACGCTAGTCGTTGCCAAGCTCGACCGGCTGGCGCGTTCCCTTCGAGACGCCAAAGACATCATCGACGAGCTCACCGCCAAGGATGTGAAACTCAGCATCGGAGGATCTGTTCACGATCCCAACGATCCTGTCGGGCGGCTCCTCTTCAATGTGCTCGCAATGGTTGCCGAGTTCGAGTCAGATCTCATCCGAGCCCGAACCCGGGAAGGCATGCAGGTAGCGAAAGCGAAAGGGCGACTGCGCGGAAAACCACCCAAGCTCTCAAACGCACAGCAACGGCACCTGATGGAAATTCACGATGCTGGAACGCCCTCCACCGCAGAAATCGCCGAACTCTTCAACGTCGCCCGCTCGACGGTCTACCGAACCATCCAACGACAGTTGGCACCAAAACGCTGAACGCAGCTATCGACGTTCCCGTTGCACGGAGACCAAGTCCTGCAACGGGAATGCCTTGCGGGCGATTATTCGTGAACGTCAGCTTCGGCTGTTCCGAGTTTGCTCATGGGTCGGATCATCGCCAGGCGCGGCCAGGATTCCAGCCCTCGCGCGGCTTCTGTCTCCATTCGAGCGCCCATAGCCGAGCCCCAGTCACGTGGCAAGAAAACACGGAAGCCGAGGCGCTCATAGTATGGCGCGTTCCACGGAACGTCTCGGAATGTGGTCAGCGTCACAGCGGGGAGTCCGCGTTCACGTGCCCAAGAGTCAGCCACGACAATCAGTTGCGCTCCGATTCCCCGACGTGCATGCTCCGGGTGGACCGTGACTTGCTCAATATGGGCAGCTCCGTCCACCTGCTCCAGAAGCATGTAGGCGACGATTATACCGTCGACGAGCCACACAAACGCTCCATGGTGCGTGACGAAGCGCTGGAAATCCTGCCTGCTGATCGGTTGATCATCGGCGACTATCGCCATGTTGATGTTGCGGAACGACTCTCCGGCGGCTCGCTCGATCTCGGTGATCCGGAAGTGGTCCTCGAGACTGGAAAGACGTCGCACCATTCGATCCTCCCACTCCCGCTCAGGACCTACCCGCACGGGAACCTTCAACGCGTCTTTGTTGGAGAGACGCGTTNACTTGGGGGTGCCGTATTGGTCGAACGCGCTCTGGAATGAATATTCGGTTCTATGGGCACCACCCGAGGTGCGGTTGAGCACCACTGTTCAGATGCCTGATTCGCATCGTTCAGCACCACGATCGGCGTGGTTGAGCACCACTTGAAAAGCTCCTTCCACCATGTGAGCGCCACATGGTGGAAGGAGTACCGGTAATGGTACGGAAGATCAAAGCGAAGCTGATTTTGCAGCTGCGTAATCAGGGTTTGTCGCGACGAGCGATCGAGTCCGCTCAGGGGATATCTCGGCACAGTATCCAAGCGGTGCTCGATGCGGCAGAACAGCGGGGACTTGGCTGGGATGACTTCGCGAAGCTGCCCGAGGCCGAGGTCTATGCGGCGTTGTTCCCCGGCCGCGGTGTCCATGAGAGTGTCTTCGCGCAGCCGGACTGGGTTCGGGTGCACACCGAGCTGGCGCGGGTCGGGGTGACGTTGAAGCTGCTGCACCAGGAATACGTCGACGCGTCGACGGGGGCGGGTCAGGCAAGGATGAGCTATGACCGGTTCTGTCGCCTTTATGGCGACTACGCTGCTGTGACGGGTGCGACGTCGCGAGTTGGACACAAGGCCGGCCGCAGCATCGAGGTCGACTGGTCTGGGCCCACGATGCAACTGGTGGATCCGACGACGGGTGAGGTTTCGACTGTGTATTTGTTCGTCGCGTGCTTGCCCTTCAGTCGGTATGCGTTCGTGGAGGCGGCCTTGGATATGCGGCAGGAGTCTTGGCTGCGCGCCCACGCGGCGATGTTCGCGTTCTTCGGCGGCAGCGTCCCGCGCCTGGTGCCGGACAACTTGAAGACCGGGGTGATCTCCCACCCCCGCGAGGGCGAGGTTGTTCTCAACGATGCCTACCGGGAGATGGCGGCGCACTACTCGGCCGCGGTGCTGCCGGGCCGAGTCCGGGCACCAAAAGACAAGGCGAGCGTCGAGAACACCGTCTCCCATGTCGCCACCTGGGTCATCGCCGGTTTGAGACACGAGGCCTTCACGTCCCTGGCGCAACTGCGGGGACGGATCCGGGAGCAGATCGATGCCTACAACCGGCAACCGTTCCAGAAGCGGGACGGGTCCCGGTTGAGCGTGTTCACCACGGAGGAACTGCCATTAATGCAGCCGCTGCCGGCGGCACCGTTCGAGATCAGCACCTGGTCCTACAAGCGCAAGGTGAATAAGAACGCCCATGTGGTCTGGGCGAGGAACTTCTACTCCGTCCCTTTCAGTCACATCGGCGCCCTGGTCGACCTGCGCGTCACGGACACGATGCTCGAGGTCTATCGGGCTGACGAACGCTTGACCTGCCACCTGCTGCTGCCGGCGAGCACAACGAACCAGTATCAAACGAACGAGGCTGACCTTCCTGAGGGGCGCAGCTTCCAGGCCTGGGACCGGACCCGGATCGAGGAATGGGCGGCGCGGATGGGGCCGGCGACGACGGTGGTCATCGGGAAGATCTTCGAGACCGTCTTCATCGACGAGGCCGGCTTCGACGCGGCATTGGCGGTGTTACGCCTGTCGCGCCGGTTTTCCCCGGCCCGAGTTGAAGCCGCTTGCCAACTCGCGCTGCGGGGCCCGGTCCGGTCCCCGCGCTATGCGCATTTGCGGCCGATCCTCGATACCGGGCAAGACAAAACCGGACACGTCCCCGACGAGCCCGAAGGTGATGACAGCGGATATGTTCGCGGCAGCGCCTACTACGCCGGAGGGACCCGGTGAGCCGGCTGGACGGGGAAACCAAACGCAAGCTCCGCGAGATGAACGCCGGCGAACTGCTCGAGGCGATCGACACCCAAGACGAAACGCTCAGCATCAGTCTGACCTTCGAAGAGCGGGTCAGGTTGGTCGTCGACGACGCCTACTCGACATTCACCCATTCCAAGGTCGCAGGCCTGATCCGGCGGGCGGGGCTGCGTTATCCGAACGCGGATCTGCGCCGCATCGACCTGCTGGACGAGCGCGGCCTCAACAGGCCGCTGCTGGCCCAGCTCGGCACCTGTTCGTTCGTGACCCGGCAGCAGAACGTCGTCTTCCAGGGGTTCACCGGATCGGGGAAGTCGTATCTGGGCTGCGCGATTGCCAAACGCGCGTGCGAACAACGCATCCGAGCCCACTACGTCCGGATGCCCGACCTTGAGGAATCCTGGGTCGCCGCCCAAGACACCACCGGCGGGGCAGGAAAGTTCTTGCGCAAGTATGCCTCATTCACTTTGCTGGTCATTGACGAGTGGCTGCTCGACAAGCCGTCGGAGTCGATGCGGACGATGCTGGAGCTGATGGAACGCCGCTACGGGGAGAGTTCGACGGTGTTCTGCACCCAGTATCAGCAGAAGGACTGGCACCAGCGCCTCGGTTCCGGCGTCCACGCCGACGCCATCATGGACCGCATCATCCACAACACGGTCTGGGTCGAGACCGGGACTTACAACATGAGGGAACACACGGCCCTCGCCACCACGTAATCCATGACCGGGAGCACCAGTGGTGCTGAGCCACACCACCACTGGTGCTCTCCCGCACGAACGGCGGTGCTCAACCACACGATTGGGTGGTGCTCAGAGCCTCAAATACTCAGTTGAAGGCGAGCCCTAGGCCGGAGTGAACTCTCAAGGGCCGGTAAGGCACTTTTCGACGGTGAGCGGGATTGCGTTGAGTTGGCGGTTCTTGCCTGCCATTGTCGGTTCTGGTGTGATGCCGCGCGCTGTGAGGCATGCGCCGATGCGATTGGCCGTCTCTGACGTATCTTCGTTCTGGATCTGCCAGGCGCTGTCCAGCAGGGTGAATTCCAGCGCGTAGCAGCGACCCTCCACTCCAGAGGTCACAGAGTCGCCGGTGGTTGCGTACTTGATTATTGTCCCGCTTTGATCGACTCCCACGAGCGGAGAGCCGGCGTTGATCATGCATCCGTCATAGCGGGCGAAGCCATCCCGGTACTCGGTTTCCGTGACGACGCCATCGGAGAGCGCGGCGTTCTGGGCCGCGGAGGGCTCAGGCGTGGTGGCGCGATTGGCCCACGATGTCCAGACGACGAAGCGATTGGAGCGAGCCGTGGCAATCGTCAGGGTATGTTCACCGTCCCCGGTGATTGAGTGATAGCCCCCTCCATTTGTAGAGGCGGTGTCTTCCTCGGAGCATCTACTCTCGCCCTGCAACTCACCGTCGACAAGAATACGAAAGGTACCTGCATCGTCGCAATGGAACGCAACAGCAATCTGCTTGGCGCCCTCAGGAGCCTCGCCGAGTTGGATCGTAGTAGTGCCTTGACCGCTCAGCACGAACGGCGTGCCATACAACTGGGCGTCGTCGTATACGACAAGGTTTTTCATCTCGTCGATGCTGACGGTGGCTGGCCGATCGTCCGCACTCAAAGCGATGGCAGACACGGCGCCTCCGGTGAGAGCGCCAGCCAGGACGAACACGGCGATAGACGCCATGACTGCGCTGCGTCGTCGAGGGCGCACGGACTCCGCGGTCGAGGTTGCGACCAGCATTCGCCGGAGTTCCTGATCGCGGAGGGACTGGTTCGGTTCAGTGGACATCGGTCGCTCCTTCTGGGCGAAATGCGGTATGCGGTTCGAACTGGTCACAGAGCCGAGTCTTCGCACGCGATAGACGTGACTTGACCGTGCCCGCTCTGACACCGAGAACCCGGGCACTCTCATCGATGGTGAGGCCTTCGATAACGCAGAGCGTGATCACCTGCTGATCCAGGGTCGACAGTTGCCGCAACGCTGTGAGGGCATCGCCGTCGCCTACGGCGTCGGCGTGATCCGGATGATGGTCATCGGTCGGGAGCCTGTTCAATGCGGCACGATAGCGCCGGGTGGCCCTGGTGAGGTTGCCGGCCGTGAACGTGGCCGTGCGTAGTAGCCAGGGGAGCATCGACCCGTCGACGAAACGAACAGCATCGCGTTTCCGCCACGCCTCGAGGAACGTGACAGCGACGACATCGTCGGCATCCGTGAACGACGGCGCCAGACCGCGCGAGTAGCGATAGAGCCGGGCCCTGTGGCGATCGAAGATCACCCCAAAAGCATCGCCTTCGCCGGCCGCGGCCTTGCTCCAGTACACCTCGTCGTCACTCATTTGCGCTCATACTATGAAGTGTCCGCAGAGCGTCCGATGGTTCCATCGTTTCTTCGCCAATCCAGGAGTGAGGCGCCTCACCCGTGCTAACCATCCCACGGTGGCTCGAAACGATGACCACGGATCGTTCAACTGAGAAACCACCAGACACCACTGCGCGAGGAGACTAGTTGCGAGCCGAGCCCTCAGCGGAACCTGAAATGGGCACTGTTGTTCCTATTTCGGTGAGCTGGCCCTCCGGAGAGCTCGCCAGCCCAGGAATCCAGCAAGGATGATGCAGGCGCCAGCGACGGTTGTGAAATACGGGGCGGGCATGCTCGGAGCCAACACGATGAGCACAACGCTGGCTACGACGAGAAGGATGCCGACGATGCCAAGCGCTAGGAACAGCTTCGCCGCTGCCTCTGACTTCAGTTTTTGCGCCATAGCGAAAGAATAGTCAGCTCGGCACCCGGGTGCGCGGCTGAGAAACGATCCTGGCGATAGCTCTTGGTCTGCTATTTCTGCGATATTCGGCGGCCGATAATCTTGCCCGATAGACGGACGACCAACGCGACAGATTTGCGGCAAGTCCGACCGGTAGCCAAGCGCGCCCTGAAAGTGTCCGAAGGGAACCCTCTGCGGGATTCCTAACCGTGGCGTCTTGGAGCGAGATTGGATAGTTCTGCGTCGCGGATTTTTACGCGCCGATCTCGGTGAGGAGAATGCGCTGTTCTTGCTGGGTGAGGCCGGATCGACGTTCCCGGTCGAGTCCACGGGCCCGTTCGTCCGCCAGCACGTCCTCGAGCGTGTCCTGCAGGGTTCGCTCGGTTCCGCCCGCTGCGACATAGCGGCTGCGGCTGCGCCGGGCGAAGGCGGAGTCGCTGTGGGGAAGCCACAGCGGCAGGGACCGGGGGCCAGCCCAGTAATTGACTCTGTGCGCGGTCAGCCAGTCGTCCTCGGCCGCGATGAGTTCGCCCGTATGGCCGGCGACCCGGGCGGCGGCCAGCAGAACCGTGGAGAGTTCATATTCGCTCCCGACGGCGTTGTAGATGCCGGTCAGGCCGCGCAGTCCCGCACTGATGAGCCATCCGGCAAGGTCCCGAACATCGATGAACTGCACGTACCGATCCTCGGCATTCGGCACGAGAACGGCTTCCTCGGGAGCAGCGGCAAGCCTGGATACCCAATAGCTGAACCGGTCGCTCCTGTCGCCCGGCCCCGCGATCAGGCCCGGTCTCGCAATAAGAAGACGATTACCCACCGCCTCCGCCGTGGCGCGTTCGGCGGCGACTTTCGCGTGCGCGTAACCGTCGAGGTCGGATGGCTCGACCAGGATGGCATCCTCGTCGGCACCCGGTTCAGCATTGCTCGCATACACGGAGACGGAGGAGACCAGGGTCCAATGCGCCGTGCTGCGCGCCAAAGCCTCGAGCGCTCCGGCGACGAGGTCCGCGTCATAGCTGAGCTCAATGATTTCGTCCCAGGCTTCACTAGAGACAAGGTCGTAGGCGCCAGATGATCGCCGGTCGGAGCGGACAAGCGTCACGCCGGGTGGGACTTCTCCAGATTCACCGCGCGCAAGGCACGTCACATCCTGGCCTTGAACCGCCAACTGCTCGGCTATCTCTCGACCCAGCCAGGCGGTTCCTCCGAGAATAAGTGTGCGTGTCATGGCGTCAGTCAATCGCACAGCTGAGATGAGTCGGTGCCGGATTCGCTCTGAGCGCAGGACCTGTAGACGATCATCGTCGCCGGTGGCAATCACGCTGCGATGCCGCGGTCGCCCGCAAGGGGAAACGTCTACCGGGCTTCTCCTAGACTCGGTCCCATGACTGGCAATGCGGTTCTGGATGCATACGCCGGTCGGGCGGAGGAATACACGGCGCTGCTCGGATCGATGGCTAACACGCACGAATCGGATCGGCGGCTTGTCGCCCAGTGGGCGCGCGACCTGCGGGGCGCGGTCATCGACGCGGGGTGCGGTCCTGGACATTGGACCAATTTCCTCAAGAAGCGTGGTGTCAATGCAGAGGGTATCGATCAAGTTCAGGCGTTCATCGGGCAAGCGAGAAAAAGATTTCCGACGGTCCCGTTCCGAGTCGCGTCACTGGAAGATCTCGAGGTCCGAGACGGATACGCAGCTGCAATTCTTGCGTGGTACTCCGTAATCCACCTTGCCCCAGGTGACTTGCCAGCAGTTCTGCGCGAGTTCGCCCGCTGTATTGCCCCTGGAGGCAGCCTCCTCCTCGGCTTCTTCGCGGGCGACACCGTCGAGCCGTTTCCGCACGCCGTTACGACAGCGTACTTCTGGCCTATCGGTGAGATGAGCACGCAGCTCGAGGCCGCAGGGTTTCACGTTCAGGCGGTGAATACCCGAACCGATCCGGGTAAGCGGTCCCACGCCGCGATCATCGCCCATCGAATCGATGGTTCAGCGCCCTCAGACGTTCCGTGCTAGCCACGAGCTCCGACGCCGATTGGTCGAAGGAACTTCAAAGGTCTAATTCTAATCAGACTGTGTCATAGGCCGAACCCGCGGCGGGCGTCAACGCGCCGACCCCGACTGACGTGAGAGTTGCATTCCTTCCGCCCAATTTGATGTATCCAAGCTCGATGCGAAACGGTTCGCTATTTATTCGACTCGCGCTTTCGGTCCTGTCGTCGAAGCACACGAACGCTTCCGAAACCCGCGATGACCAGACATACGCCAATGAACAGATTGATGTATACGTCCACGTTCGAAGGATTGAGAATCAGGCGAACAAGGTCGGCAACAATGAGAACGCACCCGACTATCCCAACGATTAGCAACAATGTTTGCCTGACACGTGGACTCATAGCTGCAACAGTAGTCCGCCAGTGGTTCAGTGGACTGATCTCCGAAGCTGTCGATCACGGCGAAACCCGGTCCGAGCAGGACCTTCCGCCCGATTGTTTCAGGGCATTCAGCGAGTGCCCGCAAGCGGGACCATGAGCGACACGGACTTGGGCCCAGTCGCAGAGTCAGGGCCGGCCCCGCTCCTCGTTTCACAAGGGAACCCTCAAAAGCAATCCTTCGCAGTCATTCCGTGAGCCCCCCTTCGGATTGGCCATTGACGGGTGCGTAGGGTGAGGTCATGCGAAATGAACGAGGGTTGTTCCCTTGGTGGGTCACACGAGTGTTCTTCTCCTTCGGCGCTATGTCGATCTTCTCTTTTGTTTTTCAGGTGCTTCTTCGATCAGCAAGTCCGTATTCCTGGTTCCTGATTCCGGTCGGTCTTGCTCTTATCGCTCTGTCTGTCCGTGGCCCCTGGGACAGCGAGGCTAGCGGTCGGAATCGGTCGGTTCTCGGATATAAGGCACGGCCTGGTCCCGACCAGGATCGCTAGTTGGCGCTCCGCAGAACTTCGCCGTGGCGGCTCGGGTTCGGAGCGCCGCGGAAGGATCCTTGAGCAGGGCCGCCGCAAGGTCATCGGGGACGAGCGACGCAGCTGTAGGCGGTGCCGTTATCTGCCGTGAATCCACGAAAGGAAACGTTGCTTTCGTGAGCGTCGTTTCCGTGCCACGGCTTCGGCGCTCAGCAGTGGCCGCCAACCAAAGTGCTCTCGTTCAAGTCTCTCCTCTTCGACTCCAAGGGGCACCCACTCGAATTCCCATTCACGCGCCAGTTCTTCGAGGTAACTGCCGTCGTCAATGTAGTTGTCCCCCGGGGCGTCTGGTTTGGGAGAAGGGTCAATCACCATGACCCACCAGTCGTCCTTGTGTTCCGGATAGATATAGGCGTAACGACCGGCCCACGGACCCGCTTGGATCCTGGCTATGCGTCCTTGCTCACCCCAGAATTCTTCCCCAAGCCACATGCTCAGACCCTACAGCGCCAGCCATTGGGACATGCTAACCCCAAGCGGACATCCGCGATTTCGCTCCGACAGAGGTTCAAAGCGTGTCCATCGCCAGCGCTGATGGGCGTTCAGCTCAGCGAAGTGAGCGCAGGTAGCGTCTGCGCGCGATGCGTTGGGCGATGAGCAGCAACGGGTAGAGGGCTCGCTAGGGCTGTTGTGGCGCGGGGCGCGTGAGTGAGCGCACGATTAGACGCACCTCGTCGCCGCGTCGGTGCACGATGAACGCTTCTTCGCCGCTGACGGGGTGCCCCGGCATGGTCCGGTACGCGAAGCCGACCCGGTCGAACTCCTTGACGACGGCCACGACTTCCACCGGCTCAACGACGGTCACCTTGAGTAGACGTGCGGTGACGACGACGCGATCGCCCTGCGAAACCGGGCTGGTCGAGTCGACCGCAAACCCGCTCGCCGTTTTCACCCGCCATCGGAGTACGTCCCGGGCGACGCGCTCCCAGACAGAGTCACCACGTCCCACGACCGCCGATACCTCCGAGCGACGGTATCCCCCTTCGCTCGAAGGCCAGTCGCGAAGCTCAGGGCTGGTCATGCGTCACGTCCTTCACCGCGTCCAACGGGCTCTTGACCGGAGCCTCGCTCGTGCACGTGTCCGCGACGTCGCGAACGCGAGCCACTGATTCGCAGATCGCTCCAGCTGAAGCCGTCCGAATCGGGCAACGCGTCGCGGATTTGTGCGTCGTTGAAGGCGAGATGTGGACGGAGATCGTCCGGTAGCTCCGCAGCCGGAAGAGCAGCGTCCGTGACGCCTTCGGCCAGCATTCTCGCTTGGGCTTTCGCCAGAAGCGGCACCGTCATCGCCCATTCTGTGAACTGCGCCAGGACATAGTGGAACGCGACTGGCAAACATACGATGACCAGGCGGCGGTTGAGAACTCGGGCAACTCGACGAGCGGCTTGGCTCAGCAGCAGGGTCTCGCCGCCGCGGACGGCGACGGTTTGATCTGTCATGCGAGCGTCGAGCGCAGCGACCAGAATGTCAACAAGCTCACCAACCGGGACGGGGCTGATCGACTTCTCCCGAAGTCCAACAGAGGCGAAGATCGGGATCGTCTGGATTGTGCGGCTGAGGTGATCGACGAGGTGGTCGCCGCGGCCGTAGATCATTCCCGCTTTCAGAATCGTGTAGTCCAACGCTCACCGGCACAGCAGGCTCGGGCGATCAGATGATAGCGTCGGCTTCGCCCTTCGGAAGTAACGGCCAGGGGGACCACTGTCCTGCAGGCGGAAGCGCGGTTCGTGCGGACTTGACCCGGTCCTCGGGCAGATCCACGGTCGGGCTGCGCCCGGATCGCATCCCGACCCCTGGCTCCTCGAGCCGACATTCAATCCAGTCGCCCCGCCCGGGACCGAATCGTTCAGAATAACCGCCTGACACGACAGTGCGCACGGTCCATTCGAGCTCCTCCGCCAGACTCAGGACATCGTCGTCACAGGCATCACAGCCGCACGCGGGGAAGTGGAAGTCGTGGAGCAAACCCGCGTGAAGGTAGACGCCTGGGAACCGCGTGAGGACAAATGTCAGCGGGGCCGCTGTCGGGTCGCGAGGCACGACCCGCAGTGCGCGAAGAACGTCATTTGGCAGGAGGAGAAGATCGTCAGCCACGTTCGGGGTTTGGTCCATGGCGACGTCGAAGGTGGTCTGCAGCCATTCGATGAGAGCGTCGGCGACTTTGTGCGTCGGCGCGAATCGCTGCGGATTACTAACGCGGGAGTACGAGTCTCCTGGTGGAGACGCTCCTCCCCATCGATTTCCATAATCAATCGGGTGGCCCTGCTCATTCCGGTATATCTCCACCGGGAACGTGGGGCGTCGATGTTCTGTCATGTTTACAAACTATCTGCCAGCGTTCTGTTCACCGAGTAATCCGTCGGCCCGCAGATCGGGCGTCTCTTAACGCACCGTTGTCGTGAACCGGGGACTGCCTTGGTGCTCGCGCCCAGGGCTGGCAGGGGAACCTTCTGCGCGAACAGCGAGGAAGCGCTAGCCTCAGGTTCAGGTCAGCGCGATGCTGTCCAAGGGGGATTGATGCTATTTGGTCTGTGCGGTTTGCATGTGCTTGTCATCCTCGGAGTGCTCGTCATCGGCGCGCTCGTCGTGATCGCTGTCATCGCTCTCGGGATTCGGCTATCGCGACGAAGCGATCACCGCCCCCTGACCCCGTCGTCTGATCCCGTCGAAGAGATTCAGCGACTTGCCAAGTTGCGCGATGAAGGGCTACTTTCCGAAGCGGATTTTGAAGCGAAACGGGCAGAACTTCTGGGTCGCATCTGACCGGAATGCTGTCAAAGTCGGCCCTCAAGACCGTCACAAATCAAGGCTCATTGCGGAACGTCTTCGGGGAATCGCTGCCCGGCGGCATGAGCCTGTGCGAGGCTGTCACTCATATGCACCTCGACCGCACGATTCAGGAGCTCGCTCATGCGCGAAACATTAGTCGTCCAGGGTCTCCTGGCCTTGGTCGGCGTCGCATTCGTGATCGCAGGTGGTGCGTATCTGTCGACCAGCGTGCCGCTTGGACTACTTGGCGCGGTTGGTGGCCTGCTCGTCATCGGGGGAGCGATTGCCGTTGTGCTGCGGAAGAAGCGAACCATGAGCGCGCATCCGCTCAAGTAAGCGCCAGCGCGGCCGCGCAAAGCAGCGCACCCCATCGAATTCTTGCATCGACCATTGCACCCCGACTCAGTCGTTCCCCGAACGGTACCATGTGGGCGTGCTGCTCCTCGCAGGCGACCGGCCCCCAAGGGGGACGGCCACCGCGACAGATCTGGCGCCAAGTAACCCCGCGACGACGCGCGCCGATGCCTTGTCACTGGGGAACCCTCACCGGTGGTCGGGCTCGGGGAAAATTGTTCGGATGATCAAGGCCACCATCTCTTGGGGATCAGATCGCCGCCCGCGCGGCCCCGCTTGCGAACGGACCGAGCCGGTCCGCGTGATTCCGTGGGCCGTGCATCCGGGCTGTCCCGTCCTCGTGCCAAGCACCTGCACAGGCGACCGCGATAGCCTCATTGCAGGCCGCGAAATGTGGCTCCGGACGAGGGATCAGTACCCGGCACGCGACAAGACTGGCCACAGGAGTGGTTGTCATGTCATGGATCGTGCTTGTTGTGTCCGGCGTTCTGGAAGCCGTCTGGGCCACGTCCCTGGGGAAGTCCGATGGCCTCACGAAGTTGTGGCCATCGGTCGTATTCGTGGGGGCGCTCCTGATCAGCATGGGCGGCCTTGCCCTCGCAATGCGAGACATCCCAACTGGCACGGCGTATGCCGTTTGGGTCGGAATTGGCGCGGCGCTCACCGTGCTGTACGCGATGGTCTTTGGCGCCGAGCCGGCTTCGCTCGTTAAGGTCTTGCTCATCCTCGGGCTCGTGGGGTGCATTGTCGGTCTCAAGCTCGTGGACGGCGGTAATTAACCAGACCTCGACGGACGCAGATTCGGCGCAAACTCGCCGAAGTTCCGAAGTCTCCGGGGTACAGCCATTCGGAACGTTGTGTGGGCTGCCGACTTTCTCAGTCGATTACGGCCGCGACTGCTTCGATTTCGACGAGCTGATTCGTGTAGCCCAGAGCGGTGACGCCCATGAGCGTGCTCGGCACGTCATGCTCACCGAAAGCCTCACGAATGACCGTCCACGCCTCAACTAGGTCGCTCTGATTGGAAGACGCGACGAGAACCCGCGTGCTCAACACGTTCTCGAGTTGGGCTCCCGCCGCCTTCAGGGCTAACGCGAGGTTCTCCATCGCCTTGCCGGCCTGCGCTGCATAGTCTTCAACACCAACAGTGATGCCATCGAGGTCCAACGGAAAGGCGCCGGCGAAGAAGATCAGGCGCGCCTCAGCGGGAGCAGTGGCCGCGTAGGCGTACTGTGCCACTTCGGAACCCTCACTGACGGTCGCGTAAACCGCGGCCACCAGGGTTACGTCCCTGTGAGTGGTGTGGTTTCCCGCTCTTGAGCGTTGCTTCTTCAACGCAATGAGCCACCGTGGGATGGTCAGTGAGTACCGACTAAGCA